>JAQIBX010000101.1 GCA_027858895.1 Desulfuromusa sp. | reverse complement strand
CTTCCTGACGTGGTTGTCCATCCCGGCAGTGCAGAAGAAATCAGCCAGATCATGAAGTTGGCTAACGAAAAGAAAATTCCGGTTTTTCCGCGTGGAGCAGGAACCGGTTTCACCGGTGGCAGTGTGCCAACCGCCGGGGGAATTGTCCTTGGTTTGACACGTCTTGATAACATCCTTGAAATTGATGAAGAGAACCTTGTTGCAACCATAGAACCCGGTGTTGTGACCGAGGATTTCCAAAAAAGAGTCGAAAAAGTTGGTCTGTTTTATCCCCCCGATCCCGCTTCTCTTAAGGTGTCAACTATGGGTGGTAATGTGGCTGAATGTGCCGGGGGACCACGTTGCGTCAAATACGGGGTGACCAAAGACTACATTATCGGGCTGGAAATTGTGACTCCGACCGGTGACATCATCAAAACCGGTGGGCCGACGATGAAAGGGGTGGTCGGTTACGACCTGACCAAGCTGATCTGTGGCAGCGAGGGAACTCTGGCTGTTATTACCAAAATCATTGTTAAGCTCTTGCCGAAGCCCGAAGCGAAGAAGACCATGCTGGTGCTGTTCGATTCTATTGATGGAGCAGCGCAAGCAGTTTCCTCAATTATCCGGGGGAAAATTATTCCAACGACGCTCGAATTTCTGGACGCACGGACCCTTGATTGTATCCGCCAAGCCACTGATCTGGACGTCCCCGACGCAGCACAGGCGGTTCTTTTGATCGAGGTGGATGGTGATCTTGAATTTCTGAATAAGCAGGTTGCCAAGATTTCAGCCATTGTTCAGCCGCTTGGTGTCGTTGAGATCAGGGTTGCTGAAACGCCCGAAGAAAGTGAAGCGCTCTGGCAGATCAGACGCTCTATTTCGGCGTCGCTACGCCAGGTTAATCCAGATAAGTTCAACGAAGATATCTGTGTGCCGCGCTCCAAGGTGCCGGATATGATCCGCAAAATCGAACGGATTTCTGCTAAATATCAAATTCCGATTGTCAATTATGGCCATGCTGGCGATGGCAACATCCATGTCAATATCATGGTTGACGGGGACATCCCTGGTGATCATGAAAAAGCTGAAAAAGCGGTCGTTGAGGTCTTCGAGGGGGCGCTTGAGTTAGGTGGAACGATGAGTGGCGAACATGGTGTCGGGATTATGAAAGCACCTTTTCTCGATATGGAACTGTCAGCGACAACGATTGACTACATGAAGACGATCAAGCGGGCGCTTGATCCAAATAATATCCTCAACCCGGGGAAAATTTTTCCGAGTGATGTGTAACTGGGAATACTATGAAAAACAAAAATTGACCACAGAGGCACAAAGACACAGAGGGGAAGCTATTGTTTTTTGGTTTTAGTTCTTTCTTTTGACTTTCTCAGAGTCTCAGTGACTCAGTGGTAAAAAGATTTTATTTTTTCTGGCAGAGGTTTGAATATGGCAAAACTGAAAAAACTTGCAGATTATAAAGATGAGATCGACCAATGTGTCAAATGCGGTGGTTGCCGTGCCTATTGTCCTGCTTTTGCTGCTGAGAAGCATGAAGGACGCGTCGCGCGTGGCAAGATCGCTCTGGCTGATGCCCTGCTGAAGGGGGAGGTTGATCTGGAGGAAAAGTTTCTCCTCGATATGTCCCAATGTTTGCTTTGTGGCAGTTGTTATGCGCAGTGTCCAAACAAGGTTCATACTGAGGATATTGTTGCTGCGACCCGGCGTGAAATTGCTAGCCGTAAGGGACTGTCAACTTTTGGCAAGGGGGTCGGAGCGGTTTTGAAAAACCAGGGTCTGATGAATCTGTT
Organism: Desulfuromusa sp.; assembly: GCA_027858895.1. Classification (GTDB taxonomy): domain Bacteria; phylum Desulfobacterota; class Desulfuromonadia; order Desulfuromonadales; family Geopsychrobacteraceae; genus Desulfuromusa. The sequence continues at coordinate 4,519 of JAQIBX010000101.1, read as the reverse complement.
GGCCAAAGGGGGCGGGACTTTTTCCAAATTATTGTTCAAAAAGATCCCCGAGCAGAGCGGCTTGCGGTTGCGCTTTCCAGCACCATTTATCAGTTCGGATCGAACCCTGCCGCCATTGACGACAAAACCTTTCCGAGAGCGCTATCCTGAAATTATCCGTGGCGATGCTGATAAGCCAACGGTCCTTTTTTTTACCGGCTGTGGCATCAATTATATGTACCCCGATTCGGGCGAGGCGTTGTTGAAGGCGCTGAAGTTTATGGGTGTGACGGTTATTATTCCCAAGGCTCAGGTTTGCTGTGGATTGCCGGCCGTTTCTGCCGGGGCGGCGAAGACGGTAGAATCTTTAGCGGAAGAAAATCTGGCGGTATTCCAACAGAACAATTACGACTACATCGTCACTGCCTGTGCGTCCTGTCACTCTGGATTGACCCAAATCTATTCGGGAATGGGGGAAGAATTCGACCAGTTTGGGGCTAAGGTCAAAGATATTTTTGTCTTTCTGATTGAGCAGGGCTTTGCTGAAAAACTGGCCGAATTGCCGAAGCGGAAAGATCGCATCAAAGTGACTTATCATGACCCCTGTCACTTGCGCAATCATGGCATCACTAAAGAACCGCGTGCAATTCTGAAGGCTTTGCCGCAGGTCGAATTTATTGAAATGGAAGCTGCCGGAACCTGCTGTGGTTTGGGCGGCACTTATTCCGTTTACCATTATGACACCAGCAAAAAAATTGGCGCCAAAAAGGCGGGATTTATTGTCGAAAGTGGTGCAGAGCTGGTTGCAACTGACTGTCCCGGTTGTATTATGCAATTACAGGACAGTATCAATCATGCTGCTGAAAAACAGCGGGTTGTCCATATTCTTGATCTGGTTGCGGAAGTATTGCCGGATTAGAAAAGAAAAAATATACCACTGAGACACAGAGGCACTGAGAGTGGCAAAATCAAAAAAGTGATTTTCTCTGTGCCTTAGTGCCTCTGTGGTGAGTGTAGATTGTGGGGAAATCATGCCCGAAAGCAAACCTAAGTCTGATCATCTGCTGCGGCATCGTCTGCATGAAATCATTTTTGAGGCCGATACTCCAGCAGGTAAGCTATTTGATGTTGTCTTAATCTTAAGCATTGTCATCAGCGTAATTGTGGTCATGCTCGATAGTGTTGTCGCTCTGAATATTCAATACGGTCAGTGGTTTCTTTTTCTGGAGTGGTTTTTTACCATCATATTTACCGTTGAGTATGTTCTCCGTCTCAGCTGTATTGGCCGTCCGATCAAATATGCCAGAAGCTTTTACGGTGTTGTCGATCTGCTCTCGATTCTCCCCTCTTATGTCAGCTTATTCTTGCCCGCGGGAAAATTTTTCCTGGTGATTCGGATCCTCCGTTTGCTGCGGGTGTTCCGGGTGTTGAAACTGGTACAATATGTTGGCGAATCCAATTTTCTGCAACGTGCCCTTTGGGCCAGTCGGCGCAAGATTGCGGTTTTTTTGCTCTCAGTTTTTCTGCTGATGGTCCTCTTTGGCTCAGTGATGTATCTCGTTGAAGGGGCGGAAAATGGCTTTACCAGCATTCCACGTTCCATCTACTGGGCCGTTGTGACGATGACCACGGTCGGTTATGGGGATATTTCGCCACAGACCAGCCTGGGTCAGGCGATCGCTTCATTGGTGATGATCCTTGGTTATGGCATTATTGCCATCCCAACCGGGATTGTCACTGCAGAGCTCACCTTCAGGCGGAATATCTCCACCCAGGCGTGTCCCGAATGCAGTGCCGAAGGGCATGATATTAATGCAAAACATTGTAAGTTTTGTGGAGCTGATCTGCACCCGGGTAAGATTTAACGGAGAGGCGGAGAGAGGCAGAGAAAATAAACAAGCAATTTTAGATTTATATAAAGGCTTAAGAGCGGTTTTCTCTCCTCCTCTTTGTTCTCAGCGGCTCTCCGTTGAAATTATTCGGTTTTAATCAGGAATTTGATCCAGCTCATCCCATCTTCGATATGCTTCTTCCAATTCGGTTTCTACCGCATGTAGACGATTCTTCAGAGTGGCAATCAAAGAACTCCCACCTTCTTTATAAATAGCCGGGCTGGCCATTTTTTCATGCAACAGGGTTTGTTCGGTCTCCAAGGACTCAATTTTTTCCGGCAGGTATTCCAGCTCTTTTTTTTCTTTAAAACTCATTTTGCGTGGACGCTCTTTGCGCTGTACTGGTTTTCTTTTCTCTTTTTTGGCTGGGGTTTCCGGTGCTGCCTGGGTTGCCAGCCAATCATCGTAACCGCCGATGACTTCATCAACGTTGCCCTTGCCATCAAATATCAGTGAACTGGTGACAACATTATTGAGAAAGCTGCGGTCGTGGCTGACCAGCAGTACTGTCCCCTGGTAATCAAGCAGCAGTTCTTCCAGCAGATCCAGCGTTTCCATATCGAGGTCATTGGTCGGCTCATCCAGAATCAACAGATTGGCGGGCTGGGTGAAAAGTTTGGCCAGCAGCAGGCGGTTTTTCTCGCCTCCTGACAAAACCCGTACCGGGGTTCTGGCGCGTTCCGGGGTAAACAGAAAATCTTGTAGATAGCCATAAATATGACGCGGGTTGCCGTTTATCATCACTTGGTCATGGTCATCAGCAATGTTCTGCTTGACACTTCTATCTTCATCCAACTGTTCACGAAGCTGGTCAAAGTAGGCAATCTGCAGATTGGTGCCGTGCCGCAAGTTACCTGCGGTTGGTTGCAGCTCCTCGGTTAAAATTTTCAGCAGGGTGGTCTTGCCGCTCCCATTGGGACCAATCAGCCCGATGCGGTCGCCGCGCATAATGCGTAAATCAAGTGAATCGATAACCCGGTTGTTGTCATAGCTGAAACTGAGCTGTTCTGTTTCCAGCACCATCTGTCCGCTACGTTGACCCGACTCCAATTGCAGGCGTACTTGGCCGGTGCGATCGCGGCGGTCACGCCTATCTTCTCGAAGCTTCTGTAACTCGCGCACGCGACCCATATTGCGGGTGCGGCGTGCTTTTATTCCTTTGCGAATCCAGACTTCCTCTTCTGCCAGTTTCTGATCAAGGCGCGCCCAGGCTTTGTCTTCGCTATGCAAAACATCCAGACGTCGTTCTAAATAAGTCGCGTAATTACAGCGGTAATCTTGCAGTTGACCGCGGTCTAATTCGATAATCCGATTGGCTAGATTGCGGGCAAAGGTGCGGTCATGACTGATAAAAATCAGCGTTTTGCGTAGCCGTTGAAGAAAGTTTTCCAGCCAGCAAATGGCAGTGATATCAAGATGATTGGTCGGTTCATCCAGTAACAATAGATCGGGATCTTGAACCAGTGCCGTCGCTAACAGGGCACGCCGCTTCAGCCCTCCGGAGAGGGTCGATAATTCCGCTTCTGGATCGAGGTCAAGTTGACTCAGCGTCTGTTCAATACTGATGTTGGCGAGATGTGGCTCTATCCCTTGCGTAGCTAATATTTGTTGCAGAGTGTGACGAACTTCACCTGCCCAACTCTCAGGAAATTCCTGGGGAACATAGGCTGTTGTGATCCCCTGCATGCGGATTATTTCTCCAGAATCGGGAGGAGAGTCATTATTGAGCAGGTGCAGCAGTGTGGACTTACCCGTTCCATTGCGGCCCAACAGGCAGATTCGGTCACCCGATTCAATTTGCAGGCTGGCTTTGTCGAGGAGTTTAGGCCCACCAAAGGCGTGACTAACTTGATTAAGAGAAAGGATGTTCATAGATCCTACTGAAATATAGCCACCAAGGCGCAAAGAACACCAAGGGGGTCAAAAGCCTTAACGCTGAGATGGAGAGAGAAGGTCCAAAACTAAAAATCTGTTTTTGATTTTAAACCTTAAGGAAAGCCCCTCTTTGCAAAATATATGAGCTAATTCACTTCCCAATCTTCAAGTTTGAGGCTGGGAACTCGACCAAACTCTCTTGTATTATGAGTGATCAGGGTGGCATCGTTGGCGCGAGCAATTGCTGCAATTAACATATCATTCGGTCCAATGATTTTCCCTTGTTCGGCTAGCGCTGATCGTACCAACCCGTATTCCTCAGCACATCGATCATCAAATGGGATACTTCCAAGTGGAGCAAAAAAAAGTTTTAAACGTTGTAGATTATCACTGACTCTTTGACTGTGTCTTGCCCCATAGAGTAACTCGGCTTTAATAACGCTGCACAAAAAAATATCTGCGGGCGAATGAGATCTGAAATTTTTCTCTATTTCAGAACTTTTCTCATTGAGTAGGTGGATGCAAACATTGCTATCAAGTAGATACATCTATTTCAATTCCGGACGCTGCTCATATTCACCCTGCTTCGGACGCTCAAGGGGGGTGCCTTCCCAAGAGCCAAACAGATCAAAATAGTTTTCTGGCCATTCAGATTCGGTTTCATTCTTGACCAGTAAGGCAAGGTATTTTGAAGTAGAAAGGTGAGCATGCTCAGCTTTTTTGCGAAATTTTTCAGCAATCTTGTCAGGGACATAACAGTGTATTTGTGCCAT
>JAQIBX010000060.1 GCA_027858895.1 Desulfuromusa sp. | reverse complement strand
GGTTCCTATCGATGTGTAATGGATCTGCTGAATTGCTTTAATCAATAAAATAACCAGCAACCCGCCAGTTTTTATCTTGTTCAAGCATGATAGTCACGGTTTCAGTAAGATGATCCTTGTTTTGAAACTTTGAATCAAAATGGTAGACCATGTATTCCCCATCCGGGATACTTGCTCCGGCATCCCTGGTATAGGTGTAATCAGTCTGATTTCGTTCCAGCAGTTTTCCGGCAACAGTGCGAACTGCAGAGAGCCGCTCGACCCACTCTTGCTGCGCAACGTCACCTTTCAAATAGGCAGAACACGCCTCCCAGCTTTGTTCATATTGTCCGGAATCAACCAACTCAAAAAAGTGAGTCGCGGCAATGGTTGAGTCATCAACCCTTTGCTGGTCAGGTTTGCGGCTGATGCTCGGGTAAAAAATAATAATTAATGCTATGATTGCTAGAAAAGCGTGCACACGATATTTACTTGGGAACACGTTGAACCTCCAAAAGTGATGTGGTGGGGTAAATTTAATCGCCCACTATAATCAGGATTGTTGGGCAGGGCAATCAATCTTGTGAAAAATTGGCCAACAAAATTATTCCAGCCCCCGTTCATAATTAAACTTACTGCTCCCTTGCGGATCATAGCCTCGCTTGACTGCATCGAGAACCTGTTTTCCCTGCTGGCTGAACGGGCCAAGGTGGGACAGGTCAATGATGAAGTTATGGCAACCTAAACGTTCCAGCTCCGGTATATCGGCAATAAAAGAAAAATCGGTTTCGCTGTTCAGCCAGGTTAATCCCTGCCGTTGTTGGACCCGATAAGCATCGTCACGATCAGAAAGAACCGGGTTGTCGGAACGGACATTTTTAATTTTTATCCGTGAGGTCAGGAGTGGAACACTGGCGTAAACAGTCATTGCTGTCGGGATTGGCAGCTGATGGCGGAGAATGTCTGAGAGGTTTTTGCGATCATCTTCGATATAAAGTTCTGCTTCCTTGATTCCAAGTTCTGCCAGAGCGGCAATTGCCTGACTACTCAGGGAGAATAGTCTAAAACTGCTGTACAGGTTCAGATTCTGAATTTTATCAAAGAGGGGAAAATGGCCCAGGTTATTCAGGCGAAAATTACCGAAGCCCATTTGTGCCAGTTGGCGGATGGCGTTACGGGTGTCGTGCCAGTCTTTATCGAAAATGACAAAGGGGACATCCCAGATCAGTTGGTTTGTCCGACGCAGTAATTTATTGGCATGCTGTACATTCTGTCCGGTTAAAGGAATCAGAATCTGGTCAACGTTTTGATCTTGAAGAATCCGTTGATCGCGGGAATTGCGCAGGAGGATGCGGATTTGTTGTTGCCTCGGCGATACAGGCGCCAGCGGGAATAGGGCGTTACGGGCACTTTGTAAATGCACTGTTCTGAGCCGTTGTTTTTGCGGCTGGTGACTTTTACGCAATTCGGCATAAAGATCGCGTCGGATCTGTTTCAGTTGTTTGGGTGGAATAACGATCTCTGGTAACTGACCGCACTCAAGCGCCCCCAATGCAAAGGGTTCCCCGGCAGTGACCTCAAAGGTTTGCCGGAGGATTTTTTTATCGAGACCCTGATCCTGGGCTGGAAAGCTGTCGATAGAAAATTGAAACTGCTGGGATTCAGAGCCAATCGTTGCTGTCAGTTGTAGTTGCTGTGTATTGACCTCAATCTGTAAATCGACAGTTTCAGGTGGAGGTTGAACATTGCTCAATTTCCGGAGACAAGCAGAATCACTCATCGAAAAAGCGCTGGCTGAGGAGACCATAAAAACGCTGTCGCCAACCTTGAACTGATTGTTAAAAGTGGAAGGAACGCTGATTAAACTATTTGCGGGAACCTTGTTAACCGTCTGTTTCCCCAGTATTAACTGCCTGACCGTAAAGGCGGTGCCACTTTTATCGATTGCTGGCTGGACTCGCAGACGAGTCCCAAGGTGGAAACCCTCTTTGGTTTTAAAACTGATCTCTCCGCCGCGTACTCGGATAATCTCTCCCAAATAACGCCCGGTTGCCCCTTTATGTGCCGGGATGGCCATATCACTCGGCTGCCCACCCGATAGAAAACCTTTGGTTGGCTGGCGACCAAAACTCTCTTTGAGCAATATTTTAGCCTCTTTCAGGATCGCTTGACGTTGACCCTCCGGTGCATCGAGAACCTGCCGATAGGCTTTGACAACTTTATGGACATATTCGGCACTTTTCATCCGCCCTTCGATTTTTAAACTGCAGATGCCAGCTTTTTCCAACTCTGGTAAGAGATCAATCGCAGAGAGATCATTGGGAGAAAAAAAATAACCTTCTTGCTGACGGTAGCGATGGTTACGGCGACAGGGTTGAGAACAGCGCCCGCGATTACCGCTTTTGCCACTGAGGAAGGAAGAAAAATAACATTGCCCGCTGTAAGAAAAACAGAGAGCCCCGTGAATGAACTGTTCCAGTTCAAGGGTGGTTTGCTGTCGAATCGCAGCAATCTCGTCGAGAGTCATCTCTCGAGCCAGGACCCCGCGGGTGAACCCCATCCGTTCCAGCATTTTAACTCCAGCCGCATTGTGGATGGTCATCTGTGTGGAAGCATGTAGCTCCAAGCCGGGAAAATGATCTTTCGCCAGTTTCCAGACCGCCAGATCTTGCAGAATCACGGCATCGACACCGATCTCTTCCAAGGCGCCCAAGGTATCGATCAACTGAGACAGTTCATTCTCTTTTACCAGGGTATTGAGAGCAACATAGAGTCGTTTTCCCCGTTGTTGCATGTAATAGGTAATTTTTTCGATATCTTTCAGGCTGAAATTTTTTGCTTTAGCGCGAGCAGAAAACTCTTTCAGCCCGGTATAAACAGCATCAGCGCCAGCATCGACTGCGGCAAAAAAAGCTTCGAGACTCCCTGCCGGCGCGAGCAGTTCGGGGCGTTGTGCTAATATTTTCTGCTTCATGTAGAGAGAATCCAGTCTAGTTACTCAACAGTTTTTCAAATTGCTGCGGATTGAATCCGGCAACGTGTTGGCCGTTAATCCAGAAGCGTGGTGTTCCGTTGATCCCAATGTTATTGGCAACTTTCCGGTGTAGATCAAGCATGCCATTATCAATCACCTCAGGAACCGGCTGAGAATCAAATTTGCCGCTGAACACTTCTTCATAGGCAAGTTCCGGATCTTCTGCTGTAAGAATATAGCGTGCTTTTGCAGCGGCCTGGGGATGGAGCTGATCAAGGGGAAAAAGGAAAACATACCGAGTCACATCATCTCGTCCGGCGAAAAAATCAGAGCTTTGGCGACAGAAGGGGCAATCAGGATCAGTGACCTCAATCACTTGATTTGGGCCTTCCCCGATTTTGATCGCTTGATCGAGGGGAAATAAACTCAATTTGGAGGATAGTAGCTTATTTTTGCTCTCTCGAGTCAGGTTATGAGCATCAACCGTCCAGAGTTCACCGAAGAACATATGTCCGGAAGCGGGTACAAAGTAGACAATCTCACCATTTTCAACTACAACTTCATAAACTCCGTCAACCGGAGTTGGGTTGATCTGTTGATATTTGATCTGGGGGTAATAGGAGGAAAGTGCCGCAGAGACGCTATTTGACGGTCCTTGCTGTTGAGCAGCATAGGCACTGATAGACAGAGAGCTTAACAATAGCAATAACGAAAGAATAAAACGTGACATGAGAGACTCCTTAAAAGTTTTTTCTGAGCATACACTAGACGTTGATGCGGGAAAAGAGCAGGAAAATTCAGTTCTGCTTTTTAGAACCTTGACCGGAGGGATTACTACTTGACCCAGACAAACTAAAAAGGCTATCTTTTGTTCCGTAAATACTTGATTTTACTAATATCCAACTTTATTTTGTGATGACTAAACATAAGGTTTTTCTTTTAACTTATCAAGGAGGTTTCAGATGAAAAAGTTTTTAGTTTTGTTGTTGATGTTAGCATTGTGTCTGCCGGTTGCCAGTATGGCAGCCAAAAAGAAGGATCCGTTGGCCGCCTGGCAGCCGGCATTTGATCCAAGTGGCGCAAAATACACCTACATTCTTTCGAATATCTCCCATCCCGTGATCGAAGGTGTTGCGGTAGGTTATCGGATTCGCGACAAAGTCTGGGCGCAAACCAATGGACAGATTTATGTCGATTATCGTCCGCTGGCGCAGCTGGGCGGAGAGAAAGATGTCATCAGTAAGCTGAAGCTTGGTGCGGTGCAGGGAATGCTCAGCTCTTCTGTCGCTGCGGCCAATGTGTCGGATCGCCTTGGTATCGTTAATCTTCCTTATGTTATTGACACCTTTGATAAACTGGATACTTTTCGGGATGATTCGGAGCTTTGGACACCGTTTGCAGAAGGGGCTCTGCCCCAAGGTATTTATGTCGCCGATTTTACCGGCTATGGCCCTTATGGCTGGGCGACAACCACACCGGTAGAGAACCTCGCTGCTGCTAAAGGGGTTAATTTCAGGGTTGCGCAGGCTCCGGTTAATACCGATTTTTATAAAGCCTGGGGCCTTAAATTCACTGTTATGCCTTGGCCAGATGTGCCACAGGCTCTACAAACTGGTGTTATTTCCGGACTTGATCACACTGCCATTGTTTGTAATATCACCAAAAAGTTCACCATTGCCAAATATTTTACCGACTTAAATTATGCTCAGGGATTGTTTGTTCATCTGATCAACAAGCGCTGGCTGGATAAGTTGCCAGCAGATTTACGTACAACTTTTCTGGCAGTCATTACCGAAGAGAGTGCCGCAACGCGAGAAGCGACACGCAAACAGTATGATGTTCAGGTGACCAAGGCAAAAGAGGCAGGTGTCCAGTTTTATCAGCTGTCAGAGAATGAAATTAGCGAACTGAAAAAACTTGCTGAACCAGTTTTAGAAAAGTGGGGGCAGAAAATCGGTCCCGATTATTTGGCTAAGGTTCGGGCAAAGCTTGGCAGTTGATAGCTGAATCTGTATAATCACACGGTTCATGAGGCCGGGGAGGATAAGCCTTCCCGGCCTTATTATTTGATAGTGCTGAAAAAACTCGGGACAATCGCTTAATCGGGGGACCTGTACTCGTTACATGCCCCCGGAATACTCGCGCTGCAAAAGAAAAGAGATAGCATGCTGAAAAAAGCCTTTAAAACGATCGACCGCAGTTTTCTTTTTATTGAAGACTGGTCACTTTTTATCGCTGTCTGTGTCGCTTTGCTGACTGCAATGGCCAATGTTGTTTTGCGCAAAACAACCGACAACTTCAGCCTCTATTGGTCAGATGAAGTGGTACGTAAGGTGATCTACTTTTCCACCTATATCGGTTGTGTCGCTGCTATCCGCAGTCGCTCACTGATTCGTATTGATGCCCTGCCGCAGATTTTCCCTGTATTGAAGAAACCCCTGACCTTGTTTTCTCATCTGGCAGTTCTGTTTTTTGCTGGGATTATGATGTATCTCGGCGGGCAAATGACGGTGATGATGTTTCAGGATGAGTATGCCCGTACGGCCACATTGCGGATCCCCGAATGGTATTTCTACGCCGTTCTTCCGCTCATGGGGGTGATGATGTTTTTGCGCACGCTAGTGGTTATGGTTGAAGACTGGCGTAGCCAGCAAGATGTGACAGGGGAGCGCTAATAATGGATACCGGTTACCTGTTGATCCTTGGGCTGCTGCTTGGTTGTCTTGCTACGACTATCCCTGTGTTTATGGCGTTGTTTTTTACCGGTACCTTTGGCCTGGTTTGCCTGCTTGGGATTGATGCGCAGATTGTTATCGAAGTTCTCTATCGCAGCATGGATAAATTTGCTTTGGTCGTCGTTATGTTTTTTGTCTTATGCGGCAACATCATGACCACCGGCAGCATTGTTGAAAAACTCATCAAAACCGCCAATGTACTGGTCGGTTTTCTCCCTGGTGGCCTGGCAATGGCGGGGATTCTGGCTTGTGGTTTTTTCGGTGCAATCTCTGGATCGACGGTTGCAACGGTGGTTGCCATCGGTGGGTTTATGATTCCAGCATTGATCGAAAATGGCTACGATGAACAATTCTCGGTCGGAATTATGACGACTGCTCCAATTCTTGGCGTGGTTATTCCCCCTTCGATTGCGATGATCCTTTACGCCATGGTCAGTAACGATCCTCTTGAAGCTCTGTTTTTAACCGGTTTTGTGCCCGGACTGATGATCATGGTCGCAATGAGCGTCTATGCTTATTTTGCTTGCAAGAAAAAGGGATTGAAGACCACCAACCGACCGAGTTTAAAGGAGGCTTTGGCAGTTATCAGAGAAAGTATCTGGGCATTGTTGCTGCCGGTACTGATTTTTGGCGGGATCTATTCAGGTCTGTTCACAGCCAATGAAGCCGCTGTGGTGGCGTGCTTTTACGCTTTTTTTGTTGAGATCTGTATTCACCGTGATATGAAACTGACGGATGTAAAGCGGGTGATTGTATCATCGGCAGTCACTTCTGCAACATTGTTGATTATTGTTGCTGGTGCCTCGGTTTTTGGCGAATATCTGACCTTTGAACAGATCCCCAACAAGATCGCCACCGTCGTTGTCAGCAATATTTCATCTCCCTGGGTGTTTCTACTGGCGGTCAATATTCTACTACTGATCATCGGCATGTTCATGGATATTATTTCAGCGACCTTAATTCTGACCCCGATTTTTTTACCATTACTTAGTAAGTTTGGCATCAACACCATGCATTTTGGTTTGCTGATGACCATCAATTTAGGAATTGGGTACTGTACCCCACCGCTTGGGGTCAGTTTGTATATCTCTGGAGCAACGATTAACCGCGACCTGGTTTATGTGTCAAAAGCGGTTATGCCATTTTTACTGATTCAAATTGCGATCCTGATGGTCTTAACCTTCTGTCCCGACCTGGTACTGTTCTTGCCACGCTGGATCTATGGTTGATGGCGTCGCAAAAAAACCAGCTCAGAAAGGCTGGTTTTTTTGTTGCCGGTAGGTCTGCAGCTCAATACGACTTAATCGAGCATTGCTGTCAGCTGCGGATTGTTGCGTTTCATAACAAACAAGTAACTTTCTTTCAGTTTTTTTGTGAAAAATGTTCCGACCCAGAGGGGACTCCAGACAACTCCAGCCATCAGCCAACGTTTCATGGCGCCAGAGTCAGTTTTGTCAGCCTTAATAGCCAGATCAACCTGCTCGTATCCCAGACGAGAGATCTGTACCTGGTGCTGACTACCAGTGCTGAGAGCATAGTCAAACTGAATTGGAGTTTTTCCGATCTCCGTTCCATTAATAGTGACCATCGCTCCCGGCGGTTCGGATTGGATGAGCGCTTGATGAGGTGCGCAGGCGCTGAGAAATGCGACTAGCACAAAAAGGGTGAACAGTTTACTTTTCATTTGGGTGCTCCTTTTTAACTGAAGCGACTTGCCGGCAAGCTTATATCCTGAAATGATTGTATTGCAATGCTTATGCCTTAAAAACTTGCGCGTTGCTTGTTTTCCTCTCCTTGTGGATAGTAAAAATAAGTTGGCTGATATTGAAGATATAACTCTTCTTTAATGTGTATATTTGTCTTTGTCGACTTTTTTGTGAAAGACTTAAGGTCTTATTTTATCGACATAAATTGTTTGAATGTGCAGACTTTGCGTAGATGACTATAGGGAAGTTACTTATTGGTTAGATAGTCCCTCAAAAAACTCCCGGTATAGGAATTTGGCGATTGAGCAACCTGTTCAGGTGTGCCTGCGGCCACAATAGTTCCGCCGAGAGCTCCTCCCTCCGGCCCAAGGTCAATGATGTAATCAGCGGTTTTAATGACATCGAGGTTATGCTCAATAACGACCACCGTATTTCCGGTTTCAACCAGTCGATTAAGTACCTCGAGCAGCTTGTGGATATCGGCAAAATGCAATCCGGTGGTCGGTTCATCAAGGATATAGATGGTTTTTCCGGTTGCTCGTTTACTCAGTTCGCGGGACAATTTGACCCGTTGTGCTTCTCCACCAGAAAGGGTTGTGGCACTCTGTCCCAATTTGATATATCCGAGCCCGACATCGCGCACGGTCTGCAGTTTATTGCTGATCCTGGGAATGTTTTCGAGAAAACGGCTGGCCTGGTTAACCGTCATATCGAGAACATCGGCAATACTTTTTCCTTTGTATTTTACCTCCAGGGTTTCGCGATTGTAGCGAGCTCCTTTGCAGACTTCACATTGCACATAAACATCGGGTAAAAAGTGCATTTCAATTTTGATGATGCCGTCGCCGCTGCAGGCTTCACAACGACCCCCCTTAACGTTGAAGGAGAAGCGTCCTGCTTTGTAACCGCGAATTTTTGCTTCCGGAAGGTGGGCAAACAGTTCCCGGATATCGGTAAAAACACCGGTATAAGTAGCCGGGTTGGAACGTGGTGTTCGGCCGATCGGGGACTGGTCGATATCGATCACCTTGTCGAGTAATTCGAGACCAAGCATGTTTTTAACCGGTCCCGATTTTTCCCGCGTCCGGTGGAGCTTTTGCGCCAGGGCTTTGTACAGAGTTTCAATCACCAGGGATGATTTTCCTGACCCCGAGACTCCGGTGATACAGGTGAGAACGCCAAGGGGGATTCTGACGTCAACATCTTGCAGGTTATTGGCCCGGGCACCGATAATTTCCAACCAGCGCTGGGTTGAACGTCGCTCTGTTGGAACCATGATGCAGCGTTTTCCCGAAAGGTAGTCCCCGGTTAGCGAATCGGGATTTGCCAGGATCTGTTCAGGGGTTCCCTGTGCGACAACCTGGCCACCATGGATTCCCGCCGCAGGGCCCATATCGATAACATGGTCAGCCGCAGTAATGGTTTCTGCGTCATGTTCAACCACCAGCACGCTATTTCCCAGGTCGCGCAGTCGCTTCAATGTGGTCAATAGCCGCTGATTGTCGCGTTGATGCAGGCCGATGGAGGGTTCATCCAGAATATAAAGAACTCCGGTGAGAGAAGAGCCAATTTGCGTGGCCAGGCGGATACGTTGCCCTTCACCGCCACTCAGGGTTCCAGCACTACGACTCAGAGTCAGATAATCAAGGCCGACATGGGAAAGAAAGGAGAGCCGTTCGCGAATCTCTTTGAGAACCCGCCGGGCAATCTCCATGTCTTTGTCAGACAGAACCAGGTTGTGAAAGAACGCCTCTGCATCGGCAATTGACATATCAGTCACTTGCTGAATGTTCTTTTCTCCAACGGTAATGTGCAGTGCCTCGGGACGCAACCTCCCCCCTTCGCAGGTTTGGCAGGGGATGATACTCATGAACCGTTCCAGGTTATCTCTGACTGTATCCGAATCGGTTTCATGATAGCGACGTTGCAGGTTGGGGATCACCCCCTCAAAGGGTTTCTCATAGAAGTGACGACGCTCACCCTGATCGTAAAAAAACTGAACGCTTTCCTCACCGGAACCGTAGAGAATGATATTCTGCAGCCGTTCAGTCAATTTGGCAAAGGGGCTGCGGATGTCAAACTGATAGTGGATGGAGAGAGCTTCCAGCAACGCTTGATAGTAATAACCGGTGCGGCTATCCCAGGGGACAATGGCACCATCCCGGAGTGAAAATTCGGGATTTGGTACCACCTGCTCGTGGTCAAAGTACATCTTGGTACCAAGTCCGCTACAGTCAGGGCAGGCACCGTGGGGATTATTAAAGGAAAACATTCGCGGTGAAACCTCTGGATAAGAGAGGCCACAATCAATGCAAGCATGGTTTGCCGAAAACAGTTTGCTTTCACCTTCCGGGATTTCAATCCGGACCATCCCTTCAGCTAAACGTAATGCCGTCTCTATTGAGTCGGCGAGGCGCGATGCAATTTCCTCTTTCATCACCAGGCGATCAACAACGACTTCCAGGGTATGCTTTTTCTGCTTGTCCAATTCAATTTTGTCGCCCAGTTCATACATCTCACCATCGACCCGGATGCGGACAAATCCGTCTGCCTGTAACTGAGCCAGCTCTTTGCGGTATTCCCCTTTGCGACTCTGGACAATCGGAGCCATGACCATTAATTTGGTTTTTTCTGGAAACTGCATAACCTGGTCGACCATCTGTTCTATAGTCTGAGAACGGATTGGGCTACCGCAGCGGTGACAGAGAATTTGCCCAACCCGGGCGTAGAGCAGGCGCAAGTAGTCGTAGATTTCTGTGACCGTACCAACCGTTGAACGGGGATTTTTTGAGGTGGTTTTCTGCTCAATCGAGATCGCCGGGGAGAGACCATCGATCTGATCAACATCCGGTTTTTCCATTTGTTCCAGAAATTGCCGCGCGTAGGAGGACAAACTTTCCACATAACGGCGCTGACCTTCAGCATAAATGGTGTCAAATGCCAGAGTGCTTTTCCCGGAGCCAGAAACCCCGGTGATAACCACCAGTTGATCGCGGGGAATGTCGATATCAATATTTTTCAGATTATGTTCGCGAGCGCCGCGAATTTTGATTTTATCAATCATCATTTTGAAATCTTCCACTATGCCTTAAATTATCCCCTCTCCATGAGGGAGAGGGCTAGGGTGAGGGGGTGCAGCTCGAATGATTCAGAGTGTTCCCCCTCATCCGGCTTTCAGCCACCTTCTCCCTCATGGAGAAGGGTTGGACAATTACTCGCCATCTGTTCCGCCATCTTCAGCGCGGCAACCAAGCTGGCCGTATTGGCAGTTCCGCTTCCGGCCAGATCGTAGGCGGTGCCGTGATCAACACTGGTGCGGACAATCGGCAATCCCAGGGTGACATTAACGGCATCATCAAAATGGAGCAGTTTGAGGGGGATTAACCCTTGATCGTGATACATACAAATCACTGCGTCATAAGCCCCTTTTACGGCAAAGTGAAACAAGGTGTCGGCACTGTGCGGACCGTCAGCTGAAATCCCTTCTGCCTGAGCTGCTTTGATCGCCGGGGTGATTATGCGCTGCTCCTCATCACCAAACAGGTTGTTTTCACTCGCATGGGGATTCAGTGCCAGAACTGCCAGGCGGGGCTGAGCAATCCCAAACTGTTGGCGCAACGCTGTTGCCGTGATCCGGAGCGTCTGCAGAATCTCCTCACGACTCAATTTGGCTGGGACATCTCGGTAGGCCAGATGAGTGGTCACCAGACAGACTTTCAACCGCTCACCAGCCAGCATCATGACAACCTTCTCAACGCCACATCTTTCCGCAAGCAGTTCCGTATGGCCGGGGAAATGATATCCAGCAGCGTTGATGGCCGCCTTGTTGATCGGGCAGGTCACTATGCCAGCAGCGGTTTTATCAAGACAGCGATCGATCGCATATTCAATATAATGTGCCATTGCCTTGCCGCAAGCCGTATCTGGTTGGCCATAGTGAACTGAGGTTGTCTCTAGATCTGAACAGGAGTGAACAATCAGCTTGTTATTGCCAAAGCTTAGAGAATAAAGACCGTTTTTTAGCTGCTCAGATTGCCCCTCGCAGCCAAAGATTTCCCCAGCACGGCAAAGCACGCTGACATCCCCGACGACTTGAACCGGGCGGATAATCTGTTCAAGAGATCGATCTAATAAAGCTTTAATAACCAATTCAGGGCCGATTCCAGTTGGATCGCCCATGGTGAGAAGGAGTGGCTGCATTTTCAGAAATCTCGCTTTTTCAGTTTGTGTAATAGAGCAGTATAGCGGAAGCCTCAATGAGGAGACAAGCGCTGGTGTGAAAAATGGTTTTGCGATTATGGAGCTAAGCAGAGGGAAATTAGCAGTTTGGAGACAATATTGTTGTTATTTTGAAACTATGCAGCACACCTGTTAGTAAAACGGGACTGTACCCAGGGGCATCGGGGGCTCATCGGTTTTATGGTTTTGAAACTGCATTGGGTCGCGCCGCAAAAGCCTGGGACAGCCCCCATGCGGGGACAGTCCCGGTTTTGCTGAATAGTTACGTTTTTTCCGAGAATTTACATACGGATTTCAACATGAGCATTGTTACGCAGTTCTTTTTGCCATTCCTCAAAGCGGATGTCAGTTTTTTCCCGCTTCAGTTTTTCTTCAATTTCACCTTTGACCCGATCAAACAGGTTGCCTTCGGCAAAAATTCTGTTGGTTACTTGAAATAGATGGATCTGACCGTTTATCTCCAGCGGCTTGCTGACTCCCCCGGCCTTTAAGTCTGCAAGGGCCAGTTGTAACGGTTTCGCCAGATCAGCTTCGACCAACTCTCCCATATCACCACCATTGGCGGAGTCACCCTGAGCCGCAAGCACCTTATTGAAGTCTTCACCATTCAGTAATAGGTCGCGACTGACATCAACCTGTTTGCGCAATTCTGCCATTTGTTCTTCATTGTCAGTCGGAATTTTATAGCTGATCCGATTGAGCCGAAGCTTCGGTTCAATCCTGTACTCGTCGATATGTTTATCAAAGTAGGCGCGAACCTCGCTGCTGGTGACCAGAACCTTGTAATTAACTTCACGACTTAATAATTTATAGCGCAGAATCTCCTTTTTAATTTGATCCCGGTATTTTTCCATGGTCAGTCCCTGAGCTACAAGGGCTTGTTCCAGGGTTTCAGGGGTGAGCCCGTTTTTAAGCTGGACATCTTCGATCGCACTGCTTAATTCCGGCTCAGAAACCTTCAGTTCCAGCTCTTTCGACCGTTGTTCCAGCAATTTATCGTTGACCATTTTTTTAAGGATCTGAATCTTCATTTGATCAAACTGCTCGGTGGTCAACTGGTTCTTGTTCGGGTTTTGAGCCAGTGCCGCGACCATAGCCTGGTCAAGTTGAAACGAACTGATTATTTCATCATTGACGACAGCTACAACCTTGCTGAGGGTTTTCGCCATGACCGGAGTGACAGCCAGGAGCAGAGAGAAAAAAAGGGCGAAAAGAATATGTTTCATAAACAAGAATCCTTATAGATAAAGAGGCTTAAGCGTCTCCAGCCAAAGTTTCCGGACGGACACTATTCAGATAGTGGCTGAAGTTGATCCCAATTGATATTTGTTTCTGTAGTTTTCTGTAAATTTTCCAGCCACAGATGAAAGGCGGTTTCTTCTTTCTGCTGGTAAAGTTTTGCCGCTATTTCATCTTTAACCGCCGCATAGGGGCGAAGCCCTGCTTTGCGTTTACGTTCGACCAGGAAAAGATGAAAGCCATAAGGGCTTTCAACTGGCGCACTGATTTGCTTAACTTGAAGTTTGAACAACACTTCATCGAATTCTATCGGCAATTGGCCGGGAGAAAAATAACCCAGTTCTCCACCGTTTTCCCGATCTGGTGACTGTGAGTATTGACCTGCCAAAGTAGCAAAGTCGCCCCCTTCTTTTAGCAGTTTCAAAATTCTATTGGCTTCATCATGAGTTTTAAAGAGCATCTGTCGGGCGCGAATTTCAACGGGTCGACGAAATTCTTCCCGCTGGTTTTTATAGTAGTCCTCAGTTTCTTTGTCACTGACCTGCACTTGCGAGATCAGTGCCGCGGCACTGACTTTAGTTATCAACAGCCGCAGTTTTAAAGCAGCAAGCCAACGTTCTGGAGTGTTGCCTGTCTGTTGCAGAACGTTAGTAAATTCCTCTGCTGTGTAGTTGCCACGCACTTCGATCATGGCGGCATCAAGTTCATCCGGTGTGAGCTGGACATTTAACCGGGTTGCTTCTCCGAGGATCAACTCGCGATCAATCAGTTGTTTAAGCAGTTGTTCTTTAAGTTGCAGCTGCTCTTGGTTGGTCAGGGCAGAAATATCAGGGTAAGCATCTTTCAGCTCCCGGTTAAATTGTTGCAGGGTCAACTGCCGCTGACCGACTTCCAATAAAGGGGGCAGGGGTTGCTGTTCCTGTTGTTGACAGGATAGCAGTACCAGTAAAAAAAACGGTGCCAGAATTCTGGCTAATGAAACCGAAAAAAACCCCAAAATTTAATACCTTTGTGCCCCATATTAAGTTTAAATTGCATAGCTGAAGACTATTAACATAGTCAGAAAAACTGTTGCAATTCTTTTCTCACCCTGATCAGGAGTTCCCCCGGTGGTAAACGACCCAAGGCAATACTGAGTTTGAAGTCAGCTCCCAGGCGATATTTATTTGGTTGCTCGGTCACCAGTTGGCGAATCAGATTGGGGTCAATTTTTGTTGATGAATGAAACAATAAGCTGAGCCGCTGATTATCATATTCCAGTAGCTCAATACAGAGCTTTTTCAACAGAATGCGCAGTCGCATGGTTGCAATCAGAGTTTCTCCTGCAACCGGCGGTTCGCCATAACGGTCGCGTAGTTCCTCGACCAGATCAAACAGTTCCTCATCATTTTCGGCACCAGCCATACGTTGATAGAACTGCAGTCGCTGATTGGGATCGGGCAAATATTTTTCTGGCAGGAAAGCAGACAGTCCAAGGCGGATTTCAGGATCAATCCGCTCTTCACGTTCCTTACCGCGTAAACGATCGATAGTCTCTTCGAGCAGTTCAGTATAGAGCTCAAACCCAATCGCAGCAATTGGTCCCGATTGTTTGCCGCCAAGCAGGTCGCCGGCACCGCGCAGCTCCAGGTCGTGACTGGCAATTCGAAATCCAGCCCCTAACTCGGTGAGTTCCTGTAAAACCCGTAGCCTTTCACGGGCATCTCGCGTCAGAGCCGCCTCTCCGGGGATCAACAGATAGGCATAGGCGCGGCGATCACTGCGTCCAACCCGGCCACGCAACTGGTAAAGTTGTGAAAGGCCGAAACGATCTGCCCGGTTAATAATCATTGTGTTGGCACGGGGAATATCTAGACCGTTTTCGATGATGGTTGAGGCGACCAGTAAATTACTTTTGCCCGCGATAAAGTCAAGCATCACCTGTTCCAGTGCTTTTTCGGCCATCTGTCCATGGCCAACAGCCACCTTCGCTTCAGGGACCAGCTGGCGCAACTGTTCCGCCATGGCCTCAATCGTCTGCACCCGGTTATGGACAAAGTAGACTTGCCCGCCCCGACGCAGTTCGCGCAGGATCGCCTGACGGATCAGTTCATCATCAAAACGGGTCACATAGGTGCGGATTGCCAGCCGATCGACCGGTGCCGTTTCAATCACCGATAGATCGCGCATTCCGGTCAGACTCATGTGCAGGGTGCGGGGAATTGGGGTCGCACTCAAGGTCAGGATGTCGACCTCGGCACGGAGCTGTTTCAGTTTTTCCTTATGACTGACACCGAAGCGCTGTTCTTCGTCAACAACCAATAATCCCAGTTCCTTGAAATGAACATCGCGTTGCAGTAAGCGGTGGGTCCCGATCAGAATGTCAACTTTCCCCGCGGCTGCAGCTTCCAGAGTTTTTCGGTTTTCGGCGGTTGAACGGAAGCGTGACACCATTTCGACCCGGATGGGAAAGTCGTGCAACCGCTGCTGAAAACTTTCCCAATGCTGGCTTGCCAGGATCGTCGTCGGCACCAGGACTGCAACCTGTTTATTGTCCAGAACCGCTTTGACAGCAGCACGTAGTGCGACCTCGGTTTTCCCGTAGCCAACATCCCCACAAATCAGACGATCCATCGGCTTGGTCGATTGCATATCCTGCAGAATGTCGTCAATCGCCTGTTGCTGGTCAACTGTTTCTTCATGGGGAAAGGTCGCCTCAAATTCGCGGAATAACTGATCCGGGGGAGAATAGGCAAAACCTTGGCGAAGTTCTCGTTTTGCGTACAGCTCCAGTAGTTGTCGCGCCAACTCTTCAACGGCAGCACGGGCTTTTAGACGCGCTTTCTCCCAGCCCTGCCCGCCCATCTTATCGAGTTTCGGGACATATCCCTCGCCGCCGATATATTTCTGGACCTTTTCAATTCGCTCAATTGGCAGATAAAGCTTGTCGTTTCCGGCATATTGAAGGTGTAAAAAGTCCCCTTCGAGAGCTCCAGTCTGCAGGTGAGTCAGCCCCAGGTAGCGACCGATACCGTGATCGGTATGGACAATGAAATCACCATTTTTTAACTCTGCCAAGCTAGTCATCAACTGCCGCACGCGCTGGCGGCCGGTTTTTTTCTGCCGATGACTGCGTCGACCGAAGATATCTTCTTCGCTGATAATATTCAGTTTTTCATTCGGCAGATAAAAACCGCTACCCAGCTCTCCGATTGTTAATTTTGGAATTCTTGGCGTTAAATCAGACAGCAACAGGCTCGGGTCAATACTGAGCTCAACCCCGTGAGCGGCGAGGAGTTCCTGCAACCGTTTGGCTTGGCTCTGTTGATGGCAGACCAGCAGGGTTTTCCCGTTTTCCCTATGGGCTTGTTGTAAACGCTCTAAAATTGGTTCGAGACCATCCTGATCTGTAGTTGTTTTTGCCCGCAGAGAACTATTGCTCTGGCAGTTAAAATGATAACGCTGTCGCTCATCATCCAACTGAATCACCTGTAATCGCGATATTTCAACCCGGGTCGGATTGTGCAGCAACGGATGCAGCTCGTCTGGTTCAAGGTACAAGGTTTGCCGCCGGGCATGAGGTAGCCCCTGTTCCCGCATCCGCATCTCACCGTCGCGAATATCACGATGAAACTGGTCGATCTCCTGCTCAATGGCCGGTGGATCAATTATAACCAGGTGTGGTTTATCGAGATATTGTTCCAGAGGATCGAGTTCCGGGTAGTTAAATGGCAGCAGAAATGCGCGTCCAGGAGAAAGAATCCCCTCACGCAGTTCGGTCATAATGGCTTCCCGGTCGGTACGCGGGATCGCCAGTTCGTCACAGCGTTCTTTAAGCTTTTGCCCGAGCGTTTCCAGAAATGGTCCGTGCAGAATCATCTCCCTGGATGGGATCAGAGTCAGAGCCTTCAGGGTCGTATCTCCAGAACGCTGGCTGGCCGGCTCAAAAGGGCGCATCTTTTCAATAAAATCACCATAAAAATCAAGCCGGATCGGCTGTTTCGCATCGGGCGGAAACAGATCAATAATGTCCCCACGCACCGCAAAGCTGCCTCGATCTTCCACCAGGGGAACCGGTTGATAGCCAAGTTGAATCAAAGCGTTCAGCAGTTGATCGCGTTGGTATTCCTCTTCGACCAGCAGTTCCAGTGAAATACTGTCGAGAATCTGGCGGGGTATCACCTTTTGCATCAGCGAACGCAGCGGTAATACCAGTGCTTTAACTTTGCCCTGATTGAGTGCTGCCAGGGTTGTTATTCGGGTTGCTTCAAGCTCAGGGTGTGGGGTCAGCGGGTCATAGGGATTCATTTCCCAATGTGGGAGCAGGGCAATATCATTGGGATGGGGGTGGAAAAATTGCAGTTCAGCAGTCAGTTGGCGTGCCGCTTCCAGCTCAGCGCAAAGGATCACCAGGAGCTTGGAACTTGCACCCAGTAGTTGCGCCAGAAGGAAAGCATCCGCTGATCCGTGCAGGCCAAGGACTTCAACCGTCTGTTGGTTTGCAGTGGCTCCATCGATAAAACTGCGGATCGTGGCGTTGCGGATATTCTGTTGGTTTTCTTGATCCATAAAAATATTTCGTCCTGACTCAATCCTTCTCCATGAGGGAGAAGGTGGCCGTAGGCCGGATGAGGGGGGTATTTTCAGTTTTTAGTTGTAAGCGTCTATATAATTCTTCCAGCACCTCATTGGTGGAGTCAAGCACTTCATGGTTCCACAATCTGATAACCTGGATATTTGCCGCTTCCAGGACACGCGTACGTTCTCCATCATACAGGCATTGCTCTTCGTCGTTATGTCCGCCACCATCAAGTTCGACTGCGAGACCAGCATCATAGCAGTAGAAGTCAAGGATATAACCACAAATCGGGTGCTGGCGACGAAACTTGAAACCGCAGAGGCGGCGTCCTCTCAAGAGAGACCAAAGCAGTGTTTCAGCATCTGTCTGTCCCTTGCGAAGTTGCTTGGCAAAAATGAGTAATTCCGGTGGTACTGGCAATGGTTCCCCCCCTCACCCTAGCCCTCTCCCTTATGGAGAGGGGATTATTTCAATCTATAGCAAAAAATGATATTCATCAGACCCTGATGTTTGATCAGCATAAATTTTCCATTCACAACCCTTCTCCATAAGGGAGAAGGTGGCCGCAGGTCGGATGAGGGGAATAAACAAACTAATAGTCGAGCGGGCTACGCACTCCCAGCCCAGGCTTATTCAGCACGTGGGTATAGATCATCGTGGTCGAAACATCCGCATGGCCCAACAGTTCCTGGACAGTGCGGATATCGTATCCCGCTTCCAGCACGTGGGTCGCAAACGAGTGACGTAGCGCATGGCTGTTCACCCGTTTGACAATCCCCGCTGTTGCGGCGCAACTTTTAATTTTTTTCTGTAAACCGTTCTCATGCAGATGATGGCGATGTGTCGCCCCGCTGTGCGGATCAATTGAGAGCCGTGAGCTGGGAAAAACATATTGCCAGCCCCATTCTTGGGCTGCGGCCGGATATTTTTTCTGCAATGCCTGTGGAAGATAAACGCTGCCAAAGCCCTGGGCAAGGTCTTTTTTATGCTGCGCCAGAACCAGCTGTAAATGGTTGCGCAATGGTTCGGCCAGCTTTTCCGGTAATGGGACAACCCGATCTTTTTTCCCCTTGCCTTCACGCACAATAATTTGCCCGTAGTCAAAGTCCACATCCTGAACCCGCAACCGTACCGCCTCCATCAGGCGCATCCCGGTACCGTACATCAGTTGTGCCATCAAACCAAAAATACCGTCTATTTCAGCCAGCAAACGGCGGATTTCATCACGAGATAACACCACTGGCAGCCGACGGGGCCGTTTCGCACGGATAAAAGGGCCAAGATCGCCAAGGGGTTGTTCTAAAACTTTATCATAGAGAAACACCAGTGCATTCAGAGCCTGATTTTGTGTGCTGCTGGCAACTTTACGCTGCAAGGCCAGATATTCAAGGAAGGCAAAAACTTCACTACTTCCCATCTGACGTGGATCTTTATTGGCAGAATAGGCTAAAAAACGGCAGATCCAGTCAATATAGCTTTTTTCGGTACGAAAAGCATATTGTCCCACACGCAGTCTGCTAACCAGCATCTTTATCAGTTCAGGATGTTTTTGCCGGGTCTCCTGTAACGAGCTATAGGCAGTTAAAGAACCGCTTGTGGCAGAGGTATTGCTCCCCTCACGACCTATGGTGACATGATCAGATGGCAGTTCCCTGGCAGCTTCTTTCCAATGTTCCCAATCAACATCCTTGGCAAAAGGGGCTTTAACAATTTCACAAAACAAAATCTGTATAGCATGTACAGCCTGCCGAAATTGCCAGCTTTTAAGGTTATTTTTTCTGCCTAGCGCACCAAGCCAACTTTCTATATCCTCTTTGGTGTGATCCTGTAGCCGCTTGTCAGGGTAAGACCCGATATATTCCTCTGCGCGGATTACATACCAGCGGTCAAATGGTTTTTTTACACCACTTTTGTGAACGATAGCAATAAATCGATCCCAGAAACGTTCAATTTTATCTGTTTTGTCAGCTATTTTTTCAACTTGTTTCATAGCGTTAACCGTAGTATTATGAGCAGATGTTTAGAATTTATTATGATAAATTCATACTACACTAGACAGAATTTGTCAATATTGAGATAGACAGATTCTGCATGTGGCGATTCTGTCTAATACACTGTTATGCGCTAAATCATTTTCCGTAAGAGTCGAGCCGTTCAACAAAATTGCAGACGTTGACCAGTGCATAGGCCATATCAACAGGTATCGTCACTTCCTGCTGGTCGTCATCTTCAA
>JAQIBX010000028.1 GCA_027858895.1 Desulfuromusa sp. | reverse complement strand
TTACCGACCTCTTTGAGCAGGTCGAAATTCTGCATATTGCGCGCCCCGACCTGCAACATATCTGCATGTTGACAGACCGCATCCAACTGTTCTATCCGCATCACTTCGGTGACCACCGGCAAGCCATATGCTTCGCCGGCCTGTTGCAGATATTTAAGGCCTTCGATACCTAGGCCCTGAAAAGAATACGGCCCGGTTCGCGGCTTAAAAGCCCCTCCACGAAGCATTTGACCTCCACCAGCCTTGACCTGTTCAGCCGCAGCTAACATCTGCTCTTCAGTTTCAATTGAGCAGGGCCCGGCAATAATCACCGGTTTCTGGCCATCTCCGAATTTAACCCCGGAAACATCGACCACGGAGGCTTCCGGATGGAAATCGCGCGACGCCATTTTATAAGGCTTGCTGACGTGGATAGTTTCGCGTACACCCGGCAGGGTGCGAATCGTTGAATCATCAACATAGCCCTGATTGCCAAGCACACCAATGGCAGTTCTTAAACTCCCAGGTATAGGTTCAGCCGCCAGACCCATCGCAACAACTGCTGCGATAATCTGATCTATTTGTTTCTGGGTTGCATGATGGTGCATAACGATAAGCATAAAAAACTCCTAAAACAGAAAAGGCATGGGTCAGTGCCCCCGCTGCCTTAAATAAACCTCAATTCGTTCCAACGCGGTGACGATTTCACCGAACGGACGGGTATAAGAAAAGCGCAAAAAACCTTCAGCTCCTTGACCAAAATCGATGCCAGGAGTCACTGCAACCCCGGTTTTTTCAAGAAGATCAAGAGCTAACCGCTGTGAATTGCTATCAATATGACGGGCATCGGCAAGGACGTAAAATGCCCCTTTCGGTTCAAAATGGACTCCAAACCCAAGAGCACGTAAACGTGCAACCATTTCCTTACGGCGTTTATCGTAAACATCCCGCATATCAGCAACATCATCCTGGCATTGTTGCAAAGCGGCAATCCCACCACGCTGAACAAAATGATTTGCACAAATCAAAAAATTCTGATGCAAGGTCTGCAGGGTTCGCACGCAGGAAAGTGGAGCGATCAGATAACCCAAGCGCCAACCGGTCATCGCATAGGCTTTTGAAAATCCGCCCAGGACAAAAGCATCCCGGGTAAACTCCAGGATGCAGCGTTCATCGCCTTCATAAGTCAACCCATGGTAAATCTCGTCAGAGATGATCGGGATCGATAAATCAGCCAGGGCCTGCATTTCCTGACCGGATAAGATTGAACCGGCTGGATTGGAGGGAGAGTTGATCAGCAAGCCGCGAGTTTTTTCGGTTATTAATGCCCGAACCTGTTCTGGCCGTGGCTGAAAACCGTCCTTTGCATCGGTCTGCAACGGAACCGGCACGCCCCCGGCAAATTTGACAAACCCCGGATAACAGGCATAACCCGGATCGGTCAGAATCAGTTCATCTCCATCGTCCAGAAGGGTTGAAAACAGCAACAACATCAATGGGCTGGTTCCGGAAGAGACGATAACCTGTTCCGGGACAATGGCAACGCCATAATAGTTCTGATAATGCCGACAGATTTCCTGGCGTAGCTCCAGCAAGCCTAAAGAATGGGTATACGAGGTTGCCCCTTCAGCCAGAGCCTGGCCTGTTGCAGCCAGAATTGCCGGGGGGGTGTTGAAATCCGGCTCTCCCAGACAAAGATAGATAATCTCACGCCCGGCCGCCTCCAGCTCTTTGGCCCGCTCCATCAGTTCCATGGCCAGAAAGGGCTTAACCTGTTGTGCTCGTTTGGAAATTGGAATTTGCATCACTCTGTCCTCATTATTTTGTGCGCGCTCAGCTTAATCCCCGCCCCGCATGATTGCAACCCTTTTGCCAGCAGTTCATGGCACCTTTGGGAAACGATTGCAATGATCCTGGACTACAGGTAAAGTTGCGGAAAAAAATCACCCAAGAGAAGTTTATTCAGAATGAAATTTTTAAAATCAGCGCTTCTGCTTCTATCTTTTTGTGGGATCATTCCTGCCGCGACTATTGCTGCGGAGGACATTTCTCAAAATGATCCGGCTCTGCATCTAATTCATGCGTTGGGCTGCAAAGGCTGCCACAGCATCCATGGTGAGGGCGGTTCTCTCGCAC
Source organism: Desulfuromusa sp. (assembly GCA_027858895.1). Classification (GTDB taxonomy): domain Bacteria; phylum Desulfobacterota; class Desulfuromonadia; order Desulfuromonadales; family Geopsychrobacteraceae; genus Desulfuromusa. The sequence goes on along the minus strand of JAQIBX010000028.1, from coordinate 744 downwards.
CGGATCTCACCCAGATCGGTAGTCGATTAACTGCAGGACAAATACAAATACACCTGATTGCCCCGGCAGAGACCCGAACCAGAGGATTTATGCCAAGCTACAGTTCTCTATCGAAGGATGAGTTACAGCTCATCAGCAACTATCTTTACAACCTCCGTTAATAAAAGAAGAAAACATGTCCCAACGAATGACCCTGATCACATCTCCGGTATTTATTCCTGAATCTCAACTGAAAAAAGCAGGTAGTTTTGCCCCCCTGTTCGGCAACGACCATCCCCTCGCACTGGAAATCGGCTGTGGAATTGGCGATTTTATTATCCAGATTGCCGAACGCCATCCGGAGCGTAACTTTATTGCCATCGATATTTTTAATCAGGGCTGCCGCCAGTCATGCAGCCGAATTGAACGCTCTGGCCTGAGCAATATTTTGCTGATGCGGATAGAAGCTCGCTACCTAATGCATCAGTATCTGGGGGAAAACAGCCTACAGGCGATCTATGTTAACTGCCCGGATCCTTGGCCAAAAGAGCGGCACCGTAAACGGAGGTTACTGAATCAAGACTTTCTCGACCTGTCACTTTATTGCTTGCAAGATAATGGTGAGTTGAATTTCTGTACCGATTTTGCCGATTACGGCGAATCGGCCGCAGAACTGCTTAGCCAGGATGAGCGGTTTAGAAATCTTGCCCCGACACCCTATACCCATGATCTTGAACACTATCCGATCTCCAAATACATGCAGCG
>JAQIBX010000179.1 GCA_027858895.1 Desulfuromusa sp. | reverse complement strand
AATGCTTACACAACGCCGTAGCGGCATATTGCTCCACCCGACATCCCTCCCTGGAGCACAGCCAATTGGATCTCTGGGCCGTGAGGCCTATGAATTTGTCGATTTTCTGGTGAAAACTGGACAATCGATCTGGCAGATTCTTCCCCTTGGTCCGGTCGGCTACGGCAACTGTCCCTATAGCAGTTTTTCTGCCTTTGCCGGAAATCCGCTGCTGATCAATCTTCGCTTACTGGCTGAAGCGGGCGATCTGCGTAAATCGGAACTGCCAACTCCACTCTCTGGAACCGATACTGCCGACTTCGGCGCAGCGTTAAAAATTCAACTGCCAATATTACGCTTAGCTTGCGAAAACCTCAGACAAGGTGCGGCTTCGACCCGACAACAAGATTTCGACCAATTTTGCTTCAATCAAACCTATTGGTTGAACGATTATGCCTTTTTTGAGGCGATGCGTGAAAATCAACAGTATAGAGGTTGGCAACAATGGCCACAGGACATCAAACAACGAGAGCAAACAGCCTTACACGACTGGGGTAACCAACTGCAGAACAGTATCTATTGGCATAAATATTTGCAATTTGTTTTTTTTGAGCAGTGGTCAGCTCTAAAACAATATGCCAACAGCAAAGGAATCAAAATATTTGGTGATTTACCTATTTTTGTCGCCGAAGATTCCGCTGATGTCTGGGCTAATCGTGAGCTGTTCTACCTGGATGAGAATGATCAAGCGTCTTTGGTGGCCGGGGTTCCACCGGACTATTTCAGTAACACCGGTCAGCGCTGGGGGAATCCTCTCTATCGCTGGGATCGAATGGCGGAAGACGACTTTTCTTGGTGGCAAGCACGTTTTCGTTGGAACCTGGAATTATTCGACCTGCTGCGGGTTGATCACTTTCGTGGATTTTCTGCCTGCTGGGCAATTTCGGCGACTGAGACGACTGCCGTGAATGGCTACTGGTTAGAAGCCCCAGGAAAGCAGTTATTCTCCCTGCTGCAGGAAAAATTGGGAACATTGCCAATTATTGCAGAAGATCTGGGAATTATCACTCCAGATGTTGAGCAACTGCGCGATCATTTTGGTTTTCCAGGGATGAAAATCCTTCAGTTTGCTTTTGATTCCGGACCAGATAACCCCTACCTGCCACCGAATCACCTGCCAAACTCGGTTGTTTACACCGGAACCCACGACAACAACACCAGTCTTGGCTGGTGGCGTTCTCTCGATCCCGCAGGAAAGCAACGAGTCAGAGACTACCTACAGAATCCCTGCAAAAAAATGCCCTGGCCCCTCATTGAGACAGCCATGGCGGGAAGTGCATACCTTACGGTAATCCCGCTACAAGACATCCTTTCGCTTCCAGCAGCAAGCCGCATGAATACGCCGGGGACCGCCACAGGAAACTGGCAATGGCGGTTTCAATCCGGGGCGCTCTCTCCAGAGATAACTGAACAACTAAAAAGCCTTTCACATCTGTACGGACGCGATCTGTGCAATCTCGCAGAAATGTAAATGGTACCGTAATCCACTTGTTTGAGTCTCGACACCCATGCTATTTTGCTGAAAATTCATCAGCATAAAACTCATAAATTGGAGGAAAAAGTGAAAAGACTGATTAGCCTAACTGCCATCCTGCTTATGACCATTTCCTTAATGGCCTGCAGCAAGGACGAGCCTGCTCAACCAACCGTACAAACAGCAGTAGCGACACCACAACCAGTGACCACAGCAGCAGAGCCAACGCCAACCCCACCGGGAATTCCCGGAGGGACTTCTGGAACCGTTACTGAAACCATGAATGCGGCTGGCTATACTTACGTTCAGGTTGATAACGGCACAGAGAAGATCTGGGCTGCAGCTCCCGCATTTGCGGTTAAAGTTGGTGATGAGGTCATGGTTCCCGAAGGGATGGCAATGCACAATTACCACAGCCAATCCATGGATCGTGATTTTGATGTTGTCTATTTTGTCGAATCGGTTCTGAATGCCAGTGCTCCATCCATGGGAGGATCAGCTATGGGAATGACGGGGGCACCAACTGGTGATCCTGCCGATATGAAGATGCCCGAAGGCCACCCGCCTCTCAGTGGCAACACTGCGCCCCCTGAAGTCGACCTTACTGCTGTAGCAAAGGCTGAAGGCGGACTGACAATTGGTGAGATTTATGCTGGCAAAACAGACCTTTCTGAAAAAACCGTCACCCTGCGCGGAAAGGTTGTCAAATTCAGCCCGCAAATCATGGGAACCAACTGGATTCACCTCCAGGATGGCAGTGGTGATCAAGCCGCTGGAACTCACGATCTGACTGTGACAAGCAGTGTCCAGGTCAGCGTTGGTGATACTTTGGTTGCCAGTGGAGCATTGACTATCGATAAAGATTTTGGCTACGGCTACAAATATAACCTGATCATGGAAAACGCCCAAGTCACTGTCGAATAACAGTTTTCTCAAAATACACGATTAAGAGCCTCTGGGAACATTCAGAGGCTCTTTTTGTTTCGCATCCAGTATTATTGAAATCAAATTACCTGTTGACAATGAACTTGCATTAATCTATATATTGCCATATGGCATTCTTGTGTTCCGAGACGGGGGCGGTACCAATACTTCACACAAAGAATGGTTTCGATATCAACCCAAACCTATACAAACAAAGGGAACACCCATGCGCCTCGGTAATCTAAAAATCAGCACTAAAATTTACCTGGTTATCTCACTGATTATTGTTATTTTTACCCTTGCAATCAGCTGGACTTACACCGGCTATCGGAATCAGATCTACACAACTGCTGAACTAAAACTCGATGCAGCCGTTGGAACGGCTGTTGGCATCATTGATCACTACAGCAAACTGGCAAACGAAGGAACTATCTCGACAGAACAGGCTCAAGCCTCAGCCAAGGAAACGATCAAAGATTTAAGGCTCGAAGGTGATAAGCTTTATTTCTGGATCAATGATACTCAGCCCAAGATGATCATGCATCCTATTAAACCAGCCCTGGACGGAAAAGATCTGTCGGGATCGAAAGATCCAAATGGTAAATACTTGTTTGTTGAGTTTGTCAAAGAGACAGAAAAAACGGGGGAAGGATTTGTCGACTATATGTGGGCAAAACCGGGCAAAGAAGAACCTCAACCAAAACTTTCTTTTGTTAAGAGAAGCCAGAACTGGAATTGGATTGTCGGCTGCGGTGTTTATATTGATGATCTGGAAAGCAAAATAAACAAAGTTTTTTATACTATCCTGAGCGTCTTGCTATTCACTATTCTCTTTTCTGTAGTCATAACTTATTTATTAGCTCGCTCTATCGCCAAACCACTGAGACAGACTGTTGAAATGCTTTCTGAGGTTAAAAAAGGGCATCTTTCCGGGCGCCTTAACCTGAATCGAACGGATGAGGTTGGCCTACTAGCTCAAGCCATAGATGAATTTGCTGACGATATGCAGCACGAGGTGATTGGTTCGCTGCAAAAGCTGGCCGATGGCAACCTGAATATGAACCTGGTGCCACGGGACGGTCAGGATGAAATACGCGGCACTTTTATCAAACTTGAATCCGACCTGAACGAAGTTATGGGATCAATCCAGAATGCTGGACAGCAGATCTCAGCTAACAGTACCAGCGTCAGTGATTTTTCCCAGTCACTCTCGCAAAGTGCAACCGAGTCAGCCGCATCGCTGGAAGAGATTTCCGCCTCTCTCAGCGAGCTTGCCAGCCAGACCAAGCACAATGCTGACAACGCCAGCCAGGTCAACGTCCTTTCAAGTGAAGCCACACAAGCAACAGAAGAAGGTAAAGCGAGAATGGAACAGATGATCTCTGCCATGAGCGAGATCAGCGATGCGGGACAAAGCATCAACAAAATCATCAAAGTCATCGACGAAATCGCCTTCCAAACCAACCTGCTGGCACTCAATGCTGCGGTTGAAGCCGCCCGCGCCGGCCAACACGGAAAAGGTTTTGCCGTGGTTGCTGAAGAGGTGCGTAATCTGGCGGCACGCAGTGCCAAAGCTGCCAGAGAAACAGCTGAATTGATCGAAGGTTCGGTCGAAAAAACCAACAACGGCTCACAAATTGCCAACAAGACCGCCGAGTCACTTGAAACTATTATTGGTGGCGTATCGAAGGTTTCTGATTTGGCAGAAGAGATTGCAGCGGCATCAAACGAGCAAGCATCGGGGATTAGTCAAATCAATGAAGGTTTAGGGCAAATTGATCAAGCAATTCAGCAGAACACCGCCACCGCTGAAGAAAGTGCCGCCGCCGCAGAAGAATTATCCAGCCAAGCTGCCGAGCTTCTCAATATGCTCAGACGCTTTCACCTAAAAGGGCATAGCCAACAGCAAGGCAGTTATCAACCACAACCAGCACCAACCAGGCGGACACAACAAAATCAGCCTACCAACGATACTTGGGGTGGAACGCCATCGAAAAGGCCTCAACAAGCCATCACTCTAGATGCTGATGAGTTCGGCAAGTTTTAAAACTCAACCTTAAAAAGGAAATATAAAGGCCCGGTGCTGTAATAGTAACCGGGTCTTTTTTTGTAAAAAAATATCCATCAAGAGTGTCAAAAGCCTTAACGGAGAGACGGAGAGAAAGTTCATAAACTAAACCTGTTTTTTTGGTTTTAACCAAGTAAAATAATTTTGGTGTCTTGGTGGCTATCTTTGGTTTTAAGGGTTTTCTCTGCCTCTCTCCACCTCTCCGTTAAAAGCTCTTGCCTTGGATAAACAGGCTTTTGATTATTTCTCAGATGAATCCCGCAATGCACGAAAAATCGTTTCAGCCAAACCTATAGATATTCCCGGCATCAGTTGCAATTCTTCCAGGGACGCTACACGGATTTTTTTTACACTACCAAAATGTTTCAACAATGCTTTTCGGCGGTTTGGGCCAATCCCGGGGATATCTTCCAACGATGAGTGCAGGCTTGCCTTGCTGCGCAATTTCCGGTGGTAGGTAATAGCAAAACGGTGCGCTTCATCGCGTAACCGTTCTAAAAGGAACAGACTGGCCGAGCCATGCCGAAAACTGACTGGATTTTTTCGACCATGGAGAAAAAAACGTTCTTCACTGCGCTCGACAACTTTGCCACGCACATTCGCTATCACGCGGCTTTTGGCAATGCCCACAGCACCAATTTTTTGCGCCAGATTAAACTCATTCAGCACCATTGTCAGGACACCAAGCTGCCCCTTCCCCCCATCGATTAAAATCATGTCGGGCAGATTTTGCTCTTCAATTCCGCGCGACAACCGCCTGTTCAATACTTCCCTTAATGATGCATAGTCATCTGCACCTTCCACTGTTTTGATTTTAAAACGTCGATATTCAGCCGTCGCTGGTTCACCATTGAGTAACACCACCATGCTACCAACAGAATGATTCCCCTGAACATTCGAAATATCGTAGCATTCGATCCGTTCCGGTAAACAGGGCAAATGAAACTTCAGCTGCAACTCTTCAAGTATCTGGTCGCGAGCATGTTTCCGCTGCCCCCGCTGGCGATAGGATTCCCGTGCATTACGCTGCGCCATCAAGCAGAGGCGCTTTTTTTCACCACGCTGTGGAGCAAGCAACAGAACCTTTTTGCCGCGCTTTTCACTTAGCCATTCGCCAAGCAAATCAGCACCTTCAAACGAAAAAGGGAGTAACAACTGATCGGGAAGAATAACCTTGCTGGTGTAATATTCCTGCAAAAAACCGCTGAGCAATTCAGGGAGATCAAGCTTCCACTCCAGAGGATAGCTGCGGCGGCCAATCAATCGTCCCTGGCGGATGAACAGTAATGTCACCTCCACTTCGCCACCATCCTGGTGCAATCCGATCACATCCTGATTGCCGCCGCCATATTCGGTCACTTTTTGCTTTTCTACGCTCTTTTCGATGGAACAAATCTGATCACGCAACCGGGCCGCATCTTCAAAGCGCATATCCTCTGCTGCCTGCTCCATCCGTTGCTGTAACCGGGCGATAACTTCCGATTCCCGCCCTTCGAGCAGTTGAATCACGCCATCCACCAGCTTGCGATAATCCGCTTGAGTAATTTTTCCATGACAAGGGGCACTACATTGACCAATTTGGTGAAACAAACAGGGTCTGCCGCGCTTACTGCAGCGTTCGATGGAGGAATGGCGCAGGGGGAAAATCCGGTAAATTTCCTTGAGGGTTTCACGAATAGCTGCTGCTGAAGAATAGGGGCCAAAATAGTAAGCACCATCATTTTTCACCTGCCGCACCACCTGCATTATTGGAAAGGGGTCGTTCAGATCAATCCGCACCGAAACATAGGTTTTATCGTCACGTAAATCGATATTATAGTGCGGCCGATATTTTTTGATCAGGGTGTTTTCCAGCAGCAGTGCTTCTTTTTCAGTATCGGTGATAATAACTTCAATCCGTTGGACCTTTTCCATCAATAGCGGAATATGCAACCGCCCGTCACCGCCGGCAGAAAAATAGCTGCGCAATCGGTTACGCAGTTGCTTGGCCTTGCCGACATAAAGAACCTCGTCTTTATCGCCAAACATCAGATAGACCCCGGGAGCCAACGGATATTTTCTCAAATCGATAGAAATCATTGTGTCAGAATAGTCAAGAATCGCTCTAAGATAAAGAGCTGTTTACAGTGTTGCCTTTTTGTCTGGTACTCACTGAACTTATTGGTATAATGAGCACCTCTCAGGTAGATAGGCTGTAAGAATTTAGGCTGTAGGTAGAAATGGTCTTGATGGCCTTACAGCCTTTAGCCTGAACAACCAGCATTCATCCCAAAGGTAAAACTGTGAACCCATTCTGGCACAACATTTTCCGCATCAGCCGAGAGGAGCTGACCCTGGCTTACTTCCTTGGCACGCTGCCGGCCTTTAAAAATCTGGACAAAGGCGAACTTGCCTTATTGGAAAACATCGTTCATGTGCGTAACTATCTGGCGGATGAAATGGTGTTCAGTGAGGGAGATATCGGATCAGGGATGTACGCCATCCGCTCAGGACAAGTACAGATATACAATCTCGATGAACAGGGGGAAAACGAGCAGGTCGTTTTGAAAACAGGTGATTTTTTCGGCGAAGTGGCTTTGACGGCATCACGACCGCGCTGTGCTTCGGCCCGCACCACGGAACCGACCGTACTCGTCGGGTTGTTCCGTTCCGACATGTTGGAGGCCGTCCGTCGACACCCAGTTCCAGCTGCTAAAATCCTGGTTGGCTTGAACCGGGTGATCAGTGATCGACTGCTGCAGTGCAGCATACAATTGCAACAATTGAAAAAGCAGCTGGCCATTGACCAGGAACAGACAGCCAATGAGTAATCAGGGCGGCATGAGCCGGGCGCAAGTTGCGGTTCTTTATTTGGTGCTGACCTCCGCGATCGCCTCTGGAATTGCTATCTATTCTTCAGCTTCCACGGTGACAGTGCTGCTAAAAACAGCAACTGCCGGACTGTTTTTGCCGATACTCCTTTCATTGATCGTCTCGTTTCTGCTCGATCCTGCCGTACAATTTCTGGACAGTAAAAAAATTAATCGCTCCCTCGGTATCTTTATCGTTTACTTCCTGTTGTCCGCATTCATTGGTCTCCTCATGCTCATTATCGGGCCGCCCAACTGGGAAGGGATGATACTAGCCCTCAAGGCCGATTTTCCACGTTATACAATCCAGGCTATCGAATATCTAAGCAGTTGGCTGGCGGTTGTCCAGCAACAGTTCCCCTTCATTAAAGACTATAACATTGCCGAAAACTTGCGTACAACTTCACAGTCTTTCTTTGGTTCGGTTCTGAAAGAAACCCCACGCTCCGCCATCCGGTTCGGCAGCCTGCTGTTGCTGGTTCCACTCTTTACCTTCTTCTTTCTGCGTGATAGTCGCCGGATCATGCGCAGTTTGATTTCTTTAACTCCAAACCGTTATTTTGAAATGGTTCTGGATATTTACGCACATGTCAGTTTGCAGTTAGCACATTTTATCCGCGGCAGAATTCTGGAAGCGTTGATTATTGGGATTGTTATCTGGATGGGACTGTCAATGACCGATATCCACTACGCACCGATTCTGGCGGTGATCGCTGGTGCCAGCAACCTAGTGCCCTACATCGGCCCGATTATCGGGATGCTTCCTGGACTGATTATTGCGCTTGTCGACTTGGGGATGGGCGGACAGTTCTGGTGGATTCTCTGCGTTTATCTACTGATCGCTCAGATCATTGTCGATAATTTCATCCTCATTCCGATCCTTATTTCTAAAGCCTCCAACCTTCATCCACTCTGGGTCATTCTGGCCATTGTCATGGGCGGGAAACTTTACGGGGTGTTGGGGATGATCATCGGCGTTCCAATCGTCAGCATCATCAACATCACCATCATTGAAATCCGCCAATACCGCAGAACCTTCAACCCCTACAACCGCTATTTTTCCAGCCGGGGAAAGATGCTCTGACTGGATTCTGTGCTAGTAGAAAATCGAATAAAACAAATCGCTTTCGGCTACAAAATGTACAATTATTTCATTTTTTAGATTCGTTTTTCGAGAAAGATACGCAAACCGAAAGAGACCAGGACAAGTCCGGTCAAGCCCGACGCCAGTCTGCCCAACCGGTTGCTCTTAAACCAGCCACGCACTCGGCAGACCAGTACCGTCAATATTCCCTGATAGATCATCGCAATAATAAAATGTACAGCGGCCATAAACATTGATTGCAGAACCGGCGAGCGGCCTGGATCTATAAATTGCGGCAGAAATGCCATATAAAAAAGCAATGTCTTGGGATTAAACACATTACATACAAAGCCTTCCCGCAGTGAACGCTGTAATTGAAATTTGCGCGCCATGACCGGCTGAATTTCCAATCTGACAGGATTATTCCCCCGAACCGCGTGCCACAGACTGCAACCACCCAACCAAACGAGATAACCACCACCGACCAGCTTAAGAACATTGAAAGCTACCGCTGACTGCAAAAGCAGAGCTGAGATACCAAACGCTGAAACCAGAGCATGAACAAACAGCCCAGAACAAATCCCGGTACTGGTAGCGATTCCATCCTTCCACCCCCCACGAGAGGTATTCCTGACCACCAAAAGCGAATCGACACCGGGAAACAGAGTCAATAAGGTTATCGCAATAAAAAAGGTCCAGAACTGATCAATCATGCTGATGCATTCCGCAACTTAGTTTCCACCAAGTTCACGAGACCGGGCCGCTGAAGCAGAAACAGCTTCCATCAGAGTAGTACGCAGGCCATTCTTTTCCAGAGTACTGATACCGGCAATCGCTGTTCCCCCTGGAGAACAAACCCGATCACGCAAAATTGCCGGATGTTCACCAGTTTCACGTACCATTAATGCGGCACCGACCACTGTTTGTACTGCCAACGCATGAGCGATATCACGCCGCAGACCTTCCCTTACTCCCCCATCGGCAAGCGCCTCTATCACTGTATAGATATAGGCCGGGCCGGAGCCGGATAATCCAGTAGCAGCATCCATCTGTCGCTCATCAATCAATTGAACCTTACCAACTGATTCAAATAATTGCTTAACCACAGCAAGATCATCGTTGCTGGCATAATGACCGCGGCAAATTGCGCTGGCACCCTCACCAACCAAAGCCGGAGTATTCGGCATCACCCGCACAACTCGGGGCGCTCCCTGAAAGAACTTCTCAATCGCCGCAGTAGTAACCCCGGCTAAAATGGAGATGATCAGCTTATCGTTAGTGTAAACGCCGGCAACTTCCTCTAGAACCTCAACAAAAATCTGCGGCTTGATCGATAAAACGATAATGTCACATTTTTCCATCAATACTAGATTATTCTCCGCAAGTTCAATACCGAACGCCTCACCCAGCTGTTGCCGACGCACCTCACTCGGTTCCGATGCCATAATTTTATCGGCTGGAAAAGCTCCAGACAGCAAACCTTTAATCATAGCTTCCGCCATGTTACCACCGCCAATAAAGCCAATTTTATGAGCATTTGTCATTTTTTACCCCTTTGTTTTTCTGCTGTAAGTGACAGAGTCTTGATTTGTTTAGCACAGCGGAGTAAAAAATTCATCTGCAGAAAATAGGATTCCATCGAATTTAGTCACATGATGCTCCTTGACGGGCAAGTGATGGTTGCATAACGCAACGGATGTCCCTGTCACTAAATGATCGTCAGCCCGTCTCGACACGGGATTCGATCATGATCGAATCCCGTGATCGGCATCCTGATTATTTTAGATAATAACTTTGAGCATACGGGAAGACGATTCAGCATAATTTTATCGTTTTTCGTGATAAAGTAGCGTCCGATATCAATCAAGGCAGAATCAATTGACTCGAATGCTAACAGGTCTTGACGCTATTTTCTGATCGGCGGGATGTGATCAGACTTATTTTTCAAATAGGATAGGGAGAAATCGATGACAATTGCAGAACTCGCCAGATTTGATGGCGAAGAGGGCCGTGCGGCCTATGTTGCTGTCAGTGGCGTAATTTATGATGTCAGCACCAGTCAGCGCTGGAAAGATGGTGACCATGAAGGGGCACATCGGGCAGGACGTGATTTAACTGAAGAGTTGAAATCGGCTCCGCATGTCAGAGCCGTGATTGAATGCTTTCCGGTTGTCGGTAAAATCGAAAATCCCCACAGTCAAAAACAAAAATCTACGCCAAAAATTCCACTGTTATCAATTATTATTATTGCCTTTGTCGTACTGCTGATGATCGCTACCTATATGATCTAAACAAAGGATTTTTGGCGAGACCATTAAAAAAGCCGCAATAAAAACAGGGCGGCTTTTTTGTATTCCAATCTCGGCCAACCTATTCAGCTGAGAATATTTTTTCGATCAGCCCTGGCAATTGACTGAAGACATCTGTTTTAGCCAGAACAGCCGAAATATTTGTCTTATCCATCCCCTCTTCCTGCATCGTCAGCATATGCCCAGAGCAAAGAATCACCGGTGTCAACGGTGAAAGGCTAAAAATCTCTTGTGCCAGCTCAATTCCGTCCATCCCCGGCATGGAGACGTCGGTGATAACCAAATCAAAAGAACTCGGTTGTTGCTGAAATAGCTGTAAAGCATCTTCTCCATTATAAGCACAGGTCACACGACAACCGAACTCTTCCAACAAATCGGCTCCCAGCAATGCAAGCCCTTTCTCATCATCGACAAAAAGAATCTGTTTTCCCGTTCCCGAGAATAGTTCTTCAGACATGCCAGCGCTCACCTCAATCCGGTTCAGAACATTTTATCAGTACGCGGATATCCCGCTCAAATGGATCGATCATAAAGCACCGATTAACCGCCTCAATTGATTTTTCGCTAAAAACGGTTCCCTGCTTTAACAACAGAACCCCGGTTCCACTGTAGAGATCATCTCCCAACTGCATTCCAACCTCTAATTCTTTCGGGGAAACCTTTGCCTCTAAAACTTCAGCAGAAATATCCAGATGGCGATAGACTTCCTGGGCACCCTCTTCCAATGCTATCCGTAACCCTGAGTCTAAAGACTTTCCCCATTCACACTCTAGCTCTTTCAGGGCAGAAGAGAGGGCATCAGACTTCGCGAACTGAATGAGTTTACGTTCGAACATATCTGCGGCACAGATAATCCGCGCGCCCAGGGGGATGGCATCACCTTTTAATTTATCCGGGAATCCCCGTCCATCAAAACGCTCATGATGATGGCGAATTAACACGCCAATTTCACGTAAAGCAGGAACCATATCAATTGCCGCCTGACCGCGCACAACATGATTTTGATATTCCTGCAGTTCTTTGCTGTCAAGACTGTGTAACAATTTGCTGAGCAATTTATCCGACATGCCTATTTTACCAATATCGTGTAATAATCCAGCGGAACGCAGCTGATTTTTCTCTGCGTCAGGTAGCCCCAGCTTTTCAGCGATCACGGTCACTAATTCAGCAACATTACGGCTGTGACCTGGCGCTCGTCGATCACGCATCTCAACTATTCCAGCCAGAGCTCCTATCGTCTCATTAAAGCTAGACCGTAGCCGCTGATTACCCAGAGCAAGCTCATCACTCTTAGCGCGAATCTGCGATGTCTGATCCAATACCCTGTGTTTAAGTCGATTATTCCACTCATACAGTTCTTCTTTTTGCTTCAGAACCAGCGTATTCAGACGTTTGTTTTCAGCAAGCAAAAGATAATTACGAGCGGCCTCAGCAATGGCCTGAAGTAAAGTTTCATCATCCCAGGGCTTGGTCAAATAACGGAACACTGCGCCCTGATTGATGGCCGCGATTGAGGCTTCAATATCGGCATAACCGGTCAATAATATCCGCACTGCGTCTGGAACCAATGCGCGAGCCTCTTTTAGAAACTCGACGCCCGTCATTTCTGGCATCCGTTGATCGGAAATAATCACCCCTATATTGGGTTCATCGGCCAATAATGCTAATGCCTCCTGCCCTGAGTTAGCGATGTGAATATCATACTGGTCAACATCCATCAGTAACCGGCGCAACGCCTTAGTGATATTGACCTCATCATCAACCAGAAGAATTTTAACCTCATTTTCCGGTAGATCGATTTCGCTCATAAACGTCCTTCTAAGCATCTTTAACAGATAAAAATATCAGGCTTCTGGTATCAATACTAATACTGTGCCCTGTAACTTGGTTTCATGCAAGCGTCTGACTTCGGCCCGAAATTTTTGCTTATGGACTTCAATGATTGCCTGCGGCTTACGCTCATGTTCCAGCCGATCAATCAAGGCATTAATCTCAGGTGAAAATACATCTTGTCGCTCATTTCCAAACGGACCGATTCCACCATAAGGGAATAAGTCGCGGGCGTATTCGTTACAATGAACAATCATATGTTCCTGATCAATACCGAAAACCACCACCGGCAGGACGTCTAATACTCCCTGGGAAACTTGCAATACCCGATTGCGGAGGTCCAATGACTCGGTCCGTTTTAGCACCAACTCTTCCAGATTCTCGTTAATTTTTTCCAGCTCGGCATTTTTCTTCAGCAACTCTTTGTTCAATATCTCGTTTTCCCTCTGCAATTTTTGATGCTGCAGAGCTGAAGATATTGTCGACAACAACTCTTCATCATTCCATGGTTTGGGGATAAATTTATAAATTTGCCCTTCGTTGATTGCCTCAACAACCGCAGCCGTATCAGCATAACCAGATAGAACAATTCGCATTGTTTCCGGCCATATTTCGTTAACCTGACGCAGAAATTCAACTCCCGTCATCTCCGGCATCCGATAATCGGAGATCACCATGCGGATGTCACCCTCAGCTTCAAGAGTCTCTAAACCTTCCGCACCCGATTCCGCAACAAAAATTTCGTAGTTATCCTCGTCCATGAATAAACGTCTGAGAGATTTCAGAACGTTCCTTTCATCATCAACACAGAGGATTTTAATCATATCCGACATTATTCGTCTCCCTCTCAGTCAAGAGGTAGTTCAATGGTAAAAGTCGTCCCTTGACCTGCTTCGCTGTCTACTTTTATCTGGCCCTGATGGTTTTTGATAATTTCATAAGAGACACTCATACCCAGGCCGGTTCCTTTGCCAACTTCTTTGGTGGTAAAAAAAGGCTCAAATATTTTATCTCTTATCTCCTCTGATATACCAGAGCCATTATCGCTGATGGCAATCACAATATTTCCATCCTTAGCCTGGGTTTTTATTTTGATTTCCCCTTTTTCCTCAATTGCCTGAGCAGCATTGACCAGAATATTCAAAAACACCTGATTCAACTGTTGGGGATGGCAAGAAAGTAACGGCAATTCGCCAAAATCTTTTTCCACGGTGGCTTTGTACTTAATTTCATTCATGGCAATAGCCAGAGTGCTCTCCAGACATTCATTGATATTGGCCTGGGTGAATTCAGTTTGATCGATCCGAGAGAAGCTTTTCAGATTCTGCACAATATCCCGAACCCGAACAGCACCATCGCTCGATTCTTCAATCAAATCGTTGATATCTTCAAGAACATAACTGATCTTCTGCTTTTTCTTCAGATCTTTCATTTGCGCTAGGATGTCAGAAGATCCTTCCTCCTGTAACCAACTCTCCAGTTGTTCAACGTAAGCGGTTAATTTATTTTGATGACGTTTCAGTGACGACAGATTACTGGTGATAAATCCCATCGGATTATTGATTTCATGCGCAACTCCAGCTGCTAATTGCCCTACCGATGCCATTTTTTCCTGCTGTAAGATCTGTGACTGGGTAGCCTTCAGTTGCTGATAAGCATCATCCAGTTCACCTGCCATCTGTTGGGTTTCAGACAGAGAACGTCCCAATCGACTGTACAGTTCTCCAATGGTATTAGTCAGCGGACCAAATTCTGGATGAGTAGACAGCGGATTAAGTTTAACGGTTTCAATGGCCAGTGCTTCGTTGGGATCGCGACTTCCACTTTCCGGGATGGCCAAGCTGGCGGTCACTTGTTCCAAGGTATCCAGATCACGCATACTGCGGCGGACAAAAATCAGTCCAATAGCTGCCGCACCTAGACTGCCCAAGAAAATAAATACAATAAACCTTCTCTGACTGGCAATCAGAGGCGCAAACGCCTCATTGGCAGGAACCTGACTGCCAACAATCCAGTCAGACCCAGGCACCGGTCGAAACGCAACCAGCATTTTTACTCCTTTGGAGTTGACTGTCTCTGCCGGCCCTTCAAACCCATCAATAGCAGCATCAAACCATTTATTAGCCCCGACCGGCACATCGCGCGTCAGCATCCGTTCATCCTTGGGATGAAGAATCATCAAGCGGCTTTTGTCATAAACATAGCTATAGCCCCCCTCGCCAACCTTCCTGGCCCTAATCTGGCTAAGAATCTCATCAGTTTCAAGCAGGGTCGAACAGCCCACAACACCAATCGGGGTCCCATCTGCTGACGCCACGTATGAGGTGAAGGTCAAAACTCCCCTGCCAGTACGTGACGAGCGATAAGGTTGCCCGACAATCCCTTTTCTTGCTGCCATGGTGCGCTGAAAGTAAGGACGAAAAGAATAATCATGACCGCGCAATTCTGGGTGAGAGGGATAATCCACCCTAAGTATTCCATTTGTATCCAGTAAAAAAAAACCATTCCCAAAAAAGGAATAATCCTCAGCATGACGTAAAAAATAATCCTCAACCCACCGGTAGTCCTCTAGTCCCAGTGCTCCAGTTGGCAGCATTGAACCGATGTGATTGGCGCTCATCTGTTGCCTATATAAATAATTACCTAATGCTTCAGCAGTATTCTTCGCCACTAAGTCAACCGACTGAAAAACAGAGTGACGAAAAGCCTTCCGATACTGTTGAAAGAAGAACAGCCCGCTACCGCCCATTGCCAGCATCACGGTGACGAGCAGAATAATCATCACTTTGGTTCTTAGTTTCATCGGGCTCCTTCCTCACGGTTAAAAGGTACCCTGATTGTGAAGGTGGTTCCCTTGCCAAGCTCTGAGTCAATTAGGATATCGCCGCCATGTTTCTTGACGATTTCGTAACTGATACTCATACCGAGTCCGGTCCCTTCACCGACCGATTTGGTGGTAAAAAAAGGTTCGAAGATCTTCTCCCGGTTCTCCTCTGAAATCCCGCTACCATTATCCTGGATACTGATAAAGACTGACTCATCATCCAGCCAACTTCGAATCTTGATCAGTCCATCCTTTTCTATTGCTTGTGCCCCATTGACCAGAATATTAGTAAAAACCTGAGTCAGTTCCTGCGGATTGCAGTGGATATCGGGAAGTTCAGCAAGATCCTTCTCAAGTTTCGCTTTATATTTGACTTCGTTCCAGACGATCGCAATGGTACTTTCCAGACATCCATTTAAATTTGCTAATTGTTCTTCAGCCTGATCCACGCGTGAGAACGTTTTTAAATTTTGCACAATGACCCGTACCCGCTCAGAACCATCGAGCGATTCGGCAATCAAGTCATCACAATCTTCTAATAGAAAATCGATTTTCAGTTTCTTGCGTTCCGGCTTGATCTTCTCCCAGGTTTCTGGAATCTGCTGTTTGAGATTGCTCTCCAATATTTCCAGATAACCCGTCAATTTCTTTAAATATTTGTCCAGACTGCGCAAGTTACTGGCAACGAAACCGATAGGGTTGTTAATTTCGTGTGCCATCCCGGCAGCCAGTTGGCCAATAGAGGCCATTTTTTCACGCTGCAACATCTGTGACTGAGTCGACTTCAGTTCGGCATTGAGAAATTCCATGGTCGTTGCCATTTGAACTGATGCGGCAACTGACCGCTCCAACTCAATCTCAATCTGTTTGCGGTCGGTGATATCTTCCTTAATCGCCAGGAAATGGGTAATATTCCCATCCTGATCAAGAATTGGGGAAATTGCTGCCCGTTCCCAGAAGAATTCACCATCTTTTCTTTTGTTATGGAAATCACCCCGCCATTGCTGACCAGCTGAGAGCATCTGCCACATTTCCTTATAATCGGTCAGACCATCATGGCCCTTTAAAATTCGTGGGTTTTGACCCAAGGCTTCGCTTTTTGTATAGCCTGTCATTTCGGTAAATTTAGGATTGACGTAAATAATCGTCCCTTCAGGATCGGTAATCGCAATCGTAGCGGAATTCTGTTCAACAGCTTTCAATAACAGAACAGGGTCAACTTGAAGGTCTAAATCAGTAAATATTTCTTGTAATTCTTTGTTCATCAGTTAACCTCAAGAAAGAAATGCACTACGATTTTCTTCGAAAATATTTTTGAACTCATGAACAATATCTTCAACATGTTCAATATCCAGATCCAACAACTTCCGACCGGGAGAATCTTCAAGCTTCAATTCACGGGGCTGGCCAAATATGCCGAAACAACCTGGCAATTGACCGGCAATATTCACCAAACCAGTGATGTTGATAATATTTTTATCCGTCACTTCGTCAAGCGCGACATCAGAATGATGCATGGCCACCAGGGAAAGAACTTCTGAAAGCTTCCAATGTTCCAGCACGGCAGCCCCAATTTCAGCATGAGTCGCACCAAACATTTCCCGTTCTTGCTCTGCCATAGTTTTACTGGATTTCATCAAAGACTTAACAATAAAATCAGCCGCAGTACTCGCCTGATTTTTCAGGACAACGAGGCCAATATGACGGAATAATCCGGCCATAAAAGCTTCTTCCGGATCAGCCAATAGCAATTTTCGGGCAAGATGGCGTGATCCAAGTGCACAAACCATGGAATCTTCCCAGAGCAGCCGCTCAACATCGCCTAAAGATTGATTCATTCCCCGGAGACAGACGGCCATCACCAGACTTTTAACAGTTGGTTCACCAAGAATAACTATAGCCGTTGATAGGCTCGTCACTTGCCGGGACATGCTGTAGAAAGAAGAATTGGCAATTTGCAACACCCGTGCAGAGACCGCAGAATCTTTGGCAATGACCTTGGCCAGTGCACCGGCTGAGGGTTCAGAGCTATTGAGCAGTTTCATCATCTGGACTGCAACCAAAGGCATGGTCGGCAACTTATCCAAATCGAAATTAATATCCTGAAATGTTCCACCCATCAGCCACCCCATTAAAAGTTGCGCCCATGCAACATTTATTGGTGTTTACAAATCAACCTAACGCATATTAGCATAAACTTTTATTAACACCCAGCAATATTTCACAGAATCTACAGAAAAGACAGGTTAGGGCTTGCTATTTTGAACAAAAATTAATAAAGTTAAATCCACAAAAAACAGCATTATTAATTCATCAGTGGATTGGAGGCTGATTGCTATGGCAAGAATGGTAGAAAATCCTGATCTCGCGTTTCGTTTAGCTCGTGCTATTGTCTCAGATATTGCCTTATATAATCAGGACAAGGTGTCAGAAGGGATCAAAACTGACAGTATCTTTGAGCTGATGGACGAAGAACTGAAAGAAGGGCGTGAGCACTTTTTCACCCGGGTTTCTCCTGAGATGCAAAATCGTGATCACCTCTACGAGCGGGCGATTGTTGATGTTATGATCAAACAAGCAGGAAAGATCGAAAGTCAGATCTGGTAAATGAATTCAATTCGACAGCTGCTCTTTCCAGAAGATCGCCCTGCTGAGCGGCTGGATACTTTCTTGTCAGAATGCCTGCTGGATATCAGCCGCTCACAACTGAAAAAATTGATTGATAGCGGCCTGATCACTGTAAACGGTGTCGCTACCAAAGCCAGTAGTAAACTTAAAGGTGGCGAATCAATCCAGGTGAACCTGCCCGAACCTGAGCCAACCGAAGCTATCCCCGAAGATATCCCCCTGCATATCCTTTACGAAGATCAAGATCTGATTGTCATTGACAAACCTGCAGGTATGGTTGTTCATCCGGCAGCAGGACATTCGCACGGAACTCTTGTCAACGCCCTGCTCTACCACTGTCATGATTTAGCCGGCATCGGTGGCGAATTGCGCCCGGGGATTGTACATCGCATTGACAAAGACACTTCCGGGGCGATCGTTGTCACCAAGAATGATCAAAGCCATCAACACCTGGCAGCCCAGTTCAAGGATCACTCGATCAATAGACGCTATTTGGCACTGGTTCATGGCAGCCCAGACAAAAGCTCTGGGATCATAGACCAACCGATTGGGCGCCACCCGACTCAGCGGAAAAAGATGAGTGGCAAAGCCAGAAACGGCAAACGAGCAGTAACCCATTGGAAAACGCTGAAGCAATATAATGTTAATCGGTTGAGTCTGATCGAACTGCAACTGGAAACCGGGCGCACCCATCAAATCAGAGTCCACTTTGCAGAAATAAATTGTCCCCTGGTGGGGGACCCACTTTACGGCAACCGCTCCAGAGTTACAGCAATCCAAGATATGGAATTGCGAAAACTGATTGACCAACTGCCTGGACAGGCACTCCATGCACAGAAGCTAGGATTTATTCACCCATCCAGTGGAAAATATCTGGAATTTTCCAGCGAAATGCCCGAAACTCTACAAAACCTCATCACTTATTTAGATCAGAAATATCTATAACGGAGTCTTCAATGAAGCTTGTCCGCAAGGGTAAAATCTCGTATTTACAACCGAAACAACTACCAACCGACCTGGTTGCGGGATTCAGCACCCGCAACGGTGGGGTCAGTCGTTCACCCTACAATTCGCTGAACTTGGGCTTTGGTACCGATGACCAAGTGACAAATGTTGAGGGGAACCGCGCAGCCTTTGCCCGTGCCTTCGACCTATCGCCACATCAACTGCTGACGGTTAAACAGGTTCATGGCGAGGACATCCTCTTAATTGATGAGGAAAACCCAGATCTGAGCCATTTCATGACTGTGGAAGTGGATGCCATTGTGACCAATCAACCTGGAATTATGATCGGGGTTCTGACTGCAGATTGTTTTCCGCTATTGATCTGGCACAGCGAGAAAAAAATTATCGCGGCGATACATGCCGGCTGGCGTGGGGCGGCAAACGGACTGGTTGCAAAAGTTATCGAGATCATTCGTAGCCATTTTGCGTGCCCGGTTGCAGAACTTCAAGCAGCCATCGGCCCGGGCATCGGTGCACACAATTATGAAGTTGATCGCCCAGTGCGCGATGCTTTCAGGCTGGGAACCGGCTTTTGGAAGGAAATTTCCAAAGAAACCAAGCTGGCTCACTGGCAGTTAGATATCCCACTCAGTTGCCAGTTACAATTGGAACAATCTGGCCTGAAACCACAAAACATTGATATTGCTAAGGAATGTACCTGTTGCCACCCGGAGCTATTCTTCTCCCATCGGCGGGAAAACGGTATAACTGGGCGGCAGATGGGCTTTATTCAGTTGCTATAAGCTCAAAACCAATTTTTTTAGATTTTTTTACAATTTTGGCTGCAGATTCAGATTTTTGTCAGAACTGCTGCGTATACTTTGAACATCTTTGATTATTTGCCTGTTGATTTAGCAGGTTCCGGAGGGGGGAAGCCCCCATCGTCTACAGGACGATGGGGGCTTTCGTATTTTTATTTACGCCAGAAAGATGGGAAAAAGAGAACCAGGACGGTAAATAGTTCAAGGCGCCCCATCAGCATGCAGACAATCAGAACTGATTTTCCAAAAACAGGAACATGGGCAAAGTTATCGGCCGGCCCGACAGAGCCAAGCCCTGGGCCAATATTCGCCAGACAGGCAACGACTGCAGAAGCAGAAGACACGAGATCCATGCCACTGGCCGCGACCAGCATTGAACCAATCACAAAAATCCCAATAAACACGGCAAAGAAACCAAGAATAGCCTGTAGTACTTCCTTATCGACCGGACGATTCCCCAATTTCACCAATCGAACCGCCCGAGGATGGACCAAACGGAACACCTGGACCTGAGCATGTTTGAACAAAAGTAAAATCCGCGCAACTTTCATCCCGCCACCGGTCGAGCCAGCACAACCGCCAATAAACATCAAAAGAAGCAAAATATACTGGGCAATGACCGGCCAGAGCTCAAAATCAGTGGTACCAAACCCTGTGGTTGTCATAATTGAGGAGACTTGAAATATGGAATAGCGCAGGTTTTCCGCAAAATGGAAATAGACTCCACCAGTCCAATTGAAGATCATAATGATCACTGTGGCAACCAGAATAATCCCCAGATAAACACGTAGTTCTTCACTCCGGAAAAACTCCCTCCCCTTACCCCGTAATACTTGAAAATGCAGAGCAAAGTTAATCCCGGCAAGAATCATAAACAGGGTAATCACACCATCGATATAACTGCTGTCATAAGCGGCTATCGAACCGTTCTTCGTCGAAAATCCACCAGTCGCTAAAGTCGCAAAAGAGTGGCAGAGAGCATCGAAGAAGCTCATCCCCCCCAGCATGAGCAACAGCGTCTCAATCATAGTCAATAAGAAATAAACACCCCAGAGCATTTTGGCCGTATCCTGAATACGGGGCTTTAAACGATCGGCTGTCGGCCCGGGGACTTCTGCTTTGAATAACTGCATGCCACCAACACCCAGCATCGGCAGAATAGCCAGAGACAGAACAATAATTCCCATCCCGCCAAGCCAGTGGGTCAATGACCGCCAGAACAGTAAACTTTTTGGCAATGCTTCAATTTCAGTCAGAATTGTCGAACCAGTCGTGGTAAACCCGCTCATGGTTTCAAAAATGGCATCAAGGGGAGAAGGAATAGCACCGGAGATCAGATATGGAAGGGAACCAAACACCGCAAAAACGGTCCAGCCGAAGGTAACAACGGCAAATCCTTCTCGAACGGTAAGTTCTTTTGAACTTTTACAAAAACTGAACAGCAACCCACCAACAACAAAGCAGATAACCGCAGAAAGGACATATACAGACCAGATACCGTCGCTGTAATAGAAAGAGAATGGCAGCGGAGCAAAAAGAGAGCCCCCGAGAAACAACAGTAGCGCCCCGAGAATACGTAACGTCAGGATAAGGTTCATTCAGGCAAAAAACCTTTCCACTTTCTGCAACCCTTCTGGAAGGGTAAAAACAACCACCCGATCCCCCGCTTCCAGCATACTTTCGCCCGTCGGGATCTCGTAATTGTTCCCCCGAACAATTGCACCAATGATCGCCCCACGCGGAAAATGTAATTCACTCAAAGGGGTCGCCAATAATCCGCTGTCTTTGCCGATTTCCAACTCCAGAACCTCGGAGTTGCTCCCTTCTACCGCGGTAAGAGAAATAATATCTCCACGTCGTACAAATTTCAGGATCGCACCGGCGGCAGCCAGGCGTGGTGAGATACAGGCATCGATCCCCAGGTCAGAAGCCAGGCCGATCAATTCAGGTTGGCTCACCAATGCCAGCGTCCGCCGCACCTTGTGTTGTTTAGCCAACAAGCAGGTCAGTATATTAGTTTGATCATTTTCGGTCACGGCAATAAAAACATCAGCATCGGTCAGCCCTTCATCCACCAGGGTTTGAACATCCAAACCTTCAGCATTGATAACAACCGCCTTATCCAACAGTTCTGCCAGTCTGTAACAACGGGCCTCATCTTTTTCGATCAACTTAGTCTGAAAATGGAGTTTTTCCATATTTTGGGCAACCTGCAACCCAATACGGCTCCCCCCCAGAATAAACACGCGGCGGGTGCGCTTCTTATCCAGTCGTTCCGATTGCAACAAATAGTTGAGCGCCGGAAGTTCTTGCTGAGGAGCAAATATATAGATCCGATCACCGGCCTGAATCGTATCATCCCCATGGGGAATAATGGTTGTTTTGCCCCGGCTTATGGCAACCACAAGAAAACGGTACATTCCCCGCAACTCACCTAGTTCGGCAAGAGTCAAATCACACAAGGGGCTTTCTGCTTCGATGCGGTAGCCCTGAAACAAAATCTGCCCATCTGCAAATTCAGCGACGTCAAAAGCCTTGGAATTACAAGCCAACTTGGAGAGCTCTTCGGCAACGGCATCTTCTGGGTTGATCAGCAGGTCAATACCCAGCTTTTCTTTAGAAAGCACTGCTTTACGACTGGTGTATTCTATATTTTTGGTCCGCGCGACCAAAATTTTAACTTGATATTCACGCGCCAACAGGCAGGCAAGGATATTAACCTCGTCCATATTGGTTACGGCAATAAAGATATCCACATCTTTAATGCCCGCCTGTTCCAAAATTTCCGCGCTGGCACCATTGCCGACAACGCCAAGAACATTCAAGCGATCCTGAGCTCGCTCAACGACCACTTCATCACGATCAACCAGGGTAACTTCGTGCCCCTCGCGGGAAAGGCGGTCACACAAAAAATAGCCAACCTGTCCGGAACCAACGACAAGGATTTTCATAAGTTATCTCTTCCAGAAAGATTTTCAGCAGCAAACAACAACGTGGCAAGATCGCATAAATCGGCAAATTGTGCAATAATCAGTCACTGCATTGGGATAACGGCAAGGGATAAGAAATGAGCTTAGATATTGAAATTGATGACCGAGTCATTCGACAGGAACGGGAAAAGTCGCGCGCGTTGCGCAAACAAAACTGGTGGAAAAATAGAATTGCCAAGGGAGTTTGTCACTATTGTGGGCATCCGGTCGCGCCCAAAGACCTGACCCTTGACCACATTGTGCCTTTGGCTCGGGGAGGTCGGACGACGAAAGGCAACTGTGTTCCCGCCTGCAAGGATTGCAACAATCAGAAGAAGAACTTGCTGCCGCTTGAGTGGGAGGGCTATTTACAGCACTTACAGGAGCAGTAAACTCCTATTTTCTTATTCAGACGCCATCCCTACCCCGGCAACCCTTGTTCCACAATGCGAACAACGACCTCTTTTGTCGACCCAGTTGCTGATCCCGAATCGGTTCCGACGGATCAGAAGCTTGTCACAGACGGCGCAGCTTGTATCTGTTTCTGCGCCAAGATTTCCCGTGTAGACATGCTTGAGTCCAGCCTTACGACCAATCTCTTCCGCCTGATGCAAAGTTTCCGGTGGGGTCGGCAACGTCTGTGCCATTTTGTACTGTGGGAAAAAACGGCTGACATGCCAAGGCGTAGCAGGCCCCAGCTCAGTTGCGATAAATTCAGCAACGTCCTGTAATTCCCGGATATCATCATTAACCCCGGGAATCACCAGAGTGGTCACTTCAAGCCAGACGCCATAATCAGAGAGTCTTTTCAAACTGTCCAGTACCGGCTGCAATCTGGCACCAACATGTTTTCGATAGGTTGCATCGCGAAATGCCTTCAAATCAATATTCACCGCATCCAGCCAAGGGTGAAACAGCTCCAGCATCTCCGCCGACATATAGCCATTGCTAACATAAATATTGGCAATCCCGGCGTTACGAGCCAATCGGGCAATATCGTAGCTATATTCGAAGAAAATCGTCGGTTCAGTGTAGGTATAAGCAATCGATCGACATGATGAGCTTACTGCGGATGAAACAATCTCTGCGGGGGACAATTCATTGCCGAGAATAAGATGCTGTTCTCGTGGCATCTGAGATATCTCCCAGTTCTGACACCAATCACAGCGGAAATTGCAGCCGGGAGTCCCAATCGAAAAA
>JAQIBX010000049.1 GCA_027858895.1 Desulfuromusa sp. | reverse complement strand
TATCAATGAAACCTGACAGGAATCTGAACAATGGAGAGATTGGTGGGAAATATTCAAATATATGGTAAGATTATATAAATCTATGTGTCGCTTTCCCATGGACAGCGCTCTTCCCCACGCCGGTTCTATGTGATCTTTCCCTAGATGGATCAAGATTGCTTTACAGCAAAATATGCTAAACGGCCCGACCGATCGGAATCAGGTTGTGCCATTTATGCCTTACTTGGGGTGGTTTCAGAAGCCGCACATTGGAGTAAGAGTATCTGATATATAAGCAATAAAAGAAACTTTCAGGGCATGATGGTTTAGTTGATTCCTTACAATCAGATTTCTGTCAGATACCACCTTCATAATGAAATAAACTCAAATTATGGAGGGGGTTCCATGAAACGTCTATCGATTGTTGCTATTCTCTTTGTCCTGTCGTGTTCCATCTGTTCGGCTAGCCTGTTACCATCTCAAGCACTCAATCAGGCGGAGCAGTTTATTGCTCTGATCGACAACCAAGAATATCAAACCGCGTTCAGCAACAGCTCTTTACTGTTACAGACATTAACCTCACGACAAGAGTGGATCGCTGAACGTGGGCGATCTGTAGAGCTTCTAGGGTCTGTTCAGGACAGAAAACTGGTAGCAATAAAGGCTAGAAGTTCTTACCCTGGCTTACCTGATGGTGATTATCTGATAGTTTATTACGAGGCTAGAACTGAGAGGAAAGAGAAGGCGGCCGAAGTTTTATTATTATCGAAAAATGCCAATCTGTGGTCGGTTTGTTCATATCGGTTGAAATAGCAACTAAGTTGTAGTTGTGCAAACTTGAGCTGAAAATCTTTGTCTGATTTGGTCAAATTCAGTTTTCCCCTATTTTCACAACTTACTAGTTTTGAAATATTGCCTGATTACTCGAAAGTCCATTTCAAAAGAGTAATCAGGATTTTTGAAACGTTAAAAAGGCCCATGTCTTCTATCGCAAGGGATTTGCTTAACGTGTTGAAAGCCCCCCGTCAACCAAGGGCGACTTTCGTTCTTTCAGAAAGCGCTCAGACTGCATAATAACCTATAAATAGCAAAGCACAATAACCTAGCATTGACAAAACATAATAATCTAGTCATGGTAACGCACAATAGTCTAGTCATGGAATGTAGGATTAGCCGAGTTAAGCAGGAGGAGACATGTCAGCAGCGCCATCTCAACGAAAACTAGCGGATGCACTCGCGGCCCTGAAAGGGCTACAAGAGGCAGGCAAATCAGTGCTCAGGTCGACTGATTTGACCCGCTCGCAACGTGAAAGCCTCGTAAAGGCTGGCTTCCTTCAATTAATTGTCAAGGGGTGGTACATGCCGTCTCGCCCCGGCGAAGATGCAGGCATCAGCACACCTTGGTATGCATCGTTAAAAGACTTTATCCGTGGATACTGTGGCGAGCGATTTGGGGGGCAATGGTATGTATCGCCAGAATATTCCCTGCGACTGCACGCTGGGACAACCGTACACCCGAAGCAGATCATCGTCCACACCCCGAAAGGGAAGAATGGTCTCCTGAGCTTGCCAGACGAGTGTTCAATTCTCGACTATAAGGTAAAGAGCTTTGCGCCCGATGAACAGGTGGAGTTGGTTGATGGGGTGCGTGTTCTGACTCTGCCCGCAGCACTCACCCGTGTGCCTGAAGCTTTTTTTGTAAATTATGCCCGTGATGTTCAAATTGCCCTACATCGACTCTCCGATGCATCAGAGATTAACCACGTTTTGCTCAAAGGCGGCCACAGTACTGTGGCCGGTCGACTGTCTGGTGCTTTCCGGGCTGTCGGGCGCCCAAAAATTGCGGATGAGATTTTGGCGACGATGCGGACTGCAGGCTATATTGTCATTGAGAAAAATCCGTTCGCCATTAACCCGCCTGAGTTGGAGTTTTCAAGGCGGCAGTCCCCCTATGTCCTTCGTATGCGTTTAATGTGGGAGGACATGAGAAAGGGTGTCATCGGAAAGTTTCCGCCCGAACCTGGCCTTCCGCACAATATAGAGCGTTTCATGGCAGATGTTGAGGAGAAATATCAGTCTGACGCTTACCACTCTCTCTCGATAGAAGGGTATCGGGTGACAGACGAGATTATTCGAAAGGTGGCAACGGGCGGTTGGCATCCCGAAAATAGCGCTACGGATAAACAGGCAAAAGACGCCATGGCTGCCCATGGCTACTGGCTTGCGCATAATGAGGTCAAAGCTACGATAAGAGATATCTTAGTCAGCGGGAATCCTGGAGAGGCATTCAGTACTGATCATGGAACATGGTACCGGAGCCTTTTTGCTCCAAATGTCGATGCCGGTTTTCTTGAACTTCACGACCTAGCCGGCTACCGATCTGGCCAAGTATTTATCCGGAAGGCTTCGCATGTCCCGCCTTCACCAGAAGCCGTTCGAGATATGATGCCTGAGCTTTGCGATCTTCTCCAGAAGGAGCCGCATGCGGCAGTAAGAGCGGTGTTGGGTCATTTTATGTTTGTTTATATACATCCATACTTCGATGGCAATGGAAGGTTGGGCCGCTTCCTGATGAATGCCATGCTCGCCTCCGGTGGCTATCCATGGACAGTCATCCAGCTTGAAACCAGGGCAGAATACATGGAGGCACTCGAAGCCGCAAGTTCTCGTGGCAGCATCGAAAAATTTGCTGAATTCATATCAAACTCGATGCAAAAGAAAGACAAGGATAAGTAGTTAGCTATCGAAAAATTGAGAGCGCAAAACTCTGCAGAAGCAAAAAGAGGATTTCGCAGCAAACAGAATCCCCTTAACTCATTGAGAGCTAAGGGGATTCTGTTTGCTGCGCTTGCTTTTCAACACGTTAAGTAAACCCCTTGATTATACCGAAGCGTATCCTGCTTGCAGTGCAGTCCAATAAGCAGGTGTGCTCAATTTTCAAATTTAGATCTTTTTAAACAGAAAAGCCGTTGGGAATGCTCCGACGGCCTTTTTCGCATGTTACTGGCTTTGAAAACTACCTAGTCTAGGTGTATTTCCATTTCAAAACTGAAATTCCGATTTTTGAAACGCCCAGAAAATATATCTGGCCTTTTTCAATGATGCTGTCACCTGCCTTGGTTTGTAGCGGGTCTCGATAATTCATACCGGGAGTCTATGGAAGGGCGGCGGGTGGAGAAAGATCTTAACCCTTCGCAATCCGACTCATATATTCCCACACCGAACAAAGCATAGATCCGCGCACCGCGAATTACTAAGAAGTTTTTATGGTTGTGGCGCTGGAACTAATTATCAAACAGACAATGTACAGTGTGGTCCCGGTGAATAGACACAAGATGTTGTGCCAAATAGTGCCACTACCCTTAAAATAACACTACTAAAAGCATATTTTTAATGTTTGCAGGGTTTACAGACACCATATTGTTGCTGTAGATTCAGAAACAGCAACGGCTCAGGGGTGATGACCCTGAGCCGCTGCCCGACAGGGATGCCGGATTACTTGCTGGTGTATCTCTTGTTTCTTTAGTTTTATTCGATCTGGTAGACCCTTGATCTTGCCCATCAACAACGGACACCGAGTTAAGCTACAAGTTTGGCCTCAAACGCTTCTGGGCTGATATGCCCATTGGCGCTGTGGCGACGGCTGCGATTATAGTCAACTTCGATG
>JAQIBX010000047.1 GCA_027858895.1 Desulfuromusa sp. | reverse complement strand
GACGTCAAAAGCCAGAATTGCGGGATGATTAATCTTGTTTTGAGTGGTAATATTCATTTGGGCTCCTCTCTGATCATGCAAACAATTGGCGGATCTGCAAAGGTCACGCTCGTAGGCGCGCCGTCCGAACTACGGTGATTATGACAGGGAGGAGCCCTCTTTTTTTGAAAGATTAGGGTAATAGTAGATCAGCCGGACGGAAGCCGCTTCTGCTTTTGGTCAAAAAGCAAAACCAGATTGCGGTGGGTCACGCAAGTTCGCATCGCCGCCGGTTATCATGAACCGTTATGGATTACCAAAAACATGAAATACACAGATAAACATATCAATATGATGATTAAGGTCATCAAAGATTGTCAGGAACACAAGCAAATGGGAACACCTAACAGAGTTTGGTCTACATATTTTCGCTATGCCCTTAATGAACTGGAAAAGGATTCAACATTTGTATCGGACTCTGTAAAAAAGAACCCAGATCAAAAGGTTATCCATGAGCATACAGTACCTTTTAGAATTCTCCGTGACAAATTAATGGGGCTTAAGGATGTCAATTCTAAATCAGTCTCAAATATTTTGAATCAACTTCATGTGGTAACAAAGATAACTTATGAAGAAGACCAAAAATTAAAAGATGCGAAACTGAATATTGAAATGCCAGAAGATTGGAACGGAGAAAACCCGTTTGCTAGGTACAAAGCGGTCGGAATATCGATTTATCAAGAAGCAGAAAATTCATAACAATGGCGTTCGAGCTGACTGCGATTCTCGGCTCAACAGCCCGGCCCGTTAGCCTGCAAAAATTTAGATCTGAGGAAAAATCATGGCAACCAATGATCCAGCCAATATGAAAACAAGCGAAGAGGATCAAAAAACTTGCCATCAAAAACATAACTGGATCAGAAAGTACCACACTGAAATCACAGCGCTATCTGCCCTTGTATCAGCGTGTGTCACAATTGTCTTGGCCATAATTGCATACCAATCATGGGTGGAAGTCGCGGAACAAAGGCAGCAACTTTATCAGCAGTTTCGGCAAGCAAACCTTCCAGAGATAGAAATATTGTTTCCTGAAATTTTTGAGATTTCCCCAGAAAAAGTAAGTACCAAATGGGGCATCAAAAACAACGGCGGGACAGCAGAAGACATTCGACGAGCCCTCTATATTATCTATCGGCCCGAAAACACAAAAGGCCAAGTTCTCAGGTGGTTACCTGAAAACTTCAATATATCTCGGAACAGAGCTCGTAACACATTGCTGCAAGTTGACGAAAAGCACTGGTTGTGGCTAAAGGACTCACTTCAGAATCAAAATGATGCGCAAAAGCCTGAGCTGTTTGCATTTGCTAAAGTTTGGTTTTTTGTCCCCGCTCTCGGTCTTGGCGAGGAAAGGCAAAAAGAAAATATTACTGCCGCCTTTTACTGGGATCCACTTTATGAAACATGGAAAACAGCAGACTACGACATGGCGATCAATCTTGAAAAATACCTTGATGCACGAAATGATTTTCCAGAGTAAATTTAACTACATATTCAAAAATCAGGCTAATCGGGTAGCCGGGGGTTTTTCTCCCCCAGCCCCCACACCACCCTGCATGCGGCCCCGCACAGGGCGGTTCATCAACCATGATGAAATGTAATCCAGCCGTCTCGTAGGGCAAACAGCCCTTGTTGTTGCAGATACTTGTTCCCCAACCCCATATTGATACCTGCCGTTTTTGAACTGCGCCAGTAGCTTTTACTCGTTATGCCACAGCTGATAGCAGCTCGTAGCGGCACACCCAGTTGTAACAGTTTGCGTACTTTGGTGCGGGGCTTTCGCCACTGTTTCCAGTAACACATCCTGACTCGGCGACGTATCCAGTGATCCAAATCAATGCACTGCTGGTATTGATTGGCAATGCCGTAATAGTTGATCCAGCCACGCAGATAGATGCTGAGTTTTCTGAGCTTTGTTCTCATGGAGACGCCCCAAGTGCGGTTAGTCAGTTCTCGTACATGGTGCTTGAACTTGTCCATGCTCTTGAGGTGCCAGAGGATTTGTTTTCCTCTGAAACGAAAGCCGAGAAATTTACACTGAGAGCTTGGTACCACCTGACTTTTCTCAGTGTTGACCTTGAGTTTCAGGTCTCTTTCGATAAATCGGGTGAGGCTTTGCATCACCCGCTCTCCTGCTCTCTGGCTTTTGACCATAATGATCAGGTCATCGGCATAGCGGGCAAAACGGTGACCCCGTTTTTCCAGTTCTTTATCCAGGACATCGAGCATAATATTGGATAAGAGAGAGGCGACAGGGGGCCTCCTTGCGGGACTCCTGCTCTGCTGGGTATCAGGGTGTCATCATCCATGATACCGCAGCGCAGAAAGCGACCGATCAGTTGCAACAACCCTTTGTCCGCAATCCTGCGTCCCAGTAGCGTCATCAAGAGATCGTGATTGACCCGATCAAAGAATTTTGACAGATCAATATCGACCGCTATCTTACGTTGCTGCTGGCAGTATTGGCTAATCTGTTTAACCGCATCGTGTGCTGAGCGGTTTGGCCGAAAGCCATGACTATGCTCAGAGAACGTTGGGTCAAGCAGGGGGGATAATACCTGCACAATGGATTGTTGTAGGACTCGGTCTAATACAGTGGGGATTCCCAGCAAACGTTCCGACCCATCATCTTTGGGAATGCGGACTCGTTTGACAGGTTGCGGACGATAGTGGTCACTGCGCAGTTTTCCCTCAAGGGTCTGCCACTGCGGGCGTATCCATTCGGGAAATTGCAAGATTGTGATACCATCAATACCCGCAGCACCTTTATTCCGGCGGACTTGCTTCCAAGCAGCCTGAATATTAGTACTCTCAAGTACCTGCTGGAGCAGGTGGTCATTCAAGGCTGGGTTTCCATTGTCACGCTGCTGCATATCTTCCCCGGTCGGGGAATGGGATAGCTTCAAGTTCAATGTTCCTCCTCCTTGTGGTTGCTGTTCGACCCTTCACCTTGTCCTGTCCATTACGACAGGCGTTTGGCTACTATGGTCTCTGCTGACTTCTGCTTAATCACCCCGGCAGTTACCTGACAGAGCGCTATCGGTTTCCATCATGTTCGCTCTATCCCGGTTGATGGCTGCCGGGTAGCCAAGGCATTTCTATACCAGTGCCTTACTGGTAATTGACCGAGAGCAAGTTAAACAGATCTCCCCAGATAAGAGCATGAACTTTCCCTGCACCACTGCATCATTTACGGCGGCCGTTAGATCACATGGCTTCGTTGTCTTGTGCCAACTCGCCTCCAGCCTACGCCTACTATGATGTTCTTGTTCATCAGTCCGCAGTTTTGCATCAGGCTTCCTTCAGACATCTCCTCACGAAAATGCCCTTGCCATTTGCTAGTTGTTAACACCATACTCACAACATGGTTTTCTGGCGGTGATCTTCCAACAGGGGACTTGCACCCCATGAGTTCATGCCCATGCTGGGCGTACACAAACGTTTGCAGGGGACCACTTTCCCGCGGTTCCCGCGGTCAAGTCGCCCCTGAAACGAAACGTTATGCCTTAGGAATAAAATGAAAGAAAAAATCATGTCAAAAGACAACCTTCAGATTGCTTCCTTTATAGTCCTCCTTGGCTGTAGTTTTTTCTTAGGTCTTCTCGGCAAGTCAGCGGAGATGGGGTTATCAATACTTGCAGGGGCGATAAGCCTTGCATTCCTGAATATTGACAAAATAAAGAAATTTAAAGGTGCTGGTTTCGAAGCCGAGATGCGGGAAAAGATAGAGGCTATTATTGAAAAGGAAACGGAGCCGACCCAACATGAGAGTGACGGTCGGGCCAAAGTTGAAGCATACGGCACAAATGAAAATGACCAAAAAGTAATAAAAGCATTAAATAATTCCAAATACACATGGAGATATTTTGGTGGTCTTTTGAAAGAATCACAACAACCTGAAGCTGATGTAAAACGAATGATAAGTTGGCTGATGGATCATGGTTTAGCGACAACTTCACAAGGAGAACACGGAAAACTTTACACGCTCAGCGCCAAAGGAAGAAGAGTGTTTTCAGACGTAAAATAGACATAACCACGTAGATCAAGCGGACGGAATATGCAGGCGTGGTTTTCGAAAAGTTCTGTGGGACTCGAAGTTCGCGTAGCCGCCGCTTATCTCAACCGTTGAGACTGTAGAAAAACCTCAACACATGCAGTAAATATCAGTTTTTATGAGGAAACAGGAATGCCAATTGTCACCCCGTTCCTAGATCGTCGCGCAGAGGGCAAATTTGAAAGCCAATTTTTTCGAAATTCAGAGCACTGGGTTTTCCTACAGACTCGTTGTACCCTGAATTAACTCACGAAAACACATTGGAATAATCATGTTTCTATTGGTACCAGACAAATACAAATTCGCAATATTAATAGGCATTTTTATTATTATTGCATCGCCAATCTTTATTAAAATTCATTAGATGTTACAATGCGAGAACCAACCCCGCTGGATCTCGAAGAAGAGTTATAACTGTTAATGTGTTACGACCGACCGACTGCAAGAATGTGAGGAGAATTATGGCAAAGATAGAAGGATTCAGAATCAAAAACTTTAGGTCATTGAAGGACGTTACTCTTGGCCGGCTGTGGAATCAGCAACAGGCCGAGCCTCTCACGCCCATGACTGCGGTTATTGGCAAAAATGGTGTTGGGAAGAGCACATTATTTGATGCATTCGGCTTCTTGGCGGATGCTTTGAAATCAGGAGTTGAAGAGGCGTGCGACTCTCGCGGTCGAGGTGGCTTTAATAGAATTAGGGCACAAGGTCAACAAGAACCAATCGAATTCGAGGTGTATTACAAGGAAGATGGAAATGCTCGGCCCATTACTTATGAGATTGCAATTGATATAGATAGTTCTAGCCGTCCATATGTGTTGAAAGAGCGTCTAAGGCAAAGGCGCAAAGGCCAAAAACGTGGGTGGCCTTTTTCATTTCTTGTGTTGAATAGTGGAAAGGGGGTTGTTTGGAAGGGGGATCAGGAAGGTCTGCAAATCGATGAAAATCAGGGGGACTTTGACCTGTTTGGTCTGATGAGATCCTTTCTGTCAGGTGAAGCAAAAGAAGAGTCCAAGGAAACCGAGGTGGTCGAACTTGAGGATATACGCAAGCTCGGAATCGCAACTCTGGGGTCGTTGAAACAACATCCGAGAATTTCAGCGTTTCGCAGGTTCATCGAAGGTTGGTACCTCAGTTACTTCACTCCGGATGCAGCTCGCAGTCTGCCGCTCGTCGGGCCCCAAAAGCATCTCAACATCCATGGCGATAATCTTGGTAATGTTGTGCAGTTCATGGAGCGGGAGCACCCAAAGCGTTTCCAAACGATTCTCAACCAGATTACTGAAAAAATTCCCGGTATCAACAAGATTGATACGGAACCGACTAACGATGGCCGGTTGCTTCTTCGGTTCAATGACAAAGGCTTTCAGGACCCATTTTATTCCCAACAGATGTCTGACGGGACACTAAAGGTATTCGCCTATCTACTTTTGCTTGAAGATCCGACACCACCGCCGTTTTTATGCATAGAAGAACCGGAAAATGGCTTGTACCACAAACTTCTGGAATCCTTAGCGAAGGAATTTCGTGAACACGCGACAGGCCGCAAAGGCGGATCTCAGGTTTTCATCACTACCCATCAACCGTATTTGGTTGATGCCTTGGAACCTTCCGAGGTCTGGATTCTGGAAAAGGGTTCGGATGGTTTTTCAATTATCCGGAGGGCAAGCGAAGACGAAATAGTGAAGAACCTGGTTGCGGAGGGATTGCCTTTGGGCGGGCTCTGGTACAGCGATTATTTGGATGCGAGGTAATCAGATGCATTTTGAAATACTCGTTGAAGACCAGTCCGGGAAAAAGGCTCTCGATATTCTGCTCCCCAAGCTCATCGGCCTTGAGCATACATTCAAAGTTCATGCGTATAAAGGAATTGGCCGGATCCCAAAAAATCTTGGTGCCAATGCCGATACAAGCAAACGCATCTTATTAACTCAACTCCCTAAATTGCTGAGGGGCTACGGAAATACATTTGCCAATTACCCGGAAAATTGTCCTGCTGCGGTGATCTTGATTTGCGACTTGGACGCTAAGTGTCTGAAAGCCTTCCGCGAAGAATTATATGCGATTCTCAACGCATGTGATCCAAAGCCCGAAACACGTTTTTGTGTTGCCATAGAGGAAGGTGAAGCATGGTTTCTCGGCGACATTCCCGCGATGAAGATAGCATATCCAAAAGCAAAAGATGCTGTTCTGAACACATATGCTAATGATTCCATTTGTGGCACATGGGAGAAACTTGCCGATGCCATTTTCCCAGGTGGATCGGCGGCACTTTCAATCAAAGGTTGGCAAGCCATCGGGGCCGAGAAGTCTATATGGGCTGAGAAAATCACACCACATATGGATGTGAATAATAATGCATCCCCTAGCTTTGGCTATCTCCGGACAAAAATAATGGAATTGGCGGAATTTTAGTGACATGACACTTCATTCCAACAATAAAATGCACCGGATAAACCGGTGATTTCCACGTTATGTTTTTAAACAATAAGGAGAAATCGTATGAAGACAGTAGATGCAATACGTTCACGTCGAGCTGTGAAGCAATTTGATGCAAGCCATAGTATGACCGAAAAAGAAGTAAATGAGGTTCTGTCTTTGGCCGTGCTTTCTCCTACGGCGTTCAATATTCAAAATTGGCGCTATGTCGTGGTAACCGACCAGAAGCTAAGAGCACAAATTAGGGAAGTAGCTTGGGGTCAAGCACAGGTGACAGATGCGTCGTTATTCATTGTTCTATGTGCCGACCTGAAATCATGGGAGAAGCAGCCTAGTCGATACTGGATTAATGCCGCAAAAGAGGTCCAGGAATTTATGCTTCCAGCTATCGATGATTACTATCAAGGCAAAGATCAAGTTCAGAGAGATGAGGCAATGAGATCCTGTGGTATAGCCGCGCAAACATTAATGCTCACCGCAAAATCGATGGGATATGACTCGTGCCCAATGGATGGTTTCGATTTCGAAAAAGTTGCTGAACTTATTCTTCTTCCCGACGATCATGTGATTGCAATGTTTGTTGCAATTGGCAAGGGGACAAAAGAGGCGTGGGCACGACCGGGTCAGCTTGAGCTAGATGAGGTGATTATCAAAAACAGGTTTTCGTAGCAACTTAGCACTGCAACATAACATGGCGTTTAAGTTCGCTCCCCATGGTCGCCGGACGCGCAAAAAGACGCGCGCCGCTTAACTTAGCGTTGAGGCGCAATAGTTTCATCAACAAGCCCGAAGGAGGGATTCAACCTGGCGGAGCTTGGGGTCGGACCTAGCCATACCCCTGATTTATAAAGGAAATATTACTAGAGCATAGGGGTCAAGTCTGCTGTTGACTCTTCTTATGTCCATGAGACATGGCTGTTGTTTTCACGACGGGGAATCACCAAAATCCACCCAAATATGGCGTTGTGCGTGAAAACTTTCAAAAGATCGAAACGTTACTTAAGAAAAGCCAAAGAGAGATCTGACCCCTTTTATCACTTTATTGATCAGAGCTTCAATAGTGTCACCATCAAGAACACGGACGACTTTGCCGGTAAAGGTTGCCGCAAAACTGCCGTTAACAGTCAAAATGAAGATAAGTGTGACAAGGGCTAGAGATTTAACCATGAACTCCAGCTATTGATCAGAAAATAACAGCAAAGATTTTTTAACAAGGTAACCTTAGCGGATTGAGTACTTGCAAACCATCCATTCCTCCCCCTTTTCTTTCAGCAACAGGACTTCAATCGCCTTTGCTTTGTGTTCGGTCGTGGTCTGATAGCTGACTAACAAGTAATTTCCATCAGGCAATCCGGGATAGATGTCTCTGGCATCGACCGTCATCAATCGACGATGCAAAGGTTTCCCCAATAACTGAAAAGTCAGGCTCTGCTCATCGATCCATTGTTTCTCTGGTTTAAGCAATTGGAGGTCGGGAGATGCGCTGCTGTAGGCTTTAAGAAAATCCCCGTTATCGATGGCCGCGACAAAGGACTCTGCGGTTAGAAGTGCTGCAGAGGATAAAAGTTTGGCAGAGACAGTGGTACTGATTCCAATTAACAGAATCAAGATTGCGATAATGTGTCGTTTCATGAGGCCCCCCCCTCTAATGTGATTTTATTTCTGTTATGAGTTCTGACCACTGACTTCATCGAGCCAGGCATAGATCTGATCGATTGGACAAGGTTTATGGAATATGCGAAAGCCTGAGCTCCTTGCCTGCTCCAAGTCTTGCTTTTGCCAGTCTCCGGAGATGATCGCCTTGCGGTGTGCCGGAATTTGGCAACCGGTCGATCTTATCTTCTCAAGAAACTCCAATCCAGTCATACCGGGCATCTGGCTATCTGTCAGAACAATATCAAAGCCAGGACAGGTTTTTTCATTATGACCTCGCCCCAAAGTATCCAGATACAGTAGAGGATCGGCAAAAGCAGTGACCTGGAACTGCTTCTCTTCCAGAATTGCAGTCAGCAATGTCCGCAAGCTGCGGTCATCATCCAGCACCAGGGCCGTTTTCTGTGACATGTTATCTGCCCTCCAACTAAAAGATTGAAGAATTAACAACGTGATTGTAGCAGCAACATCTGACAAATTTCTTAATCAGGATGAATCTGAACGGTTAGATTGCTATCGCCACGACCATATACGAGCTTCAAGTTTGAGTAACCGATATCCATACCAACAATAAGAATATTTTCCTTTTTTGTGGTGCCTAAACAGGGACCAAACTGGCGGAGCCTGGGGTCGGACCTAGCCATACCCCTGATTTATAAAGGTAATATTACAAAATAAAACCAAATATCTAGCTTAGAATTGTCATTTTTGCCGTGAAATGGAGGGGGACAAAATGCCACGTGCCAATCGTTATTTTCTGCCAGGCCATGTCTGGCACATTACCCACAGATGTCACAAACAAAACTTTCTTCTCAAGTTTGCGCTTGACCGCAGAGCGTGGGTCCGTTGGCTATTTGAAGCCAGGAAACGCTATGGGCTTTGTATTCTGAACTACATGGTGACCTCCAACCACATCCATCTGTTGGTGAAAGATACCGGTCGGGGCGAAATCCCTAAAAGTATGCAACTGGTGGCCGGCAGAGTCGCACAAGAGTTCAATCAGAGAAAAACTCGCAAGGGCGCCTTCTGGGAAGACCGCTATCATGCAACCGCCGTGGATACCGACCACCATCTTGCCCGATGTCTAACCTATATCGATTTGAATATGGTTCGGGCGGGAATTGTTGAAGATCCTGCTGACTGGCCGGAGAGTGGTTATACTGAACTGATGCAGGTAAGGCAGCGATACAATCTTCTCGATCAGGACGAGCTCGGGGCGCTGTTCGGAATGACTTAGGCCTATAAATTTTACATGAAGAGATGTTAAATTCAGTTTCGACGTTAGCATCCCATTATATGCAAAAACGCAATATTGAAGGATAACCTTTTATTATGAAAACTGTACCTTCCATTGGTATTGTCGGTGGCACCGGTCAGCTTGGTAGTGCCATCGCGCTTGGCTTGCTTAGAAATAAATATTTTAGGCCTGAGCAACTATGGATCTCTAGCCGTTCGAGCAATACTTCACTGTTCAAAAAGGGGCTTAGAATAAAGTTTACAACTCACAATCAGGATCTTGTCGATTCTTGCCAGATTGTGATTATCTCAGTTCCACCCCATCTTTTACCTGCTATCGATATCAACGCAGAGGATCGTTTGGTTATTTCGGTGATGGCTGGGGTATCCATAAAGCAGCTCCAACAGAACACAAACACCAAGAGAATTGTCCGCGCGATGTCGAACCCAGCAGCAATAATCGGACTTGCATATTCTCCCTGGTGTGCGAGTAGCGATCTAGTAGACAAAGATCGAGAATGGACCCAGAAGATTTTTGAAGCCTGTGGTCTGACCGACGAAGTATCTGATGAAAATCAGATCGATCAGTTCACAGCAATAACCGGTCCTGTGCCGGGATTCGTTGCCTACTATGCTGATTGTATGGTGAAATACGCATTGAAACATGGAATCGACCCACTGATTGCTGATCGTGCCATACGCCAGCTTTTTCATGCAAGCGGGGTCTTTCTCTCACAATCGAAAGCTTCACCTGGAGAGCATGTTAACGACATGATTTCCTATGCTGGGACAACAGCCGCGGGGCTTGAGGCGATGAAATCTTCTTCCCTTGCTGTCTCTATCGAACATGGACTTGAGGCTGCATATCAAAAAGCACATAACAAAACTCGATAATGTTAACTGCCCGCAAATAAAAGCGGTTTCTAATTACTGCATAACAAACGCATAAACTCTGACTTTTTTCGCGCCGTTTCGTTCGCTTCACCCTCTGCACTCTGCGAAAAAAGCTGGTTATGCTGGTGTTGAGCGCCTTGAAGAAAAAGCTGCTAACAAGTAGCTAAAGCGAATGTAAAAAACACGCCGCTTAGCAGGTTGTTCGACCCGCTTCGCGGATCGAACGGACGGGAGCTGAGGAGCGCATTTTCTCCGGTCCGCTACGCGTCCCGAACAAAATGCTGGAAGAGACTCTCCTGCGGGGGCTCCTCAGCTCCCGTCCGTACTCATAAAAGAGAAAAGTTTTATAATGCTATCTTTGCGCTATTAATTTTGTGATGATGATTTTTTTATGCTGAATCGCGATTTTTCTGCTCAATTTTCTTCTTTTGGGAATCCAATATTGATATGAAAACATTTCAATGTCATTGCAAAAATCAGCCGACTTTATTTTTTGAAAGTAACCATTGTATTGCTTGCGACAGAACTGTTGGGACTGATGACGAGTTTAACCAAGTGGAGCCTTACAATTTAGATGAAGAAAGTGGGCAATTTTTTAAAGCAGCACAGCCGGAAATTCGTTATCAAAAATGTGATAACAATGCTCAATTCAAAGCCTGTAATGGCATGGTTAATTTAAACACCTTTGTTCCCGTTGCCGATAAAGATGAAGTGTTGTGTTTTGCTTGTCGTTTTAATGAAACCATTCCGGATTTAACTATTGCTGACCATATTCCGTTGTGGAAAAAAATGGAAAAGGCCAAACGCCGCGCTTTGTATACCCTAAACGCATTACCCGTACCGTTACTTAATATGAGTCAAGATCCAGAAAATGGATTAAGTTTTGATTTTATTACCGACCGTAACGTGAATGATCACTTTGTCAGCAAATTAACACATCATGAAATTGTGTTTACTGGTCACGATTGTGGTCACATAACCATTAACTTGGCCGAAGCCGATGACGTCGCCCGTTCTAATACAAAAATGGCCATGGGCGAACATTATCGTACATTGCTTGGGCATTTTCGCCATGAACTGGGCCATTATTATTTTGACCAATTAATTGCAAATTCTCCAAAAAAACACGCATTATGCAAACAATATTTTGGTGACGATGAATTAGATTACCAAAAAGCGATGGATCAACATTACGAGAAAGGTGCTCCAGAAAATTGGCATGAAACGTTTATTAGCGAATATGCCACCATGCATCCCTATGAAGACTGGGCAGAGACTTGGGCGCATTATATGCACATCATCGACACTTTAGAGACAGCACAAAATTTTTCCATCACCGGTTCAACTTCTGGCAATGCAGTTGATAATGAAGAAGTCGGCGAATTACAATTACCCCAAGACCAATACTATTTTTCTGTGCAAACACCGATTGCCGATATTTTAGATGCCTGGATGGATTTCTCCGTGATCCTCAATTCATTAAATCGCAGCATGGGTTTGGATGATGCCTATCCGTTTGTGTTAACACAATCGGTACGCACAAAGTTGTCGTTTATTCATCATGCCATTCATAACAGGTTAAATCAGTTACCTGTATTGGTGGTAGAAACGAAAAATAAATAAACCAAAATCTGAAGCCGAAAGCTCATAGCCACACATTTCGGCCCCTGCTGGCGACGTTCGCTTCATGGTAAATTCACCATGTCACGGATACTACGAAAGCACTTCATTGCATTTATGTTGTTAACCGTTGGAATCTGAGTGCGCAAATTAACGATACATCAACGACTGACTCTTGTTCTCCAGATAATTTTGCTTGTTGAGGTTGTGGTTACTGTCTGGAATCAACAGTGGCTTGCAGGTTTGATAACAACAGGAATCCTGATTATAACACTTACTCCCCTCTTCCTGAAAAAGTTTTTCCGGGTCTTTATTCCTCCGGAGTTTGTGCTGTTTGTGATTGTATTCGTCTTTGCATCGCTATTTTTAGGTGAAATTCGTGGGTATTACACCCGTTTCTGGTGGTGGGACATCGTTCTTCACTCCTTCTCTGGAATTTTGCTCGGAATTATTGGTTTTCTATTGGTGCATGTATTAAACGAAACAGAAGATATTGACGTCCACATGAAGCCTGGCTTTGTAGCCTTCTTTGCCTTCTTGTTCGCAGTTGGAATGGGTGCTCTCTGGGAAATCTTTGAATTTA
Organism: Desulfuromusa sp.; assembly: GCA_027858895.1. Taxonomy (GTDB): domain Bacteria; phylum Desulfobacterota; class Desulfuromonadia; order Desulfuromonadales; family Geopsychrobacteraceae; genus Desulfuromusa. The sequence goes on along the minus strand of JAQIBX010000047.1, from coordinate 37,446 downwards.
GTATGGATAGTTTTTTCAGCATGAATATGCAAAAAGAGATGCTTGGTGATCCTTCTGGTTTGACCGACACAATGTGGGATTTAATCGTCGATACACTTGGAGCGTTGATAATCGCAGTGTTGGGGTACGGCTACGTCAAAACAGCCAAAAACGAATCCTTTCTTGAACAGTGGATTGAAGCATTCATAAAAAGCAATCCACGGTTTTTCAATCGGCACCCTTAGAATCTATGGAGTGGATCGAGCAAATATTCAAAGCAAACAAGACAAATACAACGTACGCGGAATACCGCACCGCTGATTTGCGACGTTAGGTGGTAGAGTGAAAACTCAGTCCTCGCCTTCATGCCTGGCGTAGTTAGGGTTGAATTTTAGGGTAGTCAAGTGGGGAGGTCTTTACTCTTTAAGATCAATTGCAGGTAAAATAATCATTTTTCGGCAAGTCCTTTTACCACTGAGACACAGAGGCACGGAGAAAACCTAAATTTGTTTTTCTGCTTGAGAGCCTCTGGAAATTTTGTTTTTGACTTTTTTGATACCTCAGTGCCTCTGTGACTCTGTGGTTCAAATTTCGATTATAATTCTCCAAAATTTTTAAAAATATTCAGACCAACTTCCTGGCTTTTTTCCGGATGAAACTGCGTAGCCATAATGTTATCTCGCCAGATAGAAGCGCAGAATTCGACCTCACCGTAACGACAACTGGCAGAGATATCGTCCTGATTTTCTGCAGCACAATAGTAGGAATGGACAAAATAGACGTAGCTGTCCGTTTCGATGTCGCGGAAAAGTGGCGACTGCTGGCGTATAGCGATATTGTTCCAGCCCATGTGCGGCACCTTGAGCCGTTCACCGTTCTCCACCATCCCGGATGGGAAACGCACCACCTTCCCCGGGATCAACCCCAACCCTTGATGCCGGCCGAACTCTTCACTTTCATCGAACAGCATCTGCATTCCGACACAGATTCCGAGCATTGGCTTGCCCGCATCAATGTGCGCCAGTAACGGTTCGACAAAGCCACCATGATGCAAATGATGGATGCAATCACGGAAAGCCCCGACTCCGGGTAAAACCACTTTATCAGCCGTGTTAATATCATTCGGATCAGCACTGACGCGTACGGCAAAACCAAGTTTTTCAAATGCCTTGGCGACACTGCGCAGGTTACCCATCTCATAATCGATAATATTGATCATTGTGCTATTACTCCGGCAGCTGAAAAAGATCAATCTGCTGCGTTATGCTCACCCCTCATCCTTCAACGTAGAGTTCTACGCTTCAGGATTCAGGCTTTCACAATGCCTTGCATCTCAATCTTTTTGAGCTGCCTTTTGATGTGGTTAATTTCAAAACAATCAAATCGAAGCCAATAAATCTATTCCAAACTTCCTTTGGTCGACAACACCCCCTGGATACGCGGATCAAGCCCGGTAGCCTCGTCCAAAGCACGACCAAAAGCCTTGAAGATCCCTTCAATAATATGATGAAGATTTTCACCATAGGCCATGTTGACATGGATATTCGCCCCGGAGTGATTACAAAAAGCGACAAAGAACTCGGCAACCAGTTCGGTATCAAACTCGCCAACTTTTGCCTTGGGCAGGTCAACGTTGAACACCAGGAAAGGGCGACCGGAAAAATCGATAATTACCGAGGACAGAGCTTCGTGCATCGGCATGGTTGCCCGGCCAAAACGACGTACCCCGGTTTTATCTCCCAGAGCTTTTTTAAACACCTCTCCCAGAACAATGCCCAGATCTTCAACCGTATGATGAGCGTCTATTTCAATATCACCCGTTGCCTTGACCGTCAGGTCAAAAAAACCATGTCGGGCGACAGCCGAGAGCATGTGGTTGAAAAAAGGTACCGGGCTTTCAATGTGGTGTTGGCCTGAACCATCCAGATTGAGCTCAATACTGATATTTGTTTCTTTGGTTTCACGGTCAATTTTTGCTGTGCGGGCCATGCGACCTCCTTCAATGTAGGGGCAATCCTTGTGATTGCCCAGGGCGAATACTAGATTCGCCCCTACAGAAAATTATTTATTTCTGCAACCGGATAGAAACAGATTTCGCGTGTGCTTCCAAACCTTCCAATTCAGCAATATGGACGATTTCATTGCCAAGCCGCCGCAACCCACTTTCAGACAACGAAATAATACTCGATTTCTTGACAAAATCGTCCAGCGACAACGGCGAAAAGAAGCGTGCCGTTCCGCCAGTCGGAAGGGTGTGGTTGGGGCCAGCCAGATAATCACCAGCAGCTTCCGGGGTGCTGTGCCCCATAAAGATCGCTCCGGCATGGCGTATTTTAGGCAAAATTTCAAAGGGATTATCAATCGCCAATTCAAGGTGTTCAGGAGCAATTCGATTGGAAAAGCTGATGGCTTCATCCAAATCTTCCGCTAGAATAATTGCTCCGAAATCTTCAATCGACTGACGAGCAATAGTTTCGCGACTGAGCTGCCGAAGTTGCTTTTCGACTTCCTTTTGTACGGCAACCGCCATTTTCTCAGAAGTTGTCACCAGAACCGCAGAGGCCAGCTCATCGTGCTCAGCCTGCGACAACAGATCTGCAGCGATATGGGCAGCATTTCCACTACCATCATTGATCACTAAAATTTCACTCGGCCCGGCAATCATATCGATATCAACCTGGCCGAACACCAACCGCTTGGCGGTTGCTACGTAGATATTTCCCGGTCCGGTAATCTTATCGACCCGTGGAACTGTTTCTGTTCCATAAGCAAGAGCCGCAACTGCCTGAGCGCCACCAAGCTTAAAGATCCGATCAACTCCAGCTATTTTTGCCGCCGCCAGCACGTGTGGATTAACTTCCCCACCCGGCATCGGCACAACCATGATCACCTCTGCGACACCAGCTACTTTGGCAGGAACGGCATTCATCAGCACCGATGAGGGATAAGCGGCTTTACCACCCGGAACATAGATACCAACTCGGTCAAGGGGGCGGACCAGCTGCCCGAGAAGGACGTCATCCTCATCGGTCGACAGCCAGGTTTCCTGCTTCTGTTTGGCGTGATAAGTAGCAATCCGGTCCGCTGCCAATTGCAATGCGGCCAGAGATTCAGCACTCACGGCAGCCATAGCAGCATCGATTTCAGCTTTACTCACTTCGATATTATCAGCGCATAAATCAATCCGATCAAACTTTTCGCTCAATTCGAACAGAGCCGCATCACCTCGTTGCCGCACGTCGGCAATGATAGCTTTGACCGTTTCCTCAATAGCATCGGGAACTTCGTCAGCTCGCTGCTCAATCCGCTGAAACTGCTTGGCAAAATCGGGATCACTGAATTTCAAAATCCGCATCATAAAGAGCTCCACAATCTACTGTGAAATTTTGACTTCATCACCGATAACCTTCTCCAAAGCATCAATAATTTTGCTGATCCGCTGATGCTTGGTCTTCAAACTGGCTCGATTAACAATCAGGCGACTGGTGACTTCAGCAATCGTTTCAACCTCGACCATATTATTCGCCTTGAGTGTTCCCCCAGTGGAAACAAGATCGACAATCCGCTCCGACAAACCAACCAATGGTGCCAATTCAATCGAACCATAAAGCTTGATCAGCTCTACCTGCACTCCCTTGGCAGCAAAATAACGTTCGGTAATATTGGGATATTTGGTTGCAACCCGAATGTTTGACCAATTGAGTGGATTGTCTGATTTTTGCAACGACTTCGGTTCTGCAACGACCAACCGGCAATAACCAAATTTAAGGTCAAGCGGTTCGTAGAGGTTTTTTCCTTGCTCAAGCAGAGTGTCTTTTCCAACCACACCCAGATCGGCGCAACCATATTCGACATAAGTCGGCACATCGGTCGCACGCACGGCCATAAAACGAAGTTTAAGCTCAGGATTCTCAAATACCAGCTTACGACTGGTTTCATTCATTTCCGGACAAGTAATGCCGATTTGACCGAACAACTCCATCGAATCCTGCATGATCCGCCCTTTTGGCAGGGCGAAGGTGATCCAATCACTCATTATTTATGCCTTTTAAGTAACTATATGATAACTAAATACATTATTGGCTACGAGGGCTAAGCAAAAATTTCGTCCAGCAAGGCGGACTTTTTGCGACGCCATGGTTACTCTTGCTCACGCCGGATATTGGCGCCTAAACCAGCCAGTTTTTTTTCAATCTTTTCATAACCACGATCCAGATGGTAGATCCGGGAAACTTCTGTGGTATTTTCTGCAGCCAGTCCAGCCAGAATCAGGGATGCACTCGCTCGCAGATCTGTTGCCATCACTGGAGCACCTGTCATGGCAGCGGTGCCACGAATAGTGGCACTGTGTCCGTCAATCTGGATATCGGCGCCCATCCGTTGCAATTCGCAGACATGCATGAAACGGTTCTCAAAGATCGTTTCTGAGATTCGACTCGTCCCCACCGCCCTGGTCATCAAGGCCATGAACTGGGCCTGCATATCGGTCGGAAAGCCCGGAAAAACACTGGTACGAATATCAACCGATGCCAGGTTTTTCGGCCCTATAACCCTTAATCCATCGGCTTCCGGCTGGATCACGGTTCCCGTTTCAATCAGCTTACTGATCAAAGCTTCCTGATCTTTCCTTACCGCCCCACGAACCAGAATATTGCCTCCAGTAATCGCAGCAGCAATCATGAATGTTCCCGCTTCAATTCGATCAGGAATCACCTGGCACTTGAGTGGCGTCAGACTGGCAACCCCCTGGATGTGGATAATTGCGGTTCCAGCACCTTCGATCTTTGCCCCCATACTGTTCAGGGCTTCCGCAAGTTGAACTATTTCCGGCTCGCGGGCGGCATTTTCAAGGACCGTTTCACCCTCAGCCAGGGACGCAGCCATTAAAAGGTTTTCAGTGCCTCCAACCGTCGGCATGTCGAATGAAATTTTTGCTCCTCGCAACTTATCTGCGGTTGCCTCGACATACCCGTGGTCAAGGTGAATTTTTGCTCCAAGCGCTTCCATTCCCTTTAAATGTAAATTGATCGGACGAGCACCAATGGCACAACCACCGGGAAGACTGACCCGGGCTTGCCCAAAACGAGCCAATAGCGGGCCAAGCACCAGAACCGAGGCCCGCATAGTTTTTACCAGGTCATAGGGGGCTTCAACGCTTTTCACTTTTCCGGTGTTGATTCGGTAACAGTTATCCTGCGAAGTCACTTCAGCGCCAAGTTCTCGCAGTAATTTTTCGGCAGTATTGATATCCCGTAAACTGGGGACATTGCTGATTTCACTCTGGCCATCAGCCAGCAGCGTGGCAAACATTAACGGCAGTGCTGAGTTCTTAGCGCCACTGACCTGTACTTCTCCCTGCAGTGAAATACCGCCTTTGATTACAATCTTTTCCAAAACTTTCCTACTTTCTTAGCTTAAACGGCCACCGACGACACGTGGGTGACCGGAATAATCGTTGCGGATAAATACGTCGTCAAGTCCTGCATTCGAAAATAATACTTTAACTGCTTCAGCCTGTGTATACCCAACTTCAACCAGCAACCAACCATTCGATTTGAGACGACTCGAAGCCTGGGAAGCGAGCTGTTGATAACAGACCAATCCATCATTATCTGCAAGAAGCGCAATTTGTGGTTCAAAACAGCGTACTTCTGGCATAAGTTTGTCCCATTCTTGATGGGCTATGTAGGGCGGGTTGGAAACGATCAAATCATACTTCTGACAGGGCAATTCGGCAAGATCTCCCTGAAGCAGCTGAACCCGTGCGGTGACCTGGTGTTTCTCCACGTTCAGCTGCGCAACTTCCAGCGCTTCTGCTGAGATATCCAGTCCGGTCATCTGCCAGTTCAAAAGCTCGCTCGCCAAGCTGATAACGATAGCGCCACTGCCTGTTCCGACATCCAACAATTGTCCCCCTGATCCAGCTTTTGCAAGTGCTTCATCCACCAGGATTTCGGTATCTGCACGTGGTATAAGGGTTGCCGGTGTCACAGCAAATTCTAGCGACCAGAATTCGACATGCCCCATCAAATATTGCAGTGGTTCCCGCTGGCCACGACGTTTGACCAGTGGTCGAATAACTTCAAGTTCGGTCGCAAGCAATGGTCGATCATAATTGAGATAGAGCCCAAGTCGATCAAGCTTTAGAGTATACGCCAGCAACAGCTCAGCATCCAGACGAGGATTATCAATCCCTTTTTCGGTAAAATAATTGGTCATCCAACGCAGCAGTTTCAGCAAAGTCCAGGTTTCGCTCAAAAACTATCCTTCCTGCTGGCTCATCTGGGCAGTCTGTTGATCAGTAATCAAGGCTTCTATAATTTCATCGACATCACCTTGCATGATCGCGTCCAGTTTATAGAGAGTCAGTCCGATACGGTGATCGGTACAACGTCCCTGTGGATAATTATAGGTACGAATTCGTTCACTTCGGTCGCCACTACCAATCTGATTCTTACGATCGGCAGCCGTTTCAGCTTGCTGGTCGGCCAACATCTGATCATAGATCCGAGACTTGAGAACTTTAAGTGCCTGGGCCTTATTTTTATGCTGCGACTTGCCATCCTGACAGGAAACCACGACTCCAGTCGGGATATGGGTCAAACGCACCGCCGATTCAGTTTTATTGACATGCTGACCACCAGCTCCGGAAGCACGATAAAGATCGACACGCAGATCAGCAGGATTGATTTCAATATCGACATCTTCTACTTCTGGAAGAACGGCGACCGTACAAGCGGAGGTGTGGATACGCCCCTGAGTTTCAGTATCGGGAACTCGCTGAACCCGATGCGTGCCACTTTCAAATTTAAGGCGGGAATAAACCCGCTCTCCGCTGATCAAAGCGACAACTTCCTTAAAACCGCCACCGTCAGTCTCCGAGGCACTCAGCATTTCAACCTTCCAGCGGTTTCGATCAGCATAACGGGTATACATGCGAAATAAATCTGCAGAGAATAACGCAGCTTCATCGCCACCCGTTCCGGCACGAATTTCCAGGATAATATTTTTTTCATCGTTAGGGTCTTGAGGCAATAACAAAAGTCGCAGCTGTTCTTCCAGCTCAGCCTGATGTTCCTCCAGACCTGGAAGTTCTCCTTTGGCCAATTCTTTCATTTCTGGATCATTGTCCTGAAGCAGCTCCCGATTTCCCTCGATTTCGTTACAGATCTGTTTATATTTACTGTAAACCATCACCACTTCAGTCAAGTCAGCATGTTCTTTGGCAAGCTCACGATAGCGCTTCTGATCAGAAATAACTGCCGGATCAGAGAGGAGTCCCTCAACTTCACGAAAACGATCAACAACATCTTCCAAATTAGCGAACATAGGAATCTTTCACTTTGTGCGAGCACATAAATATTGAGCAAAAAAAAAGCGGCCCCACCGGGCCGCTTTTTTCGATTCTACCCGACTATTCCTGGGCGTACTTTTTGCGGAAGCGTTCGATCCGACCAGCGGTATCAATCAGCTTCTGCTTACCGGTGTAAAACGGATGGCACGCAGAACAAATTTCTGTGTGAATTTCCCTGCCGAGAGTTGAGCTTGTCTCAAAAGTGTTCCCGCAATCACAGCGAACGGAACACGCTTCATACTTAGGATGGATACCTTCTCTCATCTTCTTTTTCTCCTTAGCGACCTGGCTTGTTGTACAGGTCTGTAATATTTGCGTCAGACAAACCAGCTAAATAGCATTTTTGTCTGTTTTGAGCAAGCAAAATTATCCGGCAAAACTGTTGATTCTCTTGAGATACAATTTTTGCGCCGCCATTATTGATTCATCGAATCCAGAAACTCTTGATTGGTCTTTGTTTCAGCCATTTTTTCCAGCAAAAACTCCATCGTATCAACCGTATTCATCGAAGAAAGAACCCTGCGCAGTAGCCAGATACGCTGCAACTGTTCGACTGAAAGGAGAAGATCTTCTTTCCGGGTTCCGGAACGGCTGATATCCATAGCCGGGTAGGTACGTTTATCCGCCAAACGTCGGTCCAGGTGTAATTCCATGTTGCCGGTTCCCTTGAATTCCTCAAAGATAACCTCATCCATCTTACTCCCGGTATCGATCAGCGCAGTGGCGATAATCGTCAGACTTCCCCCCTCTTCAATATTCCGTGCAGCACCGAAGAAGCGCTTTGGTTTATGCAATGCATGGGCATCGACACCACCCGAGAGAACCTTACCGCTGGATGGAATAATTGTGTTGTAGGCACGGGCGAGACGAGTGATGGAATCAAGCAGAATCACCACATCACGCTTATGCTCCACCAGACGACGCGCTTTTTCAATAACCATTTCTGCTACTTGTACGTGTCGGTTGGCCGGCTCATCAAAAGTCGATGAGATAACCTCGCCATTAACATTGCGTAGCATATCGGTCACTTCTTCCGGGCGCTCATCTATCAGCAGAACGATCAGGTAGACTTCCGGATGATTAGTCGCTATTGCATTGGCGATATTCTGTAGCAGAACAGTTTTGCCGGTTCGCGGAGGCGCAACAATGAGGCCACGCTGACCTTTTCCGATCGGTGCCACCAAATCGATAACCCGAGTCGCTTGATTATCTGGAGTCGTTTCAAGGTTGAGTCGTTCATCTGGAAACAGTGGGGTTAAGTTATCGAAGAATGTCTTCTCCCGCATCTTTGTCGGATCTTCAAAATTGACTTCCGCAACCTTCAACAAGGCAAAATAGCGTTCCCCCTCTTTGGGAGGTCTGATCTGCCCGGCAACAGTGTCACCGGTACGCAAAGCAAAACGCCGGATCTGGGATGGAGATATATAGATATCATCCGGCCCAGGCAGATAGTTGGCATCCGGTGCCCGCAAGAAACCAAAACCATCTGGCAGAATTTCCAATACCCCCTCGCCAAAAATGGCTTTCTTTTCCGCAGCAGTCGCCTTGAGAATCGAATAGATCAGATCCTGTCGGCGAATTCCACTGATTTCTTCCATTTTGAGCTCTTTGCCAAGAGCAATCAATGCAGTCATTGTTGTTTTCTTCAGGTCTTTCAGGTTCATAAATGTTCTCCAACCCGGGAGTTAAGGGCATAGACGGAAACCTTGACAGGTTTTCCATATGTAAGCAAAACGGGGATAATCAGTGATCTATTTATTACAATAAAGTTAGTAATACTGGCTTCCCATACGGAAATAAACCGTTGCACTCTTCAGGAATGGGTCAGAATTGAGGCAGGCATCGTATTTATAATTAACTATTTAAACTCATTTTTTTGGCAGTAATAATTATATGTATGGTTTTATCAGAATCTTAATTTGAGGAATTATATTTTCCAACCTGCATCAGCAGGAAATAGAGCGGGTAGGCGCTTTTATGTTTTCACTAAGTCGCTTTTACCCGCTTTATCTCTCCATGTCAACCTTGAAGCGTAAATAAATCCAATTAAGAGAACAGTGCAGGTCATTTAGCGTAAAGAATCAAGCAAACTTGGGCTGATTCCGGAAACAATCTCAGCGAATAGATCTTTATACATTTTTGGCAGAGGCGACACGCCATCCTTATTTGGAGTTTCTTCCAAAACCCGTTCGACCCCGGACAGGTTTACATTTTTGACTCGCACAAGGTCAGTTTTATTAAAATATGCTTCGTCAAAGTCCGCATACTGCAGAACCAGCGCCTGGAAACTCTCCATCCCAGCTAGTTGCCAAAGAACTTGGCCGTTGCGATCAATCACCGCTGCGGTTGCCCGAATATCATCATAACGAGTTTCTAAAGTTTCAAGTTTCGTCCTTGAACGCCGGTTTTCTTTAATTTGTTCACCAGAAAAAACAACCACCAACACTGCATCAAGCACATTCTGCCGTGCCATCTCAGCCACCGTTGCAGCATCAAAAACATAACCTTGTGGCCACCCGGCTTCATCGTGACGGCTGCCAGCGCTCAAAAGTGACAGTGCGGTCAGTTCGGGACTAGCTGAAAGCGAGCGCACATCAAAATAACCCTTCTTCTTTTTCAGCTGTTCAACCAAAAGTTCATGTTTCCCGTTAGCTGAGCGAGCAAGAATATTGAATAGGTTATCTTTTTGCGGATAATTTAAAGAGCTATTATTGTCAACCAGTAACGGCAAAACACCCAGCACTTGAACTCGAGCCTGATATTCTTGCTTCGGCACCTGAAACTTACCGCTACCGCACCCAGCCAGAAAAATAACTAAAAGAATACAGTACAACCATTTTTTCATCGCAAACCTCCTGATTTTTTTTCATGACTGAAGCTTTATCGTTCCGTCTGTAAAGGTAGCAGAAGTTGTCCCAATGCGAAAGGTTTAGAATCTAATTTGACGGTCTTCTGCTGGAATTGTTACAGGTTGAAAATTTCCCCGTCCCCAACTAAGCAACTCAGCCGGAGTTGAATTTAAAAATTCTTGCGGTGGCGACTGCCCTAAAAACTCCAATGCCCGCCAAAGCATAAGTGCACCATTGTCTGCCGTAACCAAACCAATATCCCCATTCCGCTTGCTCAATTTTTTACCATTATCTCCAAAAGCCAGCGGCAGATGAAAATAGTCGGGAGAAACAACATCAAGACACTGGTAAAGGTAAATCTGACGCGGGGTTGAAGAGAGCAAATCAGCACCGCGTACAACCTGTGTAATCCCGGTATCGATATCATCAACGACCACTGCCAATTGATAAGCAAACAAACCATCGGCTCGATGCAGGACAAAATCTCCTACATCATGTTCCAGGTTTTGACTTTGTTCTCCAAAAACACCGTCGCGATACTGGATATCTCGATCCGCAACACGCAACCGAACCGCACGTTCGGCACGCCCTCCACAAACTCCATTTCTGCAGGTGCCTGGGTAGACAGGACCTTCCTCTCCTGGATGTGGAGCGCTGGCTAGAATTTCACGCCGAGTGCAGCTGCAATCAAAAACTCGCCCATCTCCACGCAACCGTTCCAAAACCTGCTGATAACGTTCGTAACGTTGGCTCTGATAGATGATCTCACCATCCCATTCAAAGCCTAACTGTTCCAAAAGCCGAAGCATGGTATCAGCTGCCCCCGGGATAACCCGTGGCGGATCAAGATCTTCAATCCGGAGCAACCATCTTCCACCAGAGCATTTTGCCAATAAATAACTCCCCAACGCAGCCAGCAAAGTCCCAAAATGGAGGGGTCCAGTCGGGCTGGGGGCAAAACGGCCGATAGCAGGCGCAACCAATTGATTTTGTTTGAGCTGATTATTCATTCGTCTATCCATTGTAAAAGATGATGCAACCGGAATAATCAACTGTCAAGCGACCTGATTGCTCGATAACAACAAAAGTGGCCATTGACAACCATTCAGCTTCGGTGTATTCATCACCGGGAAAGTTATCTTTGGGAGGCTAAAAATGGTTATAACACGAGCAACAGAGTACGCAATTCGGGCAGTTATTTTTTTGGCTCAGCAGCCAAAGAATGCCATCGTTCTGAAGAAAGATATCTGCCGCACCCAAGAGGTGACCCCGGCATTTTTGACTAAAATCCTTCAACCACTAATCAAGGCAGGCATTGTCAGCTCACAGCGAGGTGTCGGCGGAGGCTTTCTCCTGGCTAAAGATCCATGTGAAATCACCATGCTTGATATTCTGCAGGCCGAAGAAGGGCAGTTAAAACTAAACCATTGCCTGGTCGATACCACTTTCTGCCACCGTGATTCTTACTGCGCTGCTCACGAGGTCTGGCATGACGCACAGCACGAAATGGCTGAAGTCCTTAAACGCTATAGTGTCGCTGATCTGGTTCGCAGGGAAAAAGAAAAATTAGAATTCCTGAAAAACCAAACAACTTAAGAACAGAATGACATCCAAACGACCTGGAAAGGGGCACAGGACTTACCTGTCGCCCCTTTTTTATTGCTGAACAGCTGCAGCCTGTCAAACATGACAACATGTGATAGTTTCGCAAAAAGGCGTGAACTGGCCAGACAAAAAGTTCGATTTACAAGATTACAGGATATAGTGGTTTTCAAGAGAGAAGGCATTAAAAAAACCCTGGAATCCAGGAGGGATTAGGAGTCCAGGGCAAAGCAGAAGGCTGCCACAGCCTTCTGTAATATAACTAACTTGTATATCCATTTTACTACTTCATTAACGCCCGTCAAACGCTCATAAGATTATTTTTGCTTAAGACTCTTCCCCAAACAAACATTAATATTAAACACCTTTCACCTCATATTTCAAAAACAACCACAGCCGACTTTTTGCAGCCATCACTGTGGGGAGAATTGACAAACCTCGCGCGGGTAAGATAGAGTCAGCGTCCAAACGAACATGAACAACGTCTTTATCCAGAGTGGTGGAGGGAGAAGGCCCTTTGAAGCCACGGCAACCGGCATTCCTTGCAGTAAAAAGGAGAAGGTCGGTGCCAATTCCTGCCCTGATGACAAAGCGACCCGGGGACAGATGGGGACGGTGCCTGAGATACGATTGATAACTAGTATCCTCAAGGCCCTTTCCTGAAAATGGAAGGGGTCTTTTTTGTTGGCACTCATAATAGGGGATGTGGCTTGAGTAACAGCGTCGGCATTGTGACCACCAAATATGCAGAGTTTAATGTCGAACTCCGGCTTGAAAGTGGCCGTCTGCTTGGTCCCCTTACCCTGGCCTATGAAACTTACGGCGAACTGAATCAAGAGGCATCTAACGTGATTCTGGTCGGCCATGCCTGGACCGGAAATGCTCACGCGGCCGGATTCCACTCAGAAGAAGATCGTAAACCAGGCTGGTGGGACAATATGATCGGCCCGGGAAAAGTTCTCGACACTGATCAATATTTCGTTATCTGCAGCAATACAATTGGCTCCTGTAAAGGATCAACCGGCCCAACCAGTATCAATCCCCGTACTCAACGACCCTACCGCCTCAGCTTTCCGGTTCTTATGGTCCGCGATATGGTTCGCGCGCAAAAACTGCTGCTCGACCATCTTGGCATTAAATCACTATTGTCAATTATTGGTGGTTCCATGGGAGCGATGCAGGCAATCGAATGGGCAATCCATTTTCCCGAGATGGTACGCTCTATTGTTCCCATCGCTGGAACCGGGCGTACGTCACCCATGGCGATTGCCTTGAACGCCCTGGCACGACAAGCAATATTCAATGATCCATTATGGAAAAAAGGCAATTATCAACCTGAACATCCCCCTGCAGATGGAATAGCCCTGGCGCGAGCGGTGGGGCATATTTCGTTTTTGTCAGATGTCTCGATGCAGTTAAAATTTGAACGGCGTTTTTCTGTCCGTGACGGGATGTTCGATTTTTTCGGCAAGTTTGAAGTTGAGCGCTACCTCGATTACAACGGTAAAAATTTCATCGACCAGTTCGATACCAACTCGTTTCTTTATCTGGCGAAAGCTTTAGATCTCTACGATGTTGCCTGGAATTTCGACTCCCTGAGCGAAGCTCTCGATCAAATCAATTGCCCATCACTCTGGTTCGCATTCAGCTCTGACTGGCTCTATCCAGCGCATCAAACCGAAGAACTGGTGACCGAACTGCAACAACTGAACAAACCGGTCAACTACCATTTAATCGATTCCGATTATGGCCACGACTCATTTCTGGTCGAGCCGGAAAAATATATCCCCTTGCTTAAAGAATTTCTGGATCAGGTAGAGTGACCCAGCACCGGTCTCATAATCACTACCAATGTTGCACTTTGTGAAACCAACAGAAACTTCTATTCCTCATCAAACAGATCCAACTGCTTAAATTTCAACTCTTCCGATTTAAACGGCCGAGGCTGAAAGCGGGGGCAATCGAGCATAACGATACTGTCCGGCTGCTTACATTGCCGAATACAGCGACGACACAGCTTGTTGATTTCAGGCTGATTTTTTTCCGACATCGCGACCCCTTACAGACGATTCCAATCTGCTCCATTCCCCAAACAATTGTTGTCTACAACTGAATTAAAATGGTAGTTTACAAAATATTTGCAGATTATTTGTTTTCTGGATAACGTCAAAATGCAAACAGAAACACTCAAAATAACCGTTCTCGGTTCCGGAACCAGTACCGGCATCCCAGTGATTGGCTGTCGTTGTGCTGTCTGCCTTTCTGACCACCCCTGCAACCATCGAACGCGCTGCAGTGCATTGCTCAGTTATGGAAAATACAACATTCTGATCGATACCTCAACCGATCTGCGGCAACAAGCGCTCCGCGAGGATATTCGTCATATTGATGCCGTTTTCTATACCCATAGTCATGCCGATCACTTGCATGGCATCGATGACCTGCGCGGATTCAACCTACGCTCAAAAAAACCGATTCCGCTCTACGGTTCGGAGCAGACTTTAGCTATCATCAGAAACAGTTTCAGTTATATTTTTGACAAGTCTGAACCTGTCAGCTATATCCCGCGACTGGAACTTCATCCCACCAATAAGTCAGTTGACCTATTTGGTTTGAAGATGATCCCGATTCCCATGCAACACGGACGGATGCAAGTTTTTGGTTATCGATGTGGACCTTTTGCCTATCTGACCGATTGCAACGCCATTCCGCCAAGCTCTCTGAATCTTCTAGCCGGTCTGGACCTCTTAATTCTTGATGGGTTACGCTTTACCCCGCACAGGACCCACTTCAACATTCCCCAGGCAGTTGAAATGGCACAAAAAATCGGCGCAAAACAAACCCTGCTCACTCACCTCAGTCATGAGGTTGATCATCCCGTTCATGATCGGGAACTTCCGAACGGCATCAATCTAGCCCATGATGGCCAAAAGTTTAGTTTTTATGTTGATTCTAAAAAGATGAAATAAATAATATTATGAACACAGAATTACGTCTACATGGCAAAATCAATGATAAAATTGAGTATTTCGCAACCGTCGCGGGTTGCAGGACCGCTCATCAGCATTTTTTTCAAGTAGCCGATCAAAATCTGCGTTTTTTTGCTCCGGGGAGCGAACTTATTCTTAGCCCAACCGGATTACGCCAGATAGGAAACGGTGGAATATTTTGCGAATACATGTTTGGGGTGGATCAACCGGTCTCAGACCTGAGCAAGGAAGGCATCTTCAACCGGCTGATACTCCTTGGGGCTGGATATAATCAAGCCGGACATTTAGAGATTAGCGAGCAGAACCATACTGAGCAGAGTTATGAGGATATTTTTCTCAAAGGACATGCCGTTGATAATTATTTCTTTTTTATCAATGGATTGAAGGCTAAAACACATCGCTTACGCCAAGAGCAGATTCTTCGCTCTCTTGGAAAAGCTCTAAAACGGATATCTAATCTCAACCGCCAGGATGATTCCCAGTTGGCAGAATCGTTACTTGCTCAACTGCCGGATCAGTGCACGATCTATCTGGTTCGATTATCCGCTATCAAGCATCGTCACTTCCAGCAAGAGTTTCAGTCCCTGTATTACCGGAACCGCTCAATCTCAAACAATACCCAGGCGGCTCTTCAGGATTTAGCTGAAAATCTGGGACTTGATCCCTACCAGAGAGAACGTATTAGCATTGATGTGATGTACAGACATCGGGATAATTACCGGATTATTGACGATTATAAAAAAGTACTGATTGAATGTTACCAGCAAGGGGATATCAATCGTCAGCAACATGCTCGACTGACTCGACTTAAAACCCTCGCCCTGCGAAAAGAAATCCCCACAGTCCTCTTGTCAGCGTTAGATGACAAATTAAAAGCACAAGGCAGCAACATCGTCCAGGAACCTGAATACACCGCGATTACCAGAGATATCCTTCACGACCTACTGTTGCGTAAGGAAATTAGCAGGCGGGACACGATCCAACTACTATTCGCCAAACAACATGCGCGCCGTAACCATGATCACAGTTTTGAAAAGCTCCTGTTGGAAACTGGACAGTTGTTTGATGAACAAATTCGGGAAGGAGCCCCGCTGTCATTGCTGGAAGATTTTTCCTACATTATTACCTTTTTTGACCGTTACGATAGCACTTCAACCAACATCAGTCAGATTGCCTTCATGGAAAGTTACCGCCCAACTGAAGAGCTTCTCCAAAGCCTGTTGGGTAGCCGTCAAGAATTCAGCAAATTGGTAAAAGGGTTATTCGACAAGCTATTTTTTGAAGATATTATAATGAACCATTACTTGGGGCGCTTTGGACGTCAGAAACTGACCTGCCTTAAAAAAGGGTTGGCAGCAATTGCCGCGGGTGTTTCTACAGTGAAGAGATTAACCGCTGAGTTAAAGGTGATTGACAGTAAGGAAAAGCTGCATAATATTGTTCTTAGCCATGCCAAAGACCGCATTCGCACCCGTTATTCACGCTACAATACCAAGGTTGAACAAGATGAATTGTGCAGTGAATTACATGATGAGCTGTTGGTGCGTGGCATTATCAGTAAACCACTGGATCCCGAACTGTTTCAGACCGTGATTTACGACATCAAAAAAGAAGCAATTTATCTACGGCAGCTTCTTCCGGAGATTATTGCCAATAACGATATCGATTTGCGCAATGATTTTCTGGCAAACAGCGGTCTTGATCATTTCTATATCGAGGAACTGGAGCGAGAATATTTCACCCTGAACCAGCTTGGGACAGAGCATCTACAACGGCTCAGATCTGGAGCGTTTTAGTTTTCAAAAGGACAACCCATGGCAAACCCTGACCTTAATCAGGTGCGCAATTTCGGCATCATCTCTCATATTGATGCTGGCAAAACCACCGTGTCTGAGAGAATTTTATTCTACGCCGGAGCCATCCATAAAATGGGCGAAGTCCATGATGGCATGGCGGTGATGGACTGGATGGAACAGGAGCAGGAACGCGGTATCACCATTACCGCAACCGCCACCAACTGCCACTGGAAAGATTATGTTTTCAATCTGATTGACACCCCCGGCCACATCGACTTTACCATCGAAGTTGAACGTTCCCTGCGTGCGTTGGATGGTGCTGTTGCTATTTTCAGTGCCGTTGAAGGGGTTCAGCCACAGAGTGAATCGGTTTGGCGGCAAGCCAACCGTTATCAGGTACCGCGCATCTGCCTGATCAACAAAATGGATCGAATCGGCGCTGACCATCATCAAGTTTTGGAGTCAATGGTGAAACAACTTGATGCCACGCCGTTACTACTGCAACTACCATTGGGCAGTGAAGAAAAGTTTCACGGAATCATTGATCTGATTACTGAAAAAACTATTTTGTTTTCTGAAGACGATCAGGGGCAAAGCTTGGGTACAGGCGAAATTCCAGAGGAACTACGTGAAGTGGCTCAGCAACATCGGGAGTGGATTGTCGAGGCCGCTGCTGACTTTGACGAGAAAATTCTCGATGATTTTCTGGACGGAAAACCGATTGCAGCAGAGCGGATTCTTCCCGCCTTGCGCAAAGGAGTTATCGACTGCGAAATATATCCGGTTCTGCTTGGCTCAGCACTACGCAATAAAGGGATTCAACCACTGCTCGATACGATCTGCGCCCTGCTCCCCTCACCACTCGACATGCCACCATCAACAGCAATCCGAGTCGACAAAAAGGAAGCGTGGCAAGTGACAACTGACCCCACAGCTGATCTCTGTGCGTTAGCTTTCAAAGTTCTTTCCGACGAAGGGCGGAAACTGAGCTATCTGCGCATCTATTCCGGCAGCCTCAAACCCGGAGATTCTGTCTACAATAGTCGCACTTTGGGAATTGAAAAGGTTGCTCGCCTGTTTCGTATGCACTCGCACAAGCGTGAGAGGATCAATCTGGCAATTGCCGGAGATATCGTCACTGCAACCGGGCTAAAAAATGTTCTCACAGGAGACACCATCAGCAACCCCGATTTTCCTTTACAGTTAGCCGGACTTGAATATCCGGTACCGGTTGTCTCTCTGGCCATTGAACCAAAAACCATTGAGGATCGCGATAAACTGCCGCTGGCATTGGAAAAACTACAATGGGAAGATCCCACCTTCCGCGTCAGGGAAGACTCAGAAACCGGCCAGACCCTGTTGACCGGGATGGGTGAGTTACATTTGGAAGTCGTTGTCCAGCGTCTGAAAACTGATTTTGGAGTGGCAACCCAGACCGGTCGACCGCAGGTTGTTTATCGCGAAACTATCTGCTGTGCAACAGAGCAACAGGAAATATTTGAGCGAGAGATTGATGGAAAAACCCATTATGGCGAAGTCAAAATAAGAATCCACCCGACAGAGCGAAAGAGTGGCACCAAGATTGATATCCCTGAACAACTGCTAAAAGACTGGCCAGCTGAACTAGCAGAATTGATCAGGGACAAACTAACCACCGCCTGCCAATCTGGTCAGATCGCCGGGTACCCATTGACAGACCTGCAACTCAGTTTGATTGAGGCTCCCTACAACAGCAACAAAACAACAGATCTTGGTGTCTCAGCGGCAATTAGCCGAGCCATGACCCATGCTTTAAGAAATGGCAAACCGACCCTTTTAGAACCCGTCATGGCACTGGAACTGATCGCTCCATCCGACTATACTGGCCGAGTCATGAGCAGCCTAAATCAAAAACGAGGCCAGGTGGAAGGAATCACATCACGACCGGGGCAGGATATCATCCGCGCCACGGTACCGCTGCTGGAAATGTTTGGCTATATGACCGAACTACGCAGTGCCACCAAAGGGCAAGGGAGTTTCACCATGGAATTCTCCCACTTTGATCAGGCACCCCCCGCGACATTGAAGAAATTTGGAGTAAATTCGAATGGATAACACCCCGAAGTTGATAGAAAAAATTGGCCGAACTCTGGTTGACTCTTTTCACTATCTCGCATTATTCGTTATCCTTATGACCATCGTCTGGTCTGCGGCCTACGAATATGCCCAAATGGTAGGAAAAGGCCATGCAGCTCTGAAAGATATTTTATTGCTTTTTATCTATCTAGAACTGGGAGCCATGGTTGGTGTGTATTTCAAAACGAAACGTTTGCCTGTGGAATTCTTAATTTTTGTTGCGATAACCGCACTTGCACGGCACTTGGTCATTGACGTACAAAAAGTAACCGATACCTTTCACATTTATCTACTATTAAGCCTCTCAGGCGCTGTTGTTTTATTGAGTGGTGCTATTTATATCCTGGCGATGTCAGCTAAAAAGCATGGCCGCCCGGACGATTAACGCCACTATTGAATTTCATTTAAATGGGTAAACCTGATTTTATGCTAGAATATAATCTTTAACTCTGTCTTTGAAAAGGAGTAAAGCCCTCCTGGAAAGCTTTCAAACATGTTCGCCAGGGCACCCGTTTCGATGAAATCTTTCTTCTACCTGCTACTCTTCTGCCTTCTGTTGTTACCTGTTCCCTGCAGTGCTGAATCGCTGTATTTAAATATTCAGGGCATCGACAGCGAGCTGCAGAAAATCCTTGAAACAGCCCTGGTTCTCCCTTCCTCCCTGACCAGCGGGGATGAGATCAACAAACGCTGGCTCCGGCGCTACCAAAAGCAATTGCCAGAACTGGTCAGCGGCATCCTTGAACCCTACGGATATTTCCACAGCCAGGTCAGCAGCCTGATCGAGCAAATCGAACCTGGAGAGTATCAACTCAATATTGACATCAGCCCCGACGAACCTCTGCGAGTGACTAATCTCGAACTTAATCTGACCGGACCCGGTGCCGACCTTCCGGAACTGCGACAGGTACTTGCAGAATTTCCACTGCAAACCGACAATATTCTGCGCCAGGATCTTTACGAAGCAGGGAAAACTGCGCTACTGAAAGGGGCGGTTAATCTGGGCTATCTTGATGCTGGCTTTCGACAACATCAGATTCTGGTCGATCGCGGCAAGCGTAAGGTCGATATCATTCTGCGACTTGACAGCGGTGTCCGTTACCGCTTCGGAAAAACCTTATTCGTAGGTCGCGGCAGCTATCCGGAACGCTTTCTGAATCGCTATCTCAGCTACAGTGAAGGGGAATACTTCTCTCACAATCAGCTCGGCCAGACCCAGCTCAACCTGCTCAATGCTGACCTGTTCCGCAGCATCAGCATTCACCCGTTGACCGATCAGAAAGAGGCAGATTTGATGCCGGTGCAGATCGACCTGCAGCCAGCCCCACGTCACCGGTTGCGTCCCGGCATCGGCTATGGAACCGACACCGGAGTGCGCGGGTCACTCCGCTATCGCAATCTGAACCTGTTACATCGCGGCCATGAACTGCAGGGGGAACTGGTGCTGGCAGAAAAAAAGCAATCGATCCTGAGCACCTACATTATTCCTGATCTGGATCGCCTTGACAGTCAAACCCTGCTGCGCGTAGGTGTCGATCGTGAAGAAACCGATAGTTACTTAAGTCGCGAGCTGTTCAGCGAAGGAGAATACCAGCGATCGTTCCGCAAAAGTTTGACCGGCTCGCTGTTTGTCCGCCTGTCGCAGGAACACTCCCGGATTGGCGACGAGACCAACCGATCACAAATGCTGCTGCCAGGGGTGCGTCTTAGCTGGCGGCAGGTCGATGATCCGTTGACCCCACGCCGCGGCATACAGGCCAGTCTGAAATTGCAGGGCAGTCATAATGCGCTGCTATCCGATACCAGCTTGCTGCAACTTTCCGGGCAGATAACCGCCCTGCGCCCCCTTCCCCGTCAATATTCCCTGCTGCTGCGCTTGCGCGGGGGAACGACCTGGCACAACGACCCTTTTAACGGGTTGCCGGCCTCGCTGCGCTTTTTCGCCGGGGGAGATCGTAGCGTCCGTGGTTACAGCTATCAGTCGCTCGGCCCTACAGATGATCAGGGGCAGGTCATTGGCGGCAAGCATCTGCTGGTCGCAAATCTTGAATTAGAAAAACGCCTTAACCCGAATTGGGGTATTGCGGTCTTTTATGATATCGGTAACGCCTTCGACTCACTTTCCGATTATGAACTTGAACAGGGCGCCGGAATCGGGGTCAGTCGTTACACCCGCATCGGCCCATTGCGTCTTGATCTGGCCCGCCAGATCGGCAAGGCTAAAAATAAATATCGGCTGCATGTGAGTGTGGGGTTCGGATGGTGAGGTTCTGGTGGTCCGCAGTTGTTCTTGCTGGTTTGTTGACCCTGCTGCTACTCGGCACGGGGAGCTGGCTGCTCTATTCTCCGGCGGGAACCCGCTGGGTGCTGAACCGCCTGCCTGTCTGGACGGGCACTGAACTGAGCATCGGGCAGATCGAAGGAACACTCGGCGGAACGCTGCAGCTCGACGATATTGAATTACGCCATAAGGAAGTACAGCTTCACCTCGGTCATTTTTCAATGCACAATCAACTGAGCAGTCTGCTGCATCTCACCTTGGAAATAGGTCAACTGCGCGTTGAACACCTGCAGATCAAATCCACGGCAGTTCAACAGAAAAAATCAATGGAAGATTTCCACTGGCCGAAAACACCCTGGCTGTTGGACCAGCTTCATGCCGATCTTAGCGACGTCGAAATACACAATTTCAGCTGGCAACAGCAAGACCAGAAACCACTGAAAATCGAACTGTTTCGTGGCAACCTGCTCTGGCAGAACAGCAGCCTACATGCCAAAGAACTCATACTTAAAACCGCTGACCTGCAAGGGAGCGGTTCCTTCAGTTGCGGACTAAACCTGCCATTGCTGAAGCTCGCCGCCCAGGTCGACGCGCGCGATTCAGCAGCAGCATGGCGGCAACTGCAGCTACAAATCGACCTGAAGCCGGGAACTGCCGGACAAATTTTACATGGATCCGCGACACTCGGCATCACCGGGCCAGAGGGAAAGTTGCTGGCAGCGGCGGCCGAACTGGGGTTAACAGCGGAGCAATTACAGTTCCAACAGCTGCAGTTGAGCCGACACAATCATCCCGGGGAAATTACTGCGAACGGCAGTTTGCTGTTCAACGGCAACAACCCCGAACTGATCAGCCAGTTACAGTTCAGCAAAATTGATCTGCAGGCAGAAACCGGACAACCGGTGCAACTATCCGGTACGGTACAGATCAAGGGGGGTCTGGAAGCATACAGCGGCCAGTTCGACTTGAAAAATCATGGGACAGGCCTGACCGACGCCAGCTTGGCAGGAGATTTCACCGGAGACTTCGAACAACTGACCCTGAACAACCTGCACGGTGAATGGCTGAACGGTATACTCGACGGTCAGGCTCAGATCGGCTGGAAAAAAGGCTGGCAACTGAAGACGCAACTGACAGGCCGAGGTATCGATCCGCAGGACATCCACCCCCAGCTAGCCGGACGTCTGAACCTGGATTTTCAGGCCGATCTTAACGCGAGTCCAGAAGAACCACTTCGGGGCCAGTTGCAGTTTCAATTACACGATTCTACCCTGCAGAATCAGCCCTTGTCCGGCGTGGCACAAATCAAATTACAAGATAATTCCCTGCAGGTCGAACAGTTACAACTACGCGGCGACGGCATGCTGTTGCAGGCCAGCGGCAATCCCGGAAAAAGGCTGGCAATCAACTGGCAGATCGAACGCTTGCAACAACTGCTGGCCGACGCGACGGGACGATTCTCAGGGAACGGTTGGCTCCGCTGGCACAACCAGAAGCTTTCCGCCGAGTTGAATGCTGACGCAGAAAAACTGGCCTTCCAAGAGTGGCAGCTTGGCAAACTAGACCTGCAGGCAGCAACAGATGATGCGACCGGACCCTGGCAACTGCAATTTATTGGACGGCTGCTGCACAATCGGCAACTGGGGCTGGATATTGAGCAGATTAAGATAGATATCCAGGGAGCTCTCGACAACCACCAGTTGACGCTGAACCTTACACAGCAACCAAGTAGCATTTCAGCCAGTTTCAGGGGCGGCTGGATTGAGCAGCAGTGGCGCGGCGAACTGTCCAACTTTCAAGGAGCTGATGCTCGTATCGGCAACTGGCACTTACGACAGGCAGTGCCGGTTGTTCTCTCCGCAAATCTATTAAACGTCGACCTGCTGTCGCTGCGCAGCGACAATGACAGCGAGTTGCAGCTACAGGGTAACTACCTCCCGGAACTGCAGCAGGGTGCCGCAAAACTCCGCTGGCAAAATCTGGATTTGTCCTTGCTCCGCCCCATGTTGGCTGATTGGCATATTTCAGGAGTGAGTCATGGAACTCTTGAACTTGAGCACGGGCAATCAAACCAGATTCATGGAAAAATCACTGTTGCAGGAGAATTGCAGCGCCAACAGCTGAACCTGAAGCTATCAAGCAGTGACATACTGGTCGACTGGGATGAGCGGGGGTTACGCAGTTCTCTGCAAATAATACTGTCGAATGGCGGCAATCTGAACGGGGTTTTGACCTCACCTCAAGCAGCCGATTTCAGCTGGCCACAACAGGGAGACCTGCAGTTGACCGGGCGCGATTTCCCGCTGAAGATGTTCCATCCCTGGCTGCCTCCAGAGCTGAACATCAGCGGAACACTTGGTTGGAATACCATCGGTAGCTGGCAAGCTGATGAGCCTCTGAGCCTCAAGGGGGAGGCTAAAACCGGAGCGGGACGTTTTTACTGGCAGGAAGAAGATAGCATTATCAGTGCCGACATCAGTGCAGCCAAGCTCAGCTGGCAGTGGCAGAATCGCCTGCTGGGAAAACTAAACTTACAGCTGCGCGAACAGGGCAGCATCGAAGCCGCCTTCGGTCTGCCGCTGGCCGCAAGGCTGCCGCTGGCATTCGACCAGACCGCGCCAGTGGACGCCAACCTGAACGCCCATCTGCAGGAGCTCGGCCTATTGTCGATCGTTTTCCCCGGCCGCGTTCAGGAAAGTCATGGCCAACTCAAACTCGACCTGCAACTGGCCGGAAGCTGGCAGCAGCCGAACTTACTGGGAAACTTCCATCTGTTTGATGCCGGGATATTCCTCCCAACCGTCGGCGTACAGTTGAACGAAATCGAACTGGAGGGGAATTTTGCCGAGAATCGTGTCGAGATTGCCAAACTACAACTCAGCTCCGGCAAAGGGAGACTCGACGGAAGCGGTCAGCTCGAACTGCAGAACTGGTTCCCCGCTGCCTACCAACTACAGCTCAAAGGAGAAAATTTTCAACTGATCAACCTGCCGGAACTGCAGGTTCATGCTAATCCCGAACTGGTGATTGACGGAACCGGCGAGAACGTCAGGATACGGGGCCAGGTGCAATTCCCCGATGTGCTGATCAGCGGCAAGCAGAAAACCGCGCAGGCCGTCAACAGCCCAGATCTGCTGGTGGTCGACAGAGAAACCCCGTCCACGCGCCAGCCAAAGTTGCAGCATGATATCGACCTGCAGTTAGTCCTCGGCGAGCGGGTGTTGCTTAACACCGCCGGAATAGATGCACGATTGGAGGGAAATCTGCGGCTGCAGTCGGCCGCCAAGCAGGAACTGGTAGCCAACGGCGAGATCCGCGTTGCCAAGGGGAAATATTCCAGCTACGGCGTCAGTCTGGACATCAGCCGCGGCAACCTCTTTTTCACCGGCGGTCCGCTCGATCAGCCGACTCTTGATATTTTGGCACTGCGAAAAGCGGGTGAGGTACAGGCAGGGGTCAAGGTCACCGGCACGCCTAAGGCGCCGATCGTACAGCTTTATTCAGAACCGGTCATGGCCGAAGCTGACATTCTGTCATATATCGTCATCGGCCGGCCAATCGGTGCCGACAGCGGCCAGACCGACCTGCTGATGACTGCGGCCAGCACGTTGCTGTCGCAGGGAGAATCGGTCCTGCTGCAGGAACAGCTGAAAAGCCGACTGGGGCTGGATGTCCTCGACATCAGCTCCGGCGATGGAGACGTCAACTCCTCCATTATCACCACCGGCAAGTACATTAGCCCCGACCTCTATATCAGCCTTGGCTATTCCCTGTTCAGCAACACCAACGAAGTCAAGGTTCGCTACAACCTCACACCAGCCTGGGAAGTTGAATCGAGCATCGGCACTGAAAGCGGTATCGACATGTTCTATCGCATCGAGATCGAATAGACAGATAACTGCCAAAAACAGCTAAAACAAAAACTCACAGGGAAACGACTAGGACGCAAGAGAAGCACTGTTAAACAGCCTGAGGGTCCCGCCCGGTTTTATGCAGATAGTATTCGTAACCCCCTTCATAAGGGATCATCGCACCATGATCGATCTCGAACACCCGATCGACCAGTGAACGAAGAAAATGCCGGTCGTGACTCACCAATAGCAGAGTTCCAGCAAAGTTCTGCAACGCCTTCAACAAAACTTCACGTGATTGAATATCCAGATGGTTGGTCGGTTCATCCAGAATCAGCAAATTAAGCGGTCGACCAAGCAGGGTTGCCAACACCAGTCGCGACTTCTCTCCGCCAGAAAGTTTGTCAACCCGCTTGTCAACATCATCCCCCTGAAACAAAAAAGCCGCACAAAGGTTGTGTAGCACGCCAATAGTCAGCTGCGGCAGGGCATCTTGTACCGACTCAAAAACTGTTTTTTTCGAATTAAGTAGCTCCATGGAATGTTGGCTGAAATAACCGGAAAACACGTTGGCACCAATTGTTACCGTCCCTTTGCTTGGCTCGGTCTGCCCGGAGAGGGTTTTGAGAAAAGTTGATTTACCCGCCCCATTGATCCCGACCACAGCAATCTTGTCACCACGTCTGACCATTCCCGAAATCCCTGAGAAAACCGGTTTATCAACTCCACCATCGATTTGCCAGTTTTTTGCCAATGATTGGATGGCGATGGCATCATCACCACTCCGCGGCGGTTTGGAAAACTCGAATTTGACTGTTTTCTGTTCGGGTGGGAGCTCAATTCTTGCTATTTTTTCCAATTTTTTCACCCGCGACTGAACCTGAGCCGCATGGGAGGCGCGAGCGGCAAACCGGGCGATGAAGTCCTCTTCCTTGGCGAGCATTTCCTGCTGACGTTTATGGCTAGCAACTAACTGTTCACGCCGCACTTCCCGTTCACGCAAGTAAAAATCGTAATTACCCGCATAGCTGGTGATCGCCCCGTTACCAACCTCGACAATCCGCGAGACTAATCGATTCATAAAATCCCGGTCGTGACTGGTCATCGCCAGCGCCCCCTGGTATTCATCCACCAACCAGTTTTCCAGCCAGACAATTGACTCGACATCCAGGTGGTTGGTTGGTTCGTCAAGCAGTAGAACGTCAGGGTTCAGGGTCAGAATCCGCGCCAGGGCAATCCGCATCTTCCAACCACCACTGAAACTCTCGACTGGCTGATCATAGTCAGCGGGACCGATACCGAGGCCGGTGAGCACCGTTTGAGCCCGCGATTCCAGATCATAACCACCACGATGTTCAAATTCCTGCTGCACATTGCCATAGCGTTCCAGCAATTGTGTCATCTCATCATCCGGCAGCAGTTCGCACATCTGCGTTTCCATCTTGCGGATCTCTTCCCCAAGTGCCACTGTCGCTTCCGAAGCAGCAACCACCTCTTCCAGAGCACTGCGACCTGACATATCTCCGACATCCTGCGAAAAATAGCCAATCACAGTCTTTTTTGCACAGGAGATTTCCCCGCCATCAAGTCCTTCCTCGCCGGTGATTAGACGAAAAATAGTCGATTTCCCCGCACCGTTTGGACCAACCAGGCCGGTTCGACTGCCGGGCAGAATCTGAAATCCAGCATTTTTGAACAACACCCGATTGCCGTGCTGTTTGGTAATATCAGTCAGATGGACCATAGTTTACCTCGCAAGAAAAAAATCTTGCTCTGTTAACATGTTGAACATCCTCGGGCAAGAAAAACTTTCAATCCGACAATACGACAATACGACAATACGACAATACGACAATATTTTATATACGTTTTATAGATAAATTATGAATATAGCCTTGACATGACGAGAGAAGATGGCTAGGCTATTAACAAACGATGTTCTGCTGATCTCACTTAATAGGTTTACCTGGTGCCTGTGTCACGTATTTGAAAACTTAAATCTCGACGTAATTTCAATCAAAAGAGGTAAAAATTCATTCCATTTTAGAATATTGACCACGAACACCTCCACCCCCTAGCGGGAGCGAAAGGTGTCCATAAATGAATACTAAAAAAGGGCATCCGAATGGCGGATGTTCATAGACAATAACATCAGAAGGGAGAAATGAAGATGCTAAAGAAGAGTGTTTTGACTGTGATGCTAGTCGGGTTGTTCTTTGGAGCTCAAGCTTTGGCCAAGGATGTGGTAAAGCTTGACTTAAACGCAGTCTATGGCGCAACAAGTTTCCATACGATGGGCGCAATGGAATTTGCCAAGCTGGCTGGGAAGTACTCCGATGGTAGTGTACAAATTACCGTTCATCCTGGTGGCAGTCTTGGTTTCAAAGGTCCAGAACTGCTCAAGACAATTAAGGACGGCCAAGTCCCCATGTCCGACATCCTTATGGGCGTCGTTGCCGGCAGTGAGCATGCCTTTGGTATCAGTTCTCTCCCTCGCCTGGTCGGAAGCTTCGATGAAGCAAAACAGCTTTATAGCGATACCAAACCAATTTATGAAAAATCTGCCCTTAAATGGAAGCAAAAGTTCCTTTACGCCGCACCTTGGCCCCCGAGTGGTTTGGTCACAAAAAACATTGTCAATTCCAAAGCCGACCTGAAAAACCTCAAAACCCGGACGTATGATAAAAATGGTGCCGAATTCCTGCGTTCACTCGGTGGCTCTCCAGTCTCCCTGCCTTGGGGTGAAGTCTATTCTTCTTTGACCACCGGCATGATCGACTCGGTTCTTACCTCAGCCGAATCGTCTAAAAACGGTAAATTCTGGGAAGTTCTCAAAGGATTTAAAGCGATCAACTACGCCTACCCACTCAACATGGTGACCATAAACCTCGATTATTGGAAAGCTCTGTCCAAAGAGCAACAAGATGCGATTCTGAAAGCCGCCGCCGAAACAGAGAAGCAGCAATGGCAAAATTCTCAAGCACGTCATGAAGAGGGGATCAAAGTGATTCAAGAGCATGGCATGGTCGTTTCTAACGAGAGTGCTGAATTCGGCGAGACTCTGGATGCAGCCGCCAAAAAGATCGTTGCCGGGTTTAAAGCCAAGTCAAAGAAAGACGTAGCAGCGATTTTGGATAAGTACTCTAAATGATGGAAAAATTCGTCAAGGGAATAGATACGTTCTCGAAGCTGGGCGCGTATCTATCTGCCCTTTGTATGCTGGCAATAGTTAGTTTGATCGTGGTTGAGATTGTCTGTCGTACCTTTTTTAATTTCTCAACCTTTATTGCCGACGAATACAGTGGCTACCTTATGGTCGCCGCTGTCATGGCGGGCCTTGGCTTCACGCTGGAGTCTGATTCGCATATCAGAATCTCCATTCTTACGACGAAGCTCAGTCCCGAGCCAAAGCGCTATCTGGAGCTGGTGGCAACCTTGGTCGCAATGGCTATCACCATATTCATCTTCTATCATGCAGTACTCATGATCTACGACACCTACAGTTACGGCATGCTGGCAGACTCGATCTCGGAAACACCACTCTATATACCGCAGATAATGGTTGCAGTCGGTCTATTTGGGCTGGCGCTGCAACTATTAGCGCATTTCGTAAGGAGGTTACCGTTTTGTTCTCGGAACCATTAATCCTAACACTCTGCCTGTTTGCCGTATTGCTCGTGCTTCTTCTCGGGGGAGTCTGGATCGGGTTTACTCTGTTCGGGGTCGGTATTGCAGGGCTGCTGATATACCCAAGTAATCTGCCTCCGTCGATGTCGATCTGGGACAAAATTGGTGGGCTTATGGCCAATTCAGCCTGGAACAGCATGAACTCATCGGTTTTGACCGCCCTGCCGCTGTTTATCCTGATGGGTGAGATCCTGTTTCGCACGGCCATATCGACACGACTTTTGAACGGCCTTGTGCCCTGGTTGTCGAGTATCCCTGGTCGCCTGCTGCACATTAATGTCTTCGCCTGTTCCCTGTTCGCAGCCGTTTCAGGGTCAAGCGCCGCGACAACTGCGACCGTTGGCAAGATCACCTTGGACGAGCTATCAAAGCGGGGATACGACCGTTCTTTGGCTATTGGTTCGTTGGCCGGGGCAGGAACCCTCGGCTTCCTCATCCCTCCCAGTCTGATCATGATTATCTATGGGGTACTATCAGATACCTCGATTGGCAAGCTGTTTATCGCTGGTGTCATCCCTGGGTTGTTTCTGGCCAGCATGTACACGATTTACATCATTATTCAGGCAAAACTTAAGCCGGGCATCGTGCCGGACAAAGATGAAACATACTCTTTTGCACAGAAAATGACGGCCTTAAAAGATTTATTTCCAATATTGTTGTTGGTTTTTGTGGTCCTCGGAGGGATCTACCTCGGATTCACCACGCCCACGGAATCGGCTGCAATAGGGGTGGTCGGAGCCCTGATTCTGGCAATAGCGTATCACTGTCTGACTTGGGATAATTTCCGCGAAGCACTGCTCAGTGCCGTCCAGACAACATGCATGATTTGTTTAATCATTTCCGGAGCTGCTTTTTTATCTCAGGTGGTCGGCTTTACCGGAATTGCGCGAGGAATTAGTACCTACATTGTCGGCTTGAATACATCACCCTACGTGCTGCTCTTTATCCTCGCCATTATGTACCTCATTCTGGGGATGATCCTTGACGGTATTTCTATTGTCGTCATGACCTTGCCAATCGTTTTACCAATTATCATCACAGCGGGTTTTGATCCTCTCTGGTTCGGCATTTTCCTAGTCATTATGGTAGAACTTTCACAGATTACTCCACCCGTCGGGTTCAGCCTTTTCGTCATTCAGGGAATTGCGTTTGAACCGGTTAGTGCAATTATCAAGGCAACGATACCATTCTTTTTGATCATGATCCTGATGGTTGTCATTTTATCGGTTTTCCCAGACTTGGTTTTATATCTGCCCAATCTCATGGTTGGTCAGTAACATCGAATTAACAGGTTAGCTGAGAAGAATATGCCACAGCCGCGCTTTCTAAATTTAGGTGACAGAGCCTTGACCCTGGAATTCGGTGAGACCATCGACCAGCAGTTAGTTTCTGCTGTTTCCGCTCTCGATGTCCGATTAACCCGGGAAATTACTGCTGGTCGACTGAACGGGGTCATTGAGACCGTGCCGACTTTCCGTTCGCTTACTGTCATTTTTGATCCCTTGGTCCTATCCAGAACCAAACTGCAGGATCGCCTGATCGCAGTACTGAGCGAAACCGAAGCCAGCGTCCAGCAATCCGCTCGCCACTGGTGCCTGCCGGTCTGCTATGGTGAGGATTATGGGCCCGACCTTGAGTCGGCGGCCGCCTCTTTGGGACTGACCGAGGAAAAGGTTATCGACCTGCATGTCAGCCAGACCTATCTGGTTTACATGATTGGATTTCTGCCAGGATTTCCTTACATGGGTGATGTTGACCCTGCGCTGTACCTGCCTCGCCACACAGAACCCCGGGTTCGGGTTCCGGTTGGGTCGGTCGCTATTACTGGGCAGCAAACTGCTATTTATCCTTGGGAGAGTCCAGGGGGCTGGCAACTGCTGGGGCGTTGTCCTCTTGCTCTGTTTGATGCCCAACGCTCAGAACCGGCGCTTCTCGGTCCCGGAGACCGGGTTGATTTTCAGTCTATTTCAGAAGCTCACTATCAAGAACTGGCCAAGGCGATGCAAGCCGGATCCCTCGATTTTTCCCAGTTCTTGCTGCAGGAGGTCAACGCGTGAGTACGCGAATCAGGATCGTCTCTCCTGGAACCCTGGCCACCATCCAAGATCAGGGCAGGTTTGGTTATCGCCGTATCGGTGTACCTCAATCTGGAGTGCTCCATGCTGATCTGGCATGGGTTGCCAATATGTTGGCAGGAAATACTGCAGATACCGCGCTGATCGAGTTTTTTTTCTCTGGCCCCACCCTTCGTCTGGATGAGGGAACGCTGAGATTGGCTCTAGCTGGAGACTTCTCTGCTAAATTGATCCGCGACAAGGTAAAGCGCACCCTGAAATCCTGGAGGACCGTAACCCTGGAGGCGGGTGACACTTTGCAGGTCGGGTCGGTGATGTCCGGCAAGGCCGGCTATATAGCCATTAGTGGTGGTTTGGACCTGCCACAGGTCATGGGGAGTAACTCGACGTACCTACGTGGTGGGTTTGGGGGGATCGCCGGCAAAAAAATATTGCCTGATTCCATCCTTGCGGTTAACCGGGAAACCATTGATGCTGGCCCTGATCAGCAGCTTCCCCGATCGTCCGACTTAGCAACCCTAGGGCTTACACAGTCTGCTCCCGAATCAGATCTACCAGCTAGTATTCGAGTAATTTGGGGTCCACAAGATGATTATTTCACAGCTGCCGCACTGCATGATTTTTTGACTGGCACCTACAAAGTGAGCCAGGAATCGGACCGAATGGGCAGCCGCCTGGAAGGTCCGATCCTAGTTCACCACCCCGACAAAAAACCTGAAATTATTTCTGACGGGATTGTTCCCGGAGCGATCCAAGTGCCGGGCAATGGTGTGCCGATTGTCCTGTTGGCAGATGGACCAACGGTGGGGGGCTACCCTAAAATTGCCACTGTGAGTTCCGTCGATTTGCCTAAACTGGCTGTTATGCCTCCCGGTAGCCAGATACGTTTTGAAACGATAACACCCGAAGCAGCAGAGACCTTGTTACTGGCCCACCGGAGAAAATTGACAGGACTGCTCTCCAGCGTTGAACCCTTGGCGCTGAAAGGTGTCATGGATATAAAGGCCATGTATAGCTCCAGCCTGATAAGCGGTGTAGTGGATGCCCTCAATATCCCAGAACCTTTCGATTCTTCTGAGAGCCACCAATGAAAGGTATAGCAGTATGAAGATAAATTTGAATGCTGATTTAGGAGAAAGTTTTGGTGCATACCAGATGGGAAATGACCCCCTGCTGTTGAAAACCGTGAAGTCGGCCAATGTCGCTTGCGGTTTTCACGGTGGTGACGCGTGGGTCATGACTCAGACTGTGGAGATGGCTCTGCCAGAGAAGGTCAGTATCGGTGCACATCCGGCTTTTCCAGACTTGCAGGGTTTTGGCCGCAGGCCCATGCATCTCTCGGCCTTGGAGTTGAAGGCCATGATCCTTTATCAGGTTGGTGCTCTGGATGGGATTGCTCGCGCAGCAGGAACTCGCGTCAGTCACGTCAAACCACACGGTGCACTCAATAATATGGCGTGCGAAAACGCCTCACTGGCTACGGTCGTTGCAGAAGCAATCCGGGAGTATGATAGAGGTATGATTCTGCTGGCACCGGTGCTCTCAGAGCTGGCAAAAGCCGGAACTGTGGCAGACTTGCCCGTAGCTTTGGAGGTTTTTTCAGACCGGACCTACACCGACGCAGGCCAACTGGTTCCCCGCAGCCAACCCGGTGCAGTGCTCCACGATAGCGAAGCTTGTGTAGACCATGTGCTGCGCATGTTCGAGCAGGGAGGGATTGTCAGCATTAATGGCAAATACCTACCAACCCCGTTTCACAGTGTCTGTGTACACGGGGACAATGTGCATGCAGCTGAGACAGCCGAGAAAGTCCGGCAAGGATTGGAGGCAGTTGGCTACACTATTGTAGCGCTTCCGGAAATAGATCTCTAGTAAGACGATGCTCCCCGGGAGGCCTGATCATATAAACCGGAGAGGTTGCGGAGAAACTTGGCCATGTCGGCCAGTTGTTTTTTTTCATCTTCAGTTTTAGAAAAACTGGAAACCAGACAGCTGTCGCGCACCTCTTTATAACGGTCACACAGGGCTGTCCCCTCGGGTGTTGTCGAATAAAACATCTCCTTGCCCTTCTTTTCGCTCCGTACCAGACCGGCGGCAACCAGTTTTTTCAGGGAATAGGAGGCGACATGGGTATCTTCGATGTTCAAAATGAAGCAGATATCGGCCAAGCGCTTTTCTTTTTCCCGATGGGTGACATGATGCAGGATCAAAACATCAAGCACCGCCATATCTTTGGCACCAGCTGCATTCATACAGCGGATAAGCCAACTCCTGAAGGCATTGGACGCAATGATGAGCCCGAACTCGAATTCCGATAATTCGGGATAGGATGTAGCGAGATGAGCAGAGGTGACAATGCGCAAGTTATCAGCTGATTTGGTTGTCGGAAGGGACGTTGGCACTGTCGTTTTGATCGGTTTATCTTTGGTCATGGCTTACCTCTTTATTGGATTTTGATTCTTACTCTAACGCGAAAAAGTTGAAATTTAAATCACAAAAATAAACTTTAGACTTTCTAGAATAATCTCAGATCAAGAGGAGTCAATAATGACTATTGAAAATAAACTCGCTGAGTTGGAGAGACGCAATGCCGAAGCAGAACTCGGCGGCGGTGAAACTCGTATCGAAAAGCAACATCAGGGAGGGAAGCTCACCGCCCGTGAACGAATTCATATTCTTCTCGACGATGGCTCCTTTCAAGAAACAGACAAATTCGTCATTCACCGTTGCACTAATTTTGGTATGGCCCAGCAGCATGTCCCAAGCGACGGGGTTGTGACTGGCTATGGCATGATTGACAATCGCCTGGTTTATGTCTTTGCTCAGGACTTCAGTGTCTTCGGTGGGTCCCTGTCCAAAGCGTTCGCCGAGAAAATATGTAAAATTATGGATATGGCAATGAAAATGGGGGCTCCGATCATTGGCCTGAATGACTCGGGTGGTGCCCGAATCCAGGAAGGAGTGCAGGCTCTGGCCGGCTATGGTGATATTTTTCTGCGCAATGTCATGGCCTCCGGCGTTGTTCCCCAATTGTCCGCCATCATGGGCCCTTGCGCCGGTGGGGCGGCCTACTCTCCAGCTATTACTGATTTCATCTTTATGGTACGTGATACATCCCACATGTTTATCACCGGCCCAGAAGTCATTAAAACCGTGACTCAGGACGAAGTGACCAAAGAGGAACTCGGTGGTGCTATGACCCACAACGAGACCTCGGGAACGGCTCATTTCGCTTGCGATGATGATGAAGGCTGTTTACTGCTGCTGCGCGAACTCTTCTCCTTCATCCCTCTCAATAATCAGGAAGATCCGCCCATTAAAACCTGTGGCGACGCCCCCAACCGCAGTGAACCCTCCCTAAAAGATGTGGTCCCCGTCAATCCCAACAGCCCCTATGACATGAAAAAAATCATCACAGCTGTGGTGGATGATCAGTATTTCTTCGAAGTTCAGGAACACTACGCCAAGAATATTCTGATCGGTTTCGCCCGTTTGAATGGCCGCCCGGTCGGTATTATTGCCAATCAGCCGAACTTCCTGGCCGGAGCTCTGGACTCCGACTCCTCCGTGAAGGGGGCCCGGTTCATCCGTTTCTGCGATGCTTTCAATATCCCACTGGTCATTTTCGAGGACGTTCCCGGATTCATGCCGGGGGTTCAGCAGGAATTGGGCGGGATTATCAAGCATGGTGCCAAGTTACTTTATGCTATGGCCGAAGCAACCGTTCCCAAGCTCACGGTTATTACCCGCAAAGCTTACGGAGGAGCCTATTGTGTCATGAATTCGAAACACATCCGCGCCGATTACATTTTTTCTTTTCCCACTGCTGAAATCGCCGTCATGGGTCCAGAAGGAGCTGTCAGCATCATTCACCGCGATAAAATGGCTAACGCAGAGGACCCCGAAGCGACCCGTAATGAATTGGTGGCAGATTACCGCGACAAGTTTGCCAGCCCCTATAATGCTGCCGAGTTGGGGTATGTCGATGAGGTTATCGATCCGACTGAAACCCGGCCCAAGCTGATCCGTGCCCTGGAAATGCTGAAGAACAAGCGGGACATCAATCCACCGCGCAAGCACGGTAATATTCCACTTTAGTCGTCAATCAAGCTTTTTTCTCTTGGAGGAGATCACACTATGTTCAAAAAAGTCCTGATTGCGAATCGCGGTGAAATTGCCGTTCGGGTGGTCCGGGCCTGTAAAGAGCTCGGTATAACGACCGTGGCCGTCTACTCCGAAGTGGATCGTGCCAGTCTGCATGTCCGCGTAGCCGATGAGGCCTACTGCATTGGCCCTGCGCCTTCGAACCAGTCTTATCTGGTAATGGATAAGATCATCGAGGTTGCCAGAAAATCGAAGGTTGATGCCATCCACCCGGGCTACGGTTTCCTCTCAGAAAACGCCGAATTTGCAGAATTGTGCGCCAAGAATGGCATTGTTTTTATCGGCCCTAATCCCCAGGCCATCCGCATCATG
This sequence comes from Desulfuromusa sp., assembly GCA_027858895.1. GTDB lineage: Bacteria > Desulfobacterota > Desulfuromonadia > Desulfuromonadales > Geopsychrobacteraceae > Desulfuromusa. Next base: position 2,391 of record JAQIBX010000047.1, on the reverse strand, counting down.
GGCAACAAGACCACCTCCCGGGTTGCCGTGGCCGAGATAAATGTGCCGCTGGTGCCGGGAATGAAGGAGAACCTGCTCGATGAAAAACATTGCCAGGAGTGGTCCGAAAAGATTGGCTACCCTCTGATGCTCAAAGCCGCGGCCGGCGGTGGCGGTAAGGGGATGCGTAAGGTCGACCGACCAGAAGAGTTGTTGGACGCTTTCCGCGCCACCAAGAGTGAGTCGATCAAGTCTTTCAACGACGATGCAATCTATATGGAGCGCTACATAGAGAGTCCCCGACATATCGAAATTCAGGTTCTCGGTGATAAACATGGAAACATGATCCACGTCGGTGAGCGCGAATGTTCCATCCAGCGCCGTCACCAGAAGGTTCTTGAAGAAGCCCCAAGTCCGATCATGAACGAAGAGATGCGGAAACGGATGGGCGAGGCGGCGATAAACGCAGCCCGTACAGTCAATTACGACAGTGCTGGCACCGTAGAGTTTATTGTTTCGGGTGAGTCCAGAGAGTTCTTCTTTCTTGAGATGAACACCCGTCTGCAGGTTGAACACCCGGTCACAGAAATGGTCACTGGCATCGACCTGTGTAAGGAGATGATTCGAATCGCAGCCGGACAGAAACTGACTATCAAACAGGAAGATGTCAAGATGCGCGGACACGCCATCGAGTGCCGTATCTCTGCCGAAGATCCAGACAACGATTTCCTTCCCACTCCTGGCAAAATCATCGGCCTGCGCATTCCCGGCGGTCTCGGTATTCGTGATGAATCCGGCATGTACGAAGGCTTTGAGGTGCCTATTTACTATGACCCATTGATTTCCAAGCTAGTGGTCTGGGGGAGTGACCGGGAGGACGCTATTGCCCGTTGCCGTCGGGCGCTGTCCGAGTACATCGTCAAGGGCATCAAGACCACCATCCCCTTCCATGCACGGGTCATGTTGAATGAGCACTTTATCGGTGGCGATTTCGACACCGACTTCATTGACACCAAGTTCAATATGGAGGATGCGGGTCGGGAACGGCCGGATGAGAAAGTCGCCATTATCAGCGCAGCCATCAAAGCGTTTCGCTTCGATCAGCAAAATACCCGGATGGTCATGGCTACAAAAGAAGACAGCGGCGGTTTAAATCCCTGGAAACTGTCCGGTCGCATACGTTCTTTCAAAAATCGTTAACGGAGGCATATCAATGGCTTATATCGCAACTTTCAAGGACAAAGCTTTTCAGGTCAAGGTCGAAGAGTCCAAGCCTGGTGTTTACCGTGTGCGGATTAACGACGAAGATTACGAGGTCGATTTTTTCAAAGCCCAAGAAAACATCTATTCCTTGATTATCGATAATCAATCCTACGAGGTTGATGTGGATGAGGTCGACAACGATACCTATTCGGTGATGCTCAAGGGTGACCATTTTGATATCCAGATTATCGACGAAAAGAAGAAAAAACTGGATAAGACGTTTGCTGGGGGGAGGGGTAAACGCCAGGAAATCAAGAGTCCGATGGCTGGAAATATCTGGAAACTTCTGAAAAACCAGGGAGACACCGTTAAAGAGGGCGAGCTGTTGATTATTCTTGAAGCTATGAAAATGGAGAACGAAATCAGGTCCCCAATTGAAGGCATTGTCACCAGTATGAACGCCGTCGAAGGCACTGCCGTTTCAGCCGGATCTCTTCTTTGCTTGGTAGATCCGCACAAAAAGTAGAATTTTCCGTCTAACCGAAGTGTGGTTCTTCTGACATTTTCCCCGATCTGGTTCTGTTTCTACCTACAAGCAAGCAACTCTTGTTTAATTGCCAAGCCAAGCTCCTGGAGCGTATAGGGCTTCTTGAGGTAAGCGCCAGCCCCTAATTCCTGCGCTTTTTTGACGTCATGGCCTGCAGAAAAACCACTGGCAATCAAAGCCTTCTGTCCCGGGTGAAAGGCTTTGATCTGTTTAAAGGTCTGATAACCATTCATCCCCGGTTCCATCAGCATATCCAGCAACAGCAGATCGACCGTGCAATTGCGCAAAAATTCGACAGCTGCTTCGCCACTCGAGACAAAAGAGACCTGATAGCCTAAATTTGTGAGCAGTTTTTCGGCCATAACACGGATATTTTTTTCATCATCAACAACCAGAATATGTTCACCATGCCCTTGAAGCTCAACGTCTTCCAACTGCACAGCTCGATCAGCAGTTTCACTTTCAGTTGCCGGAAAATAGAGTGTAAATCGACTCCCCACACCTGGCTGCTCAACCTCAATAAAACCCTGGTGCTCTTGGACTGTGTTCCAGACAATAGCTAACCCCAACCCGGTACCACTGTGCCCAAGTTTTTTCTTGGTATAAAACGGTTCAAAAATATGCTCACGATCTTCTGGCGAAATCCCTGCTCCTGAATCGGC
>JAQIBX010000071.1 GCA_027858895.1 Desulfuromusa sp. | reverse complement strand
ACAATGCTTGCGTTTCTTTGGTGTTGCTTCTCCCGATGAATGGCGTAGCCATTACGGAGAAATGCAGTGCGCTTTCCGCCGTAGCCGCGCAGACCAAAGCGATATTGGGTCTATTTCATCGTGGTTACGCATGGGTGAGCAGCATGCAGATAAATTAGATGGTCCCAAGTACGATCGTTCTAGATTTACTGAAGCCTTAGAAGAGATAAGAAAGCTTACCATTTTACCGCCGGAAGAGTTTGAACCCAAACTTCGTAATCATTTTAGTAAAGCAGGTGTAGCCTTTGTTCTAGTCCCGGCAATCCCTAGAGCACATGTAAGTGGGGTAGCACGTTGGCTAAGCCCGAACAGGCCACTTATTCAGCTTTCCCTGTATGGCAAAACCAACGACAAGTTTTGGTTTTCACTATTCCATGAAGCAGCCCATATTTTACTTCATGCTAAGGACAAAAATTCCGTATATTTAGATGATCCGAACAAAGCTCAAATCTACACCCCAGAAGAACATGAAGCCAATGAGTGGGCAGCAAACTTCTTGATTCCTTCTGAAAATAATTCCCACCTCCTTAGCATCAGAAGCAAAGCCGAAGTACGCAGTCTGGCCGCAAAGATTGGCATCCATCCTGGAATTATTGTGGGTCGCTTACAACATGACGAACTTATCGAACCATCATGGCTGAACGACTTAAAGGTGAGTTTTCGTTTCGAGGAGACATAGTGACTCTCATCCGAGTGTAATTTCTGTGTAATCATGCCAAGAAAATTACACAAAGCACAAGACATTGGCAGAACAACGCGCGCACAGGAAAAAAGTTATTGTGCAACAACATCAAACAGTTGAGAACTAACTGGCACTCGCCATAAACTATTTAACAAATACTGAAAATCCTCGTGTCGGCAGTTCGATTCTGTCTCTGGGCACCATAAATATCAAAGGGTTACAGCTTACGCTGTAGCCCTTTTTTATTGCCCCCACCTCTTGGGTGCCAAGATCTGTTTTCCATCCCCAAATAAACAGCATTTTCCATCTGTTTTCATGCCACCCAGATGATAGCAACTCAAACTTTGATTACCCTTGGGATTTGTCACAAATGCTAAGTTCTGAAATCTTGTGCCAGCGCGTTATTGGAAGTCGCAACTTACAGTAACGCTCGGTCTGTCCAACTTCCTGACGCATAAAACGTTGTGGATCCACTTCCAAGACAAGTTTGGCAAATCTGAGTTTTCGGACTGAAATGAGCCGCGTTCACTGTCCGACAAGTCAACACTTGCAGGGGTTTGTTAGTCAAAACCGACGGGTAGTGAGATCTGCTACCTTTGACTAGCTTGTCAAGTTTTAGTAAGGTCTGGCAAGAGAAGCGGCGCCCAGCCAAAGAGTTTCTGCTTTGCCCCCAAGAGCATCGTCAAGGATTTTGCCACGTAATATTCCAGAGATCCTTGTTCCATTAAAAATTTTGTTCAGTTTTTTCTCAGGAGAAATCATGGCAAACCGTAAAGAGATTCATGACAGAGTTCTCAATGCAACAAGCAGGGAAGAATTGGCGACGGTCTATGGTGAATGGGCTGAGCATTACGATAAGGACCTTATCGATGAGATGGGCTACGTTGCCCCGGTTATAGCCAGTCAACTCCTGCAGGGGTATGTAAGTGATCTGAACGCCAGAATCCTTGGATGCCGGTTGTGGGACCGGGCTTGTAGGGGCAGATCTGTATCAAAAAGGCTATCGCAACCTTGAAGGATTTGACTATTCTGCGCAAATGCTGGAAAAGGCCAAAGACAAAAACGTTTATACCAGACTTCATCAGGGGGATCTGACTGGCAGACTTGACCTGGAAGACAACCGTTACGATGCGATCATCAGTGTCGGAACATTTACCTGCGGTCATGTCGGGCCCGAGGCTTTTGATGAATTGATTCGCATTACCAAGCCGGGAGGGCATCTCTGCTTTACGGTTCGAGACCAGGCCTGGGAAGAGGATAATTACCGCGTTGCGATGGATAAACTCGAAAATATCGGCGCCTGGAAACGCATTGAAGAAAAAACCACAGTCTACATCCAACAGGACGGATCAAGCTGTAATGTCTGCATTTATCAAACAGGCATATAGCGTTATATTAGGAGGCACAACTATGCGCAAGCGAATCATCACCTCAGTTCAGCAAGAAACGGCAGCACTTGACCAGGACTGGTTGAATCTGGAGGCGCTCGCCGAGGTGGAAATCACCTCGGAGGACACCGCTCATCCAATTGAGTCTGCGTTGCTGCCCGGTCGGGCCTCGGGCTGGCGTGCCGAAGGGCCAGGAAAGCAGACGATCCGGCTTCTTTTCGTTAATCCGCAGCGGCTCCGGAGGATATTTCTGAATTTCGTGGAGACCCACACTGAGCGCACGCAAGAGTATGTCTTGCGTTGGTCGTCGGATAACGGCCAGTCATTCAAGGAAATCGTGCGGCAGCAGTGGAACTTCAATCCCCAAGGCGCAACCAGTGAGACGGAAGATCATCACGTCGAGCTCCCAGCGGTCACTGTACTTGAGTTGATCATCATTCCAGACATAAGTGGGGGAAATACGAACGCTTCTTTGGCACAGTTGCGGCTTGCCTAACCATTGAAATCATCAGACCGCAAGAGTTTTTTGGAGGGTGTACGAGAGCATGAACGTTCTCCCAAGCAGTTGTCGAAAATGCGCCTATGTTTACCGCGATCCTGCCATTGTCAGAAGAGCTCTTATCTATATATTGTTTTTTGCTTAAGGTGGATTTATGAAGTTAAGCCTCAACGGGGAAGATATTGCTCAGATTATTATCGGCGCGTCCGTTTTGGCTGTGCCGATTTCTTTTTCCGAAGAGGCGTGGACGTCGGCAATCAATTTGCCACTCCCAAATCTGTTTTTGGTGTTCCTCTTGTCTATAGGCTTTCTTGCCCTCTATGCATATCAAAGCCTTTTCCAAGCATCTATTAAATATCGGATGTTTATCTTTATTTTTCGCGTTGTTCTGGCTTATCTGCTGACTGCGATTGTTGTCGGAGTGGTATTGCTGGCACTCGACAAGCTCCCCCTGCTGACCGAGCCGATCGTTGCCATCAAGCGAATTATCCTGGTCGCGATGCCTGCCTCCATGGGGGCTATTGTCGTTGACAGCTTTGATAAGGAATGATGCAAATGCAAAATATTGACTTGAAATATTATCTATCTACGAATAGACAAAGACGCCCCTGACGCAATCATTTTCTCTGATCTTACAGGAATCATCCGGCTCTGGAACTATGGATCGCTATAGCGATATTGAAAACCGAACCGGTTTTTTTGCTCATTCATTATTCGCTGTCAACCGATCCGTTGAATTAAGACACAAACTGAACCAGAAACAAGAAGCTCCTATCGTCTGTACATGTTGGAAGTCAGACAATTATATGAGTATAGTTGTGTTAGTTCTTGCTAAAGAAGGAATTAATTATGGATATTTTTTTGAAGCAGTTCCAGGATGTTCACTGGGAGCAGATCATATTCACAAGCACCCGAATTTTGCTTGTTCTGCTTTTGGCATGGTTGGGCATGGTTATTTTGCGGAAGATGTTAAGTCAAGTTGAAAAAAGTTTGCTCAAACAAAGTGAGATTGCAGGAGAACCACCTTCGGAATCCGAAAAAAGGGTGGAAACCTTAATTCGACTCATAAGACAGGCTGCCTTTATTGTCCTTTGGGTCACCACAATTCTTATTTTACTCAAAGAGATAGGTATTGATGTCGGGCCGATCCTCGCAAGTGCCGGTATTGTAGGACTAGCGGTCGGTTTTGGGGCACAGAATCTGGTTCGGGATGTTATTTCAGGGTTTTTCATTATCCTTGAAAATCAAGTTCGTGTTGGTGATGTCGCCATCGTCAATGGCACTGGTGGTCTGGTCGAAAGAGTTAATTTCCGAACCATTATATTGCGCGATTTGGGGGGAATTGTTCATATTTTCCCTAATGGCACGATAACGACGCTCAGCAATTTGACCAATGATTGGTCGGCTTATGTATTTAATATCGGGGT
>JAQIBX010000042.1 GCA_027858895.1 Desulfuromusa sp. | reverse complement strand
AGGCAAATTGAACCGGTCGCTGAAGTACGCTTTCCAGGTATTTAATAAATGGGTAAAACTCTTGACGGATGTGTTCTTCACTGTACATTGGTAAGGGGCCGAACCGAACTGGCGCAGCATTGGAAAGCGAAACCTGCCAAAGGAGGGTGAAGATAAATAGCAGGTAGAGAGTTTTGTAGCGCATAAATTATTACCTTGCCAGTATAGAGCCCCTCCTTTTTCAGGTTCATTCTTGTTATTCCTGTGCCACTGCCCACTTTGACACTTTTCCTCCCCATGTAAGGCTTCAATCTGCCTACATAGAAAAGGAGTGCAAAATAAAGCATGTATTGGGATTAATGTCAAATAATCAATGTAGGCTAAGTAAGGTTTTTCATGTTTGCTAGGTCTGAGAGAGGAACGTAGTGAGGGGTTATTCGATCAATTCAAGAAGAACTATAGTGTATTTGAATTGCATAATGGATTTAGGCCAATTTAAATGTTTAGGTTTTATTAATTTTATGCTATGACCATGTAGAATTTATTTTAGATCATAAGTCGAGGGCGGGTCTTTTTGTAATGGCAGAATGCAGCTTTTAATAGCCCAAATAGTTAAAATTATGGCTTTTTATTGATAAGGTTTTTTATGCAGAATAATAGCAAACGTGGGGTTTTTCAACGATTTGTCCGCCTTATGACATTTTTAGATCTTCCCATTCGGCGCAAGTTTACTTTTTTTGCTGTCGGTGTGTTGTTCTGGTTTGTGTTGTTGGCCGGCGTTGCCTTTTATATTTTGCTGGATGTAAATATTAAAACAGCACAGGTGGTCAATAGTTTGCTGCCCGATGAGCGGTTCGCTCAGGATACGCTACGTAAGGCCAATGAGATCGATCGTCTGGTTGACGATCTGCTTCAGGCTGGAACAGAGCAGGTGGTGTCATTGAAATCAGAACTGTTGAAAACCAGTTTAATTTCGATTAGCCAGGCGGTTGAACAGCTGGATGCTCCAGAGGTTCAGTCCCCTATCCGCATGGTCTGGGATCGATTGGCTGAAAACAGCTGGCTGGATAGACAGGGAAATAAAACATATTTGCAGTTGGTCAAAAAATCAACAGCTACGCAGTTGCAATTGCTTAATGAAATGTCCTATCTCAAGGTGGATCAGGTCAAGAATGGGCAGGATAATCGTTCAGAACTTGAGGGTAAGAGTGGTCGTTTTGGGGCCTTAAAAGAGGAGCTGGTCAGCGCTTCTGTGGAATTTTTAGAGTCAATTTCTCATCAAACCAAAAGTTATTCAACCAGTATCGGCACCACCACGAGCTACGCATTCTGGATTATGATGACAGTTTTATTTCTGGCCTGTGGTTTGTTGGCTATTTTCACCTTCTGGATCTCGGATTCCATTGTCTTACCAGTCTCTTCGATGATTGAGAAAATCCATACTCTGGCAACTGGGCATGTTGATTTGACGGACAAAATTGAAATTCGCTCAGATGACGAGATTGGTGAAATGTCCCGTGAGTTCAATGATTTAATGGATACAGTACATGGGATGACGGTGTTTAAAAATGTCATCGAGGAGGACGCGACTTTAGAAGATGTTTACTCGCGGATGGGTGAAGCTTTTTGCGCCAATGTTGGAATTGAAAATTACCGCATTTATGAGGTAACCAGTGATGGCATGGGACTGATGGCAGCCTTTCCGCTTTTGCTGCCTGATAAAAAATTATCTTGTCAGACCGATATTCTGACGAGTTGCGAACTCTGCCGAGCGATAAAAACGGGGCACGCAATCTCTTCTCTCGCCTATGATCGTGTCTGTAAACAATTTTTGTTTGATCAGAATCAAGTTCATATCTGTATTCCAATGATTATTGGTGGGCACGCCGGAGGTGTGGTACAATTTGTCTTTGATAAAGAAGGGGAGTATGCGTTGAGCCGTCTCGAAATAGAGCAACGGGTGGCAAAAGCTGAGGCCTATATCAAACAATCATTATCTGTTATCGAAGCCAAGCGCTTAATGAATACACTGCGTGAGTCAGCTTTACGGGATCCAATGACCGGTTTGTTTAATCGACGTTTTTTGCAGGATCAGGGCAGTCACTTGGTTGCGGGTTCATTACGGCGCAAGAAAAATATTGCTTTGCTGATGTGTGATCTCGATTTTTTTAAGCAAGTCAATGATAAGTATGGTCATGATGTCGGTGATGTCGTATTGAAAGAAAGTTCAGCCATTATTGCTAAAAGTGTCCGTGAATCCGATGTGGTGATTCGCTTTGGTGGTGAGGAGTTTCTGGTTATTCTGACAGATGTTGAAGTTGGGGATGCTTTTGCTGTTGCCGAAAAAATTCGCACCAATATTGAAGAAAAAACATTTGTGATCGGAACTGAGAAATTTTCGAAGACAATTAGTATTGGTATCAGTGAATTTCCAGAAGATTCTGATGGCTTCTGGCAAGCTATTAAATTTGCTGATGTCGCTTTGTATCAGGCAAAGGAGATGGGGCGCAACAAGTCGTTACGCTTTGTCGAGTCAATGTGGACTGCCGAAGAATTTTAGTTCAGAGATGAAATTTCAAAACCCTAATATTTACTGATCTACCATTAGAATTACCTTTCTTCTAGAAGCGGTGTTTTGGTCTACAAAGCTGCCAAATAACTCAATAGAAGAGTAATTCTGCCATGAAGCTGGAGAGACCTCGCCATAAGCGAAATATTTTCAGTTGCTTAACGAAGTTCAGGTTCAACTCTCAGGGATGCATTTCGGCTCATTCCTGAAAATAAATCGTGAACCAGGCTATGAATTCGTTACCGATTACTTTTTCAGTAACCTTACTCCCTGATCAACCAGCTCAACTAAACCATCTTTATACAAACCGCCAACCGCTTTTTTAAATACCTTTTTACTTAATCCCAGCTGGTTGCGGATTAGTTCCGGTGGGCTTTGGTCGTGCAGTGGCAGAAACCCATCAACTTTAAGGGCCTCCAGAATGACAGTTTTGGCATCTTTAATTCCTTCAGCACCTGGACGACGCAGGGTGACATCAATTCGGTGGTCGGCACGGATGCGCAGGACGTAACCGGTGTGGAACTCTCCCCGTTTCAGACCCGGCGGCACTTCATCTTTGTATAGCAGTGCCTCATAGCGATTATTGACGATGACTTTGGCGCCCAGATCGGTGAAAGCCCAGATTAAGAGTTCGACTTCTTCTGCTTCACTAAGATCTCGATTTTCTTTTAGCAGGAACCTTTCCAGTCGGCTTGAGGCAATTGGCCGATTCTCTTCATCATGGCACACATGGACCAGGTAGCGGCGTCCTTCTTCCATTTTTTGCCCCTGCTCACTATAGGGAGAAAGTAAGTCTTTCTCTAGCCCCCAATCGAGAAAAGCACCGTGCGGGCTGATACTTTGAACCTTCATCAGGGCAAATTCTCCAGCCTGTGCGAGCGGCATTTTCGTTGTTACTTTGTATTTGTTGTCACGATCGAGATAAAGAAAAACTTCAATCTCTTCTTCCGGGCTGACCTCATCAGGGCATTCGCGCTGGGGAAGAAAAATCTGTTCCCCCTGCGCATCCAGCCAAATACCTTTGTGGTCGATACTTTTAACCTTCAATGTATGGCGGTAGCCGGGTAATAACATCAGTTATCCTTGTGTAATAAGTGGTTACGGTTTTGTCGGGAGTTGTACTTTGTTGATACAAATATAACCCGTACAGCAGATCAGCGCCAATAGAATAAGAAAACCATTCCAGCCGAAGTGCCGGTAAACGATTCCCGGCGCGAAAGAGCCAATGCTCCCACCGGCATAATAAAAAGCGACATAAAGGCCATTGGTCATCCCTCGATATTTGCTTCCCGCAAGTTGGTTGACCAGTCCGGAAGCCGTTGAATGCACCAGAAACATGGCGCCACAAAAAAGGAACATCATTCCGAACAGAACCCAGATCTGCTCGGTGGCCAGTCCAATCAAGGTTAATCCGAGACAGATCAACCCGACGCGGATCGTGGTAATCTCACTTTTGATCCAGATAATAAACTTAGGAGCTCCCAGGGAGGTGACAACCCCCATCATATAGCCGGAATACATCAGGCCGATGCGCAGTTCATTTGCCTGATCACTCAGTTCAGTGAGCCGGAATGGTAGAAAGTTCATGACTGCGGCAAAGACCATAAATAGGCAGAAGATGCTCAGGTAGATGGACATGAAAGCCGGTCTTCGCAAGACTTCCAAAAGTACTTTCGGTTGTGGGCGAGGCATCTTTATTCGGCTTGCTTCGGGTAACAAGAACAGGGTCAGAAAACCAATGCATAGAGTGATAGCCAGAGCGAGAAAACTGAAACGCCATCCAAACATGTTTGCTATCAAGCCGGAAGTTGCCCGACCGATAAATCCACCCATAATTGTTGCTGCAATATAGATGGCCATGACGCGCTGAATGGTATCTGCCGAAGACTGCCCGGACAGATAGGTCATCAGTGAGGTCAAGATTGCTGGAACCAGCAAACCCTGGATCAGGCGGATGGTCATCAACAGTGAAAAACTGGATGTGCCGGCAAAACAAAGCTCGGTCACGGCCAGCAGTGGGATGGCAATTTTTAGCACTCGAACCGGCGAGACTGTTTCAAGCAGATAGCCATAAGCCAGTGGAGCCAGAGCCAGTGGGATAAAAGTGATCGTGGTCAGTGCTGCTGCCGCTTCCCGGCTGACGCCGAACGCCTGACTCAATACCGGTAACAGGGGTTGTGGAGCGTAGAGAACCGAGAGAGCCAGAATAGTATTGAAAATGATCGGCAATATTTCTGAATATTTTCGCAGGGGCATATTTGTTCGCCTGAAGTGAAAAGTGAACGGTCGTCTTTGCTGTAGCAGAAATAAAGGGAGCTGTATAGGGAAAACAATGCTAAAATGAACATCATGCAACAAATAAATCACCCCCGACATACCACGCCGAAACTATGAAAAAACTAAATCGATTCAAGCTCTTCGATAGTCATTGTCATATTATCGACAAGAAATTTCCTCTCGTTGTCAATCAGGGCTACTTACCCGATAACTTTGCAGTAACAGATTATTCAGCCAGAACCAGAGACTATGATATTGCTGGTGGGGCTATTGTCTCTGGTTCATTTCAGGCATTTGACCAGGCCTATTTGCTTGCTGCGCTTGATGAACTTGGACCCAGCTTTGTCGGTGTCACGCAACTTCCGGCGACGGTTTCTGATGAAGAGCTGATCAGCCTGAATAAAGCAGGGGTAAGGGCAATACGTTTCAATTTAAAACGTGGCGGCTCTGAAAATGTTGCAAACCTGGAACGCTTCGCCACGCAGGTGCATGAGGTCGTTGGCTGGCACACTGAATTATATGTGGATGCAAAAGACTTACCCGAACTGTACAATGTTCTTATCGCTCTGCCTTGTGTTTGTATTGATCATCTCGGTTTGTCAAAATCTGGATTCTCCCACCTGCTTTCGCTTATTGAAAAGGGGGTGTTTGTCAAAGCCACGGGGTTTGGCAGGGTGGATTTTGATGTTAAATCGGCAATGGTAGAAATCATTGCGATTAATCCCGATGCTCTTGTTTTCGGTACCGATCTGCCCTCAACGAGAGCGCCACAACCCTATTCTGACAATGACTATTTAATGGTCATTGAAACTCTGGGTGAGGAAATGGCGCGGAAAGTATTTTATGAAAATGCGGTCAACCTTTATCGACCAGAAAAATATTTGATAGAATAAACGATCGGGATTGAAACCGGTCGCAAGTAAGGCCACCAAGCTTTATTTTGTCGTTCAAACGGTGAAACAGCAGTGAGTATGCAGAGGAAAGGAGTTGTCATTGACCTCTTTGGATTTTGAACTGGAAAAACGCATTTTCAGAAAATTTTACGATAATAACGTGTCCCACTTCGAGGAGGCAAAGAACAATTATATCAGTGCTATCAACTCTCTGATACAGCAAGCAAATGTTGGCGAAGTGACAAAAATTGAAGGGCGGGTCAAGGAGAAAGAGGAGTGCATCAAAAAGTTTCAGCGCAAATACCAGAGCAAACTTGAAACAGATGAACAACCCTACAAGATTAAAGACTACCTGTCCGACCTGATCGGCATCCGCATTGTCTGCCTTTATGACGACCAGATCAGCGTAGTGTCTGAGGTGTTGAAGCGGCACTTCACGATTATCGACGTGACCGACAAGATTGCGGCGGTTGAAAGTACCGAGGACTTATTTGGCTATAAAGGCCTGCACATGGATCTTGCTCCCATCGGGGGGGCGGCTTCCTTGCCGAAACACCAGAACTATCCTTTTGAGGTCCAGATAAGGTCTTTGATCCAGGATGCCTGGAGTGTTCTGGATCACAAAATTAAATACAAAAAATCGATCCCCAATGATCTTAAGCGGAGAATCAATGTCCTTTCGGCTCTGTTTGAGTTGGCCGACCGAGAATTTAAAGAAATCCGCAACGCTACAATGGAATTATTACAACAGGCAACGGTAGACCCCATCAGCGATTCAGCGACAGCGACAGAGACTGATGCTGCCAGTGGAGAATCGTTGACAACTGCTAGCGGTAAAACTATTAATGCTTTCAACTTTCTGCGTGTCGCGTCCCATTTCTTCAAAGATTTCGAGTTCGAAGACTACAAAGTTGACAATTTTGTCCAAGATATTCTGAAGCTGGACAGCAACTTTCACCGGTCCGATTTACACAAAAGCTTAATCGAGAACTTTAAAACTGTCAGAGATTATCGTGATGCATTCATGCTGAAAAACCCCGAAAATACCTTCAGCCCTTACACCTCAATCCGCCACTGTTTGTATCTCTATGATCTGGAGAACTTCGGTCGAGTTTTATCCAAAGGGGCAAAAGATCGTTTTGAGTCCTGGATAAAAGAATTTTGTAAAAACCAGCAGTAATGTATCTGTTGAGGCTATAAAGAAAAAGGGCAGACTTCTTCGTTTATGAATAGTCTCCCTTTTGTCTCTAAATAACGTGGAACCTCAGTTCATCACCCTCGCCATAAAGTCCATGGCAAATCGTTCTTATCTGTACTATGGGTAAATGTTGCTCCGCAGGTTATGCACTGGTAATCCTGTTCCTCAAAGCCTCGGGGTTTTTGCCCTTTAAAAATACGCGACTCATTCATTGTTATTAAATGTTCATGTGGCTTGCCATTACGTGATTTCTTTGATTGCGCTTCACACAGGTCGCAAATTTTCATTTCATCTCTTTCTGTCTGGTTTCTGGTAAACCCCAAAGCAGGTCAATTTTTCAAAAAGTAAAAGCTACGAGCGGCCGGGTGTTATTGGCAGCGCATCGTTTTTTTGCCGTCCTCAAAAAGAACTTCCACTTTTTGCGAGCCAATGACTCGCTGCACCAGACCGAGGCCGAAAACAGGGTGATTAATCAGAGCGTTGAGCTTATATGCATCAGTCATGGAATATTCTCTCGCTTTTGCACTATTCATGTTCGGTCGCAGGGATTCCCATTCTTTCCGGTCGGTATCTCGAGGTTTGATTTGTCGCACGGCAGGTTTTTTCGGAACGGAGGGTGGCCGGTATTTGTGCTGACGCGTGCAGGTGTTGCATTGCACCTTACCGGGAGCCTCTTCGACCAGAGTGACTATAATGTGGTCGGTGTTTTTTCGACATTTAGTGCAGCGGCCTTCAATTGGATCTCCTATAGAAAGTGTGGTGCTTTGCATAGTACGACTCCCTTGCTTGGGGTTAGCCAAAATATAGCCATAAAAACCAGGGAGAGTGCCGGAATCTACAGGGCATACTTGACAATTTACGTGTGTGGAAAACTAGGCACGACCGTAGGTTTTCTTCACTGCCATAACGTCATCTCCGTATGGCTTAAAGGACGGTGGTGGTTTAGAGAAGGTCTGATATTGGCGTGCTTTCAGCTATTGTACATGTTTTTACGAATAAAAGATATTGTGTGATGGGGTTAAGTTTGTGGGGCTGGAGGGTGAAATAGGTTTTCAGTGCCGGCATATTATGTTGAACAGTGTGTAAGGATTTACAATTCCATTGTTTTTTTGATTCTCAATGGGCCATAAAGAAAGCCCCGACGCGCAAAGAATCGGGGCTTTCTTTATGGTTTAAGTGTTGAAATTCTCGTTATTCGTCTGCTTCACTGACTTTCCAAGCTTTCCAGACATTGCCAACGAGATCGATGCCTGGTTTCAGGGTCGTCTTGCCAGGTCTCCAGCCGGAAGGTGTGGCTTCGGCACCATTGGTATTGCGGACAAGTTGGAAGGCCTGAAGTTGGCGCAGCGTTTCATTCACGTTCCGACCAACGGGTGGCGTGAGAACTTCATAGCCCTGGATCACACCGTCAGGGTCAATGATGAAACGACCACGGTTCTCAACTTTAGCTCCCTCATTGAAGATGCCATAAAGTCTGCCGATATCGCCGCCGACATCCGAAAGCATTGGGAAAGGAACGCCACCGTCAACCATTTTTGACAGTTCCTGGTCATTCCAGATTTTATGGGTAAACATGCTGTCGATACTGACTGAAATGATATCAACGCCGAGCTCTTGGAATTGAGGGTATTTCTCGGCAACTGCCGAGAGTTCTGTCGATCAGACGAAGGTGAAATCGCCGGGGTAGAAGCAAAGAACCACCCATTTCCCCGCGTAATCAGACAGCTTAGCTCCATTAAGAAATGCACCTTTGTGGTAGCCCGGTGCGGTAAAATCGGGTGCTTTTTCTCCAACGTGAACCATTGATCTCTCCTTTTTAACAGTAGTGGATGAAGCATTTTCCTCAGCTTCTGGCTGTCCTTCATCCGTTGTGACCGCTGAGGCTGCAACTGGTCTGACGCAGCCTGCCCCTTGATCTTCACTCATGTGAACTCCTTTTCCCCATTAATTACGTTGTTTTGCATTCTATCTAAGAGCATTTGGAAAATCAATACAATCAGAAGTTTATATCTACCAATGAAGACAACGGCTTTCTCAAAATAGCCGGATGAGAAAAGAGGGTTAAGTGCTTGGAAAGAAGCGCTCAATCACTTCGGCAAAGCCGTCATGATCATTGGATGACACTGAAGGGTAGGTTTCTTTGAGTTCATCCGGTGCATTGTCAACGACGTAACTGTATCGACAGTATTCGAGCAGATCGATGTCATTAAAATCATTGCCAATGCCGACCGTCTGCTGTTGATTGATGTTCAGCTGTTGACACAGAAACTTAATCCCAAAGGCCTTCGAAACCTGCGGCGGCAGGAATTCCATCCAGATCGATCTTCCGTTCAGGGGAGAGGTGGCCCTGATGATCCTGGTGTCGATCTGCTCGCAGTCTTTCTTCAGGATTGTAAACTGATCGATATCTTCTCCAAGAATGGCAATGACCTGGGAAGCGTCGCTGACGTGATCGGCATCAAAGGCCCTTGTGTAGCCCTGATAAAGCGAAAGTCTTTTTCTGAAATCGTTGTTTGCCTGATTATGCTGAACATAGCTGAAACAGTGATTGTTGGGGATTTTGTCCTGAACGGAGAAATCAACCTTTCGGTTCACCAGCAGATCGGTTATTTCCTGGACAACGGTTTTGTCCAGAGATTCAGCATTGATGATCCGGTCGTTTTTCCAGTCCAGAATTCCGGCACCGCAGGAAAAAACCAGGTAGTCGATGGGAAACTCTCTCTCCAGAACGGTACGGGCGGAATAGAGGCTACGCCCCGACGCAATGACCCGGCAGACGCCAAGTTGCCCGAGCCGTTGCAACATTAATCGGTTATTCCTGGAAATTGTTGCGTCGGATCTGGCCAGGGTGCCGTCCAGATCGGTGACAACCATCCTGATGTTCATATAATCAAGCGGTACCTTTCCTGCGGCGATAATAATTAATCAGTCCATTGGTGGAAGAATCATGACTGTCGGCGGGCTGTTCCTGACCGAGTTCTGGTAGTATTTTTTTGGCCAGCTGTTTGCCGAGTTCAACCCCCCATTGATCAAAGGGGTTGATATTCCAGATGCTTCCCTGGGTAAAGATTTTGTGCTCATAGAGGGCGATCAATGAACCGAGAGTTCGTGGCGTGAGTTTCTGAAACAGAAAAGAACTGCTTGGTCGATTGCCGGGAAAAACCTTGTGTGGAAGGAGTTGTTTTATCCTCTCCTGACTTAGTCCCTCAGCTTCAAGTTCAATTTGTACTTCTTCTGCGGTTTTTCCTTTCATCAGTGCTTCAGGTTGGGCAAAAAAATTGGATAACAGAATTTGATGATGATCACCGAGCGGGTTTTGGCTTTCAATCGGGGCGAGAAAATCGGTCGGAACTAATATGGTTCCTTGATGCAGTAGTTGATAAAAAGCGTGTTGGCCGTTGGTGCCGGGCTCTCCCCAGATGATCGGGCCGGTGGAATAATTGACTTGTCTTCCCGAGAGAGTGACCCTTTTACCATTACTTTCCATGTCGCCTTGTTGAAAATAGGCGGGAAATCGGTGGAGATATTGGTCGTAAGGGAGAATTGCGTGAGAATCGGCAGCAAAAAAATTGTTGTACCAGATGCCGAGCAGACCCATCAAAACGGGGATGTTTTTGTCAAAGGGCGCAGTGCGGAAATGTTCATCCACCTGGTGGGCTCCCGCTAACAGCTCTTCAAAGCGATCCATGCCAATAGAGAGGGCAATTGAGAGACCGATTGCAGACCAGAGAGAATAACGCCCACCGACCCAATCCCAGAATTCGAACATGTTGTCTGGATTGATGCCGAATTGACTCACCAACGCAAGGTTGGTGGATACCGCAACAAAATGTCGTGCCACCGCTGTTTCATCATTGATCTGGTTTAACAGCCATTGCTTTGCGGAATGTGCATTGGCCATGGTTTCCTGGGTGGTGAAGGTTTTTGATGCAATCAGGAACAGCGTGGTTTCGGGGTTCAGATGGCGCAGCGTTTCGGCTAGGTGAGTTGCGTCAACATTGGAGACAAAATGAACATTCAACCTTTCGTGTCCATAGGGTTTGAGGGCCTCGGTGACCATTAATGGACCGAGATCAGAACCACCGATGCCGATATTTACGATGTCACTGATCGGTTGCCCCGTTGCTCCAAGCCAGTGCCCGTCGCGGACTTGTCGACAGAATTCAGCCATTTTTTCCAGAACGGCATTGACCTGGGGCATAACATCTTGTCCGTCGACAAAAATTGGACGGTTGCTGCGGTTGCGCAGGGCAATATGAAGGGCCGGACGTTGTTCGGTTGAATTGATTTTCTCTCCGGAGAACATTTTAGCGATTTTTTCTTGCAGCCCGGTCTGTTCAGCCAGCTCAAGTAACAGTTTCAGAGTGGTGTCGGTGATGCGATGTTTGGAATAATCAAACAGGATGTCGTCAAAGTTTAAAGAAAATTTTTCAAACCGCTGTGTATCTTCAGCAAACAGATCGCGCAGATGGATTGCTTCAATATCCTGATAATGAGCTTGGAGATTGTTCCAGGCGGAAAGTTGGGTCAAATCAGGCATGGAAGACTCCTTTTACTTTTTTGCAGTCATGACGGCATCATACGATGCATTGATCTCTGCCAGTTGATCATTGGCAAACTTGATGAATTCAGGCGGCAAGCCCTTCCCCGCAATTTTGTCAGGATGGAATTCGGTCGCTTTTTGTCGGTAGGCTTTTTTAATTTCAGCGGCCGTTGCAGTACTGGTTATCCCTAAATTATCGTAGTGTTTGCTCAGGCTGACACTGGAGGAGTGCAGGCCGACATAGCGGCTGCGCAGGGATTGATAAATACTTTCTGACAGTCGAAAGGCAGTTTTTGCCTCTAGTAGCATGTTTTCTTCCTGTGGGTGTAGTTCACCATCTGCCATGGCCACTTCAAACAGAAAACTCATCATAAAATTACAGAGCTGTTGATCATGCGCAAATAATTCGCCGAACTGCCGGGCATAATCGGCAAAAGATTCAGGTCGATCTTTTGCTTGAGTAAAGACATTGATTGCATAAGCACGGGTTTGTTTATCTAGCCCTAATGCTTCTTTGGCTATCTTTTCAATCGCAGCAATCTCATCGGGGCAGATTCGCCCGTCAGCTTTGGCCAGTTTTCCAACCATAGAAAACGCAGCGGTAAAAAAGATCGCCTGGCGTTGTTGAGGCTGATTAAATCCAGCTCTTCCTTGTGGGAGTTTTTGCGAACCTCCCATGCGGGCACCGATTGCAGCTCCCATAATAGCACCGAATGGCCCGCCAATCATTGCGCCAAGCCCTCCGCCAATAACTCCTGATAACCAACCCATAATCATTATCCTTTTCAGTAAAAACTATTTAAATTCATGGTAAAGTGAGACAAGATAGACATAATGAGTGATGTTTATGGTGGCTGCAAGGATTTTATCTAACAGTCCTTCTTTATGTTGATAACACAGCAGATATCAGGAGTTTTTCTTTGAAAGTATCGTTTATTCGTCGTCTGTGGGTGACGGTGAGCACTTCAGTAATCCGTTTTTACGCGAGTTTTTTAAATCGATTTGTGGTTACCGGTGCAGAAAATATTCCTGCTAGCGGTGGAGTGCTCCTCGCAGCAAACCATATTTCCGGTTATGATACGGTCTTTATCCCGGTAGCAGTCCTGGAACACCATCCTTGGCAGATGGTTTGGGCTCCGGCGAAAGAGGAGCTGTTCAAAAATCCTCTGGTCGGGGCAATTTATCGTTCATGGGGGGCTTTTCCGGTCAAACGTGGCCGTGATATCCGGGCAGGCAAGCATTTAGGCGATTTGCTACAGACACAAAAGGTGATGCTTTTTCCGGAAGGAACTCGCCACAAAGATGGAAAATTAGGGCCGGGGAATCGTGGTGTTGGAAAATTGATTTATAAACATCAACCGGTGGTGATACCGACAGCTTTATCTGGAATTAACCATTGGGCATTTTTGAAATTCGGGCAACCAGGAAAAATTCGTTTTGGCGCACCCATCGATTTTTCGGATCTTCTTAAACTAGAGGATAAAAAGGAGACCCACCTTCTGATTGTTGAGCGGCTTATGTCTTCTATCGCGGCAGAGCTAGTTTAGGGCCAGTAATTTTTTCTCTATATCTATCTCCCTCTCTCACAGCCCTTTAGCCTGTCCCCCTTTTCCCAAATACTTGATTTTGTTGATCTTGCGAACGCAGAACATCAAGTGTCTTTGCTACTCTAAGGCACTAATAAATAGAAGAAAAAAGTTCTGTCAGCTTGCTATCCATAGGCAGTTCGGGTACTCTTTAACAAAGATTGTGAAAAGGGAGGTCGGGTCATGGGATACTTCAGGCAGAATGTGAAAATTAATGTTGTTTATAAAAACGGTGTCAAGGATCATATCAGTCCCGCTTTGCTTGGAACCTTGATTCATTCGAAGCAGGTCGAAAAATTTGAACGCTCAAGTGGCTGGGTCAGTGTGGGTAGTGATCCGGTACGTCAAGTTGGGGAAGCCAATTTTGCAGGGGTGGAACGAAGAGTTGGTTGATCAATCTGCGACTCTACCAGCTGCCTTTTGGCTTCGTGATCGGGTGTTGGTATTTGCTTTTATTATCGATCGTTTTACCGAAAAAATAGATGCCTAGGATAATAGCGCCAACGATGATCAGTAGAATAAGTAATTTTATGATGTCTTTTGTCACTTTTTGCCCCTGTGCTGTAGGATTCTATTTCAACTCAGTCGTGTCCGGTTGGAAATTGCACGTATCCCATCTGCAATAAAAAATTCCCCCTTTGAAGAATATCAAACTAGCAAAGATCCCAAAAAATTTCCATAGCGATATGGACTCCCGGGTCAGATGACAGCATCCAGAGAATGAGACGGTGTTGTCTTTGTCTGCCTCAGCCCGCACACTTGAGAAATTTCGAAGCGCACTGCAGGTGCAGTTCGACACCTATGGCCAGCGCCTCTTCGTCAATCGTGAAACGGGGGTGATGATGGGGGTAAGAAACACCGTTGGCCGGGTTGTGGCAACCGACAAAGGCAAAAGCTCCGGGTGCGTGGACCAGATAGTCGGAAAAATCCTCTCCTGCCATGGTTCGTATTTCTGTTGTGACCTTCTCAGGACCAACAACCTCGGCCGCTGCAGCACGAGCGCAGGCGGCGATTTCCGGAACGTTGGTCAATAGATCATTGCCTTTTTTAAAGCTGAGTTCATAACTGGCCGAATAGGCTGTGCAGATTTGTTTGACGACACTTTCAAAGCGTTTGAACAATTTCTTTCCGTTTGAATAGAGAAAGCGGATCGATCCCTGAAGCTTGGCTTCCTCTGGGATAATGGTAGCGCTGCTGCCGGCGTTCATGCGGGTAAACATGATAACGGCCGGGTCGAGAGCGTTGACCTCCCGCGTTTGAATTCCCTGAACCGCCTGTATTATGAGTGTGGAGATATAGATGGGATCAATCGATTCGTGGGCGAAGCCAGCATGTCCCCCGCGCCCTTTAATGCTCAGGTCGAAATAGTATGAGGCCGCCATCTGTGGACCATCGACGATATCTATCGTTCCCGTGGGACACTGTGACCAGAGATGAAGACCGAAGGCAACATCGACTTTGGGATCGGTCATGACCCCTTCCGCGACAACTTTCCAGGCCCCGGCATCTTCTTCGTTTGGTTGGAACAGGATTTTGACCGTGCCGGGCAGTTCTGCGCTCATGCTGTTAAGAAGCTTGGCGGTGACTAGCAGTATGGCCATGTGGCCATCGTGGCCGCAGGCATGCATGATCCCGGGATGCTGGGAGGCAAAGGGGAGAGCGGTTTCTTCTGTGATCGGCAAGGCGTCCATATCGCTGCGCAACAGGATGGTTGGGCCCGGCCGGGATCCGCGCAGTTCCGCAACCACACCGGTTCCGGCAATTTGCTGCGGTTCCAGACCGATCGCGCTCAGATAGGTACTGACCTTGTCCTGGGTACGGAATTCCTGGAACCCCAATTCCGGATGGGCATGAAAATCGCGGTAAAGTTCGATCAGCTCAGCACGACAGCCTGTTAATAGTTGTTTGATGTTCACCGTTGTTGTCTCCACCGAAAAAGAGGATCTATCCCCAATCGTTCCACCGCAGGGGCACAGAGGCTGGTGCCTGATGTTTTGCCCCAATCTTTATGAAAATCGGAAAACAAGCTGCCGCTATGTATCGCCCACTTGTTGATTTTCAATAGGCTGATTTTTATGGAATCAACTCTGCATTTGTGCTACCAGGACTTTTAGGGTCTTTTCATAGTCTTCCAGGTTGACGGTCACGAGCGCCGTCATTTGTGAACCGCCGTAGCTGATACTGTGCACTTCGATACCGTTCTGATCCAGTGCGCTGAGCATGCGCCCGAGCAGGCCGGTTTGACTTGACAGGCCGGCACCAACAATGCCGACCAGGGCGACGGTCATGCCGAAACTGCAATCATCAACGTCGGTATTGGTGTTGATGTACTGGCTGGCTGCTGTTGTGTCAAAATCGTTGTTGCTGTTGACCAGCATTGCCAGGGTGTCGAACCCTTTCATGTCAAATTCGGCAAACAGGTTTTGCTGGCTCAGGGCGTCCTTGATCTGGCCGGGCAGTTCCGGGTAGCGGTTCAGCATGAACTTCTCGGCATGCAAAATCCGGTAGGGCTTCTTGCCGGAGACGCCGACGACCGGCTGCTTGTCGGTCGAGCGCTTCGGCACGATCATGGTGCCGTTGTCGGTCGGGCTGTTGGTGTTTTTGATATTGATCGGGATTCCTGCATCGCGGACCGGGGCAATCGCCTCCTCATGGAAGACGCTGGCGCCACAGGAGGCCAGTTCGCGAACCTCAGTGTAAGTGATTTCGGGAATCGGTTGTGCTTCAGAGACGATACGGGGGTCAGCTTGGAGAATACCTGAAACATCGGTCCAGTTTTCGTAGACTTCAGCATTAATGCCACGGGCGACGATTGCACCGGTAATATCTGAGCCACCACGGGAGAATGATTTGATCTCACCATCCGGGCCGGTTCCATAAAAACCTGGGACAACAAAACGACCGGTCACTTTAGTCACGCGCTCGTTGATCAGTTCATAAGATTGGGGATCAACACGACCGTCGACGGTGAGACGAACCACCTCTGCGGCATCGATAAATTCAGCACCGAGGGCTTGTGACATAACCAGACTGTTGAGGTATTCTCCGCGAGACTCAACAAAATCGAGAGTTGTTCCTTGCTCGATTTTCTCTTGGATGTAATCAAGTTCTGCTTCAATGTCGACTGTCACATTGAGCAGTTCAACCAATTCGACAAATCGGGCACGGATTTTAGTGAATGTCGGAAGGTAGTTCTGTCCTGCTGTTTTTGCCTTATGGGTGTTAATCAAAAGGTCTGTTATTTTAATATCCTGGCTGTCACGTTTTCCCGGAGCGGAGAGCACAACAGCTTGTCTTTGCTCATCAGCCTGAATGATTTCAACTGCTTTTTTGATCTGGTCTGCACTGGCTAAAGATGTGCCGCCGAATTTAACGACTTTCATAGTGTAGCTCCTTCTTGTGGTGACGGTTTCTGCAGGTTATTTATAGATAGCAGAAGAAACCTTGACAGTAAATACCTGTTTTTAATCTCAAAGAGGGTTCAATTCCCCGAAGCTTGCTGCGGGGTTATTCATTTCATATGAAGCGATTGAGTCCCCATCTGACACTTCGACTAGGCACTCAGTCATGAGCTTATTCCTTCAATGCACGCCGTAAAATCGATACTGGATGTACAACAGGCAGGCCTGAGACATCATGCATCCGGAGTTGACATGGACCACATTCGCTCAGTCCGATTTCCGGCTTGAGTTTTTCTATTGATTCCTTCAGTTCGTTCCCGACCGCTTCACTGATCGGATACTTCTCAGCTTTGTAGCCGTAACTTCCCGATTGACCACAACACTTGGCGTCCATGACGTCAATCTTAAAATCCGGGATCTTATTCAACAGTTCGATGAACGGTAATCCGATCTTCTGTGATTTCAGGTGACATGGAGTATGATAGGCGGTTTGCATTGGGATCGAGGTCAGGTTCAGCTCAATTTCATTACTATCGACCAGCTTATTGATGTATTCAGCCAGATCGTAGGTGCAACCGGCCAGACCCTCGGCTGCTTTGATCCTAAACACTTCTGTGTATTCAGTTTTAAGCATCAGACTGCAACTGGTACAGGTTGTGACGATATCGTAGCCTTTATCAACCCATGGCTTGAATGCAGCAACGTTGGTGCGGGCTTTTTGTTCAGCTGTTGCCATGTCGCCGTTACCGATAAGCGGCAGACCACAACAGGACTGCTCTGGAACTTCAACCTGAATCCCCAGTTTTTCAAGAACAGTGATAGCGTCCAGGCCAGCGTCGGTATCATTGTAGCGGGCATAGCAACCGGTAAAGAAGGCAACCTTGTGTTTCTTGGCAATTGAACTTGGTTGCTTGGCAACTGGTCTCTGGGTCGTCAATGGCTTGGAAAACTTGACCATCGATGGCTGACTGCTGATACCCAGGATCTTTTCCAGGGTTGTACGAACCAGAGGACTCTTGACCAGAGCATTGTTTAATCCAGGAGTTAAGGTTGCTGCTTTATCAGCAAATTCAGCATGGCCAAGCAGACGGTCACGGAGCTTCTGTCCCTTGGTCTGAACGTAGGCATCCTTGCTCTGGGTATTGGCACGGTTCAGATGAACACCTGCAGGACAGGCGGTGTAACAATTCAGGCAAAGGCTGCAATAGTCGATGTTCTTGCCGATTGGGAAGGCCAGTTGTCCATCCTTTTTGGTTAGCACCCCTGAGCTCATAACACTGACGAGCATCGATGGATTCGGGCCATTCTCAGACATCTGAGCGTTGTACGGACAAGCTGAGGTGCAGACCATACAGCCGAGACAACGGGACAGGTTGTCGTAGTTGATTTTAGATTCGTACAGGACCGCTTCTGGCTCTTTGTGAGCGTGCCCATTGCAGGATCCTTCGCAAGATCCCGTTTGCGCCAGCATCTTGAAAAAATCATCTTCGCACTCTGTACGATCAACGACCAGATCGTTAATAACCGGGAAGTTTGGCAGAGGGCTGATTGTGATGTCTTGGCCGTCAATCATGGTATTACAGGCCAGAACCGGTTTGCCATTAAGTGCAACAGCGCAGCTTCCACATTTGGCACCTTGGCAGGATGACCGGAACGAAACGCTATCATCGAGGTTATCACGAATAAAGTTCAGGGTCTGCAGCACTGTCTGGCTGGGAATGAACTCGACCTCGTATGTCTGAGCAGAAGCCTTTTTGGTTTCCGGATCATAGCGGTCAACAATGACCTTAAAGGTTTGTGTCATGATATCACCTTGTATCTCTGATTAAGCCGATTGTCCCGGCGGAATTTCCGTCATCTTTACCGGTCTGGTCCTGATGACAGGCTCACTGCCTTCGAGGCTGGCCAGGGTACACTGTGGTGCAGTGGCTGTGTCCCATTCTGGATAGTCTTCGCGGAAGTGTGCACCACGGCTCTCTTTTCTTATTATCGCTGATTCAATCATTGCTTGAGAGATTGTCACCATTTTTTCAAGCTCAAGGTAAGATTGCAGACTCTGGTTGAACTGGACTGCTGTCCCCTGAACGTAGATAGTGGGCAATAGCTCCTTAAGTTTCTGCATCTCTTTTACCGCTTTTTCAAGGCCTTCACCGGTTCGGGTAACACCCATGTAATCAGCCATGATTTTACGTAGTCGATTTTTGCCTTTATTCGGCGTCATGTCCGATTTAGGGCGATTGAGGCTCTCGAGAATTCGATCTTTTTCAGCTTTGCCCTGCTCTTCGCAGGAAGCAAGAGTCGTATTTTTGGCATGTTTGACAGCAGCCTCACCGGCACGCGAGCCGAAGACCAGCAACTCTGACAGAGCGTTACCGCTGAGGCGGTTACCGCCCTGAAGTCCACCGGAGCATTCGCCGGCAGAAAACAGGCCTGGGACCGATGAACTGGCGTCGGTATCGATCTCAACACCACCCATGAAGTAATGAACAGATGGAGCAATTTCAAGACGTTTCTCGCGATAGTCGTAACCACGTTCGGCAGTGACTTCAATTTCGTGCATAAAGCTCTTGTAGGTGTCATCGCCCAGGTCGATTGCATCAAGCCAGACACCGCCGTGCTCGGTCCCGCGGCCAGCGGTTATTTCTGAATGGATTGCGCGAGCCAGACGGTCACGGGTGGTGAGCTCAAGTTTTTCGGGCTCATATTTTTCCATGAAGCGTTCGTTGTCTTTGTTATACAGTTTGGCACATTCCTGGATGCCCAGAATGAAACCTTTCAGGGAAGGTGGATGAACCAGGCCACATGGGAAGAATTGGACCTGCTCCATATTGAGCAGGTTTGCGCCTGCTTCATATGCGATCGCCATGCCGTCGCCAGTAACTTGAATTGGGTTACTGGTGACCGGGTAGAGTTGGCCGACACCACCTGTTGCCAAAACAACGGACGGGGTGTTCATGCTGACTGTTTCACCATTGCGGAAATCAACGCCGACGGCACCGCAGACACGTCCAACTTCGACCATAATTTTGGTTGCGAGCATGTCTTCACCAAAAGTAACATTTTTGAAAGTGTGAAGTTTTGTACGTAGAACCTTGCACATTTGCAGCCCAACGCGGTCACTGATTGCCATAACGCGTGGGTAACTGTGACCACCTGCAAGGTAAATTACATAGGAGCCGTCGCTGTTTTTATCAAAGCGGATACCCCAGTCTTCCAACTCCTGAATGCGGTGCTGTGTTTCCTCGACAAGGACACGAACCAGAGGCTGATCGCTCAGGTAAGACCCGCCTTCAACCGTATTACGGAAGTGGCTGTCGGTTGAGTCTTCCGGATCACTAAAGGGACCGTAGGCCGATGGACCAGCACCACTGACGGTACCGCCACTTCGGCCAGCAAGGCCTTTTTCCCACAGGGTGACCCGCAGACCGGATTCGGCTGCTCGGATTGCCGCATAAAAACCTGCAGCTCCTGAGCCGATCACCAATACGTCTGTTTCAGTGAACTTCATTCACAATCTCCCGGAGCAAAAATGATAACCAGTTTTCTAAATATTATAATCTCAACGACCGATTTAAGCGGCTGAAACTTAAGAAAAAATGGCCCCGTGAATTTTTGGCAGGGTCGGTTCAGGATCTGCCGCCAATTCATCGGGCCAGGAGAAAATTAATTAGGCGATGGCCTGGATACCTACTTCTTTTGGAGTTGGAAGACCGTTAATTCTGACTTGAAGTCTTGGGCGGTCTTCGAGCTTATCCGCACCGAGGATGTCAATGTACATGGTTGAGCCGATAGGGGACTGAACTTCGACGCGATCACCAACTTTGACTTCACCGGCGACGTAGCGCATCAGAGTGTGAGCTGAAGAACCAGTTCCGGTCGGGCAGTAGCAGATACAATCGGGATAGACGAAGGTTGCGCCGACATAATGACCGGCTTCTTGCTTGTCTTCCATAAAATTGGCAAAAGGAATCGGGCCAACATCACCAACGGTCAGGTGCTTGGGATAGTAGAGTGCACGAGCATCATCGACTGATTTTTTACCGATTTTGATGAATTCGTCGTAGTTTTCCTGCTTCAACTCGGTTGGAATCTCTTTGCTTGGGATCATCAGGTAGAACCCGCCACTGTAAACAACTGGTACTTTGACCTGTTTGCCGCAGATGGTCAGTTCCAGGCCGTCGTGTGCCAGGTAAACGTCCTGCCCAGTGATGCTGATCATTTTGATCTCACCATTGATTGATTCGTAGGTGATCTCTGACAGCCCGGCTGCACACTCGATGTAAAAACTGTGCTTTCCGTCTTTTTGCTCAACAAAGCCGTTTTGTAACAGTGAATACCCAGCGGCCAAGGTATTAGAGCCGGAGAATGGAGGATAACCCATGGTTTCCATAATGATGTAACCGGCAACGGCACGTGGATCTTTTGGAGGAACAATCAGGTCGCTACAGTTGGTTGGGTCATCGCCAAGCAACTGTAAGCGAATGTTGTCCATGCTCTCTTCCATATAATCCATTTGCTCAAGTAAACTGTCACCAGGAATATCAATTTCGGTATAGGTGATCAAATGATCATCACCATCATAAGTGATGTTGTCAATATGGAGTTTTTCAGGGGTGTTGCTGCCGAAATAATTTTGAATGACGCGAAGGTTGTTTTCCTTAAAGTTTTTTCCTGATTCCATGACACTCTCCCGTGTGTTCACTATATGAACGTGCGTTTTAATAGTGACACAGTGTGCAGATTGTAGCAATTTTCACTTTCAAGTCAATCATAAAATAGCTCTCTTTTGAGGTGTTACGGTGATTTGTAACTGATTGGTTTATAAAAGAAAGCTATAGCTGAGCGTTGCTTGGCAACTCAGGCTGTCTCCAGCAGCCTGAGTCGATGCCATATCGGGTAATAAGTTGTGATGGCTCGATAGCTGAAGCAGGAAAATCAGATTTTTATACCAAGATCTTTCTCTTCTGCAGTGTCATAAAGTTTGACAGCAATCATCGTATCCTGAACTCCAACACCGGTTAGATCACAGATGGTGATCTGGTCTTTGTCTGTGCGACCTGGTTTGACCTTATTGATGATTTCTCCCAATTCAGTCACGGTCGTTGCTGTCGAAATGGAACCAGATTCATAGCCTGAGCGCAATTCACCCAAACGCTCACTTTGACTGTGTAGATCACAAAACAGGCCATCAGCCATGCCCAGAATTTCAGGATGTAGCTCCTGCTTTTCTTCCGTGTCGCTTCCCATGGCAGTAATGTGCAGTCCAGGGTGGAGCATCTCTTTGGTGATGAAGCCTTCTCTTGAAGGGGTGGTGGTTACAACAACTGAACTTTCTTTGACGACTTCAGCAACAGAGTCGCATTTGATGACATTCACGCCAAGTTTGGCGCTCATTTCTTCGGCATATGCGTCTTTAGCCTCTTCGCTGTAGCGGGAGAAAATTCGGATGGTTTTGAATGGCCGTACCAGAAAGAGAGCTTCCATTTGGAAACGGGCTTGTACTCCAGTGCCGATAACGCCAACATTTTCTACAACCTCAGGGGCAAGATATTTTGCTGCAACGGCTCCTGCCGCTCCGGTTCGAATCTGGGTCAGGTAACCGTTATCCAGAAGAACCGCTTGCAAAAATCCGGTTTCGGCACTGATGACCAGCATCTGACCACTCTGGGACGGAAGCCCGATCTTTGGATTCTCGAAAAAGCCAGAAGCAACCTTGACAGCCAGATTGGGGATCCCTTTGATGAAGGCACTTTTGATGTCAACTTCACCATCTTTTTCCGGAACTGGAATCATCATGATCGGAGGAACTGTAGCATTGCCTTCAGCCAGTTTGCTGAAACCTGATTCAATTGCGGCAATGACATCGAGGTCGAGCTTTGCGAGTTGTTTGATTTCTGTTTCTGACAGTATACGGATCATCATTTTTCTCCTACACGTTGTTGCTCTGCAATTACCTGCAGATATCTGCGGGTGTCGATACTGCGTCCACTCAATATTGAAACGACATTTTTTCCAGTCACATCGAGCTTCTTGTTGATGATAGCTCCAATGCCAACTGCCGCAGCGCCTTCAATAATCATTTGCTGTGAATTGTAAGCCGAATACATGCCGGTTTTGATATCGTCTTCCGATACGAGGATATGTTCATCGACATAGCGGTCAATCAGGGGGAGGTTGTAGTGATTTTCTACACCGATGCCACCTAACAGCGAATCTGCTAAAGACCCTTTTTCTTCGACTTGAACCGGTTTCCCCGCTTTCAGGCTTTCATACATTGCGGGTGAACGTTCGAGCGAGATGGCGACAATATGGATAGCGGGGTTAATCTGTTTAGCGACCAAAGCCATGCCGGATACTAAACCTCCACCTGATAGTGGGACCAACAGCATGTCTGTATCTGGTAGCTTTTCCAGAATCTCGAGAGTAATTGTCCCTTGTCCGGCAATGACCATTGGGTCATCAAAAGGAACTACAGGGGCCAATCCCTCGTCTTTTAAAATTCGGTAGTAGTTCTCTTCCGCTTCATCCTGAGACTTGCCTTGAACAGCCACCTCCGCACCCAGGCTGCGAATCAGATCTGCCCGGTATGTTGGGACTTTTTCTGAAAGACAGACAACTGCACGAATGCCCATTTGTCCGGCAACATAGGCAACGGCCTTACCATGATTGCCGGTGGAAAAGGTAATCACACCGTGTTGCTTTTCCTCATCTGTCAGACTGAGAATTTTGTTGGCCGCACCACGAACCTTGAACGCTCCTGTCTGCTGCAGACATTCCATTTTATAGTGAATTGATGCCGCTCCGCTTAATTCCTTTAATTCCGGCGCTTCAAAAATAGGTGTTTTGCGGATTACATGTTGAATGCGTTCAGCTGCCTGATAGACATTGATCAGGGTTGGTAATGTCACCATCTGTTTATCCTTATGAAGTCAAGATCGCGTTACTGCTTAAGGATGATTGCGATCTTGGTTGAGCAGTTGCTGGCATCAAATGGCAACAACTGCCTGTCTTTATGTGGTTTGTTTAGCAGTTGATTACATGAAGCCTGTGTATGTTTTTGTCTGGATTCCAGAAAAAGCGTAGTTAATCAGGCTGATGAAATCAAATACTGGAAGATTGACTGCCTGCTGTACTGCATGAGCGTGAGGCGACAATAGACTGCATTCGAGCAGGATAGCTTTGATATCCTGATCGGAAGCAACCAGGTCTTTTGCTGTTTTAATGATTTCCGGGACAACCAGATCGGTATCGAGAGTGCCGATCTCTTTAATCGCAAAATCTATAAAATGAGGTTTGTCCTGCAGTCCGCCGAAAACGAGGCGATCTTTGTTGGTAACCCCAACGGCTTCGAGGATCTCTGGGCCAATCTTGCTTGAATCAGCTGTGACGACACCAAGCTTGTTTTTTCCGCCAATCATGCGCAGAATTAATTCTATCTGAATCATGCTTGAAAGAAATACAGGAACGTCGACATCTTCAGCTAAGCGGTTCTGGAAAATACCCATGAAACCGCAGTCTCCAGCTAATCCACGAACGCCTTCTGTGACGAGTTCCCTGGCAGCTGCAAGCAGGCTGTCATAGACTTCTGGCTCCTGGTTCAACGCTTTTTCAACAGTAAACCCTTCTACCTTTTTGAACCGAACCGGGAAATCATAGGTTGTTGCATTGGCCACGTCTCCGGGGATGAAGGGAACACACGTATCCAAGAGGAGGATGCCAATAGGTTCTCCCTGACAGACCTGCCCTTTTTTAATTGAATAAATCATCAGTCATTCCTTAGAGATATTGTTATTTAACCCAATCTGCCCTGACCGAAGGGCCAGGGCAGATTGGGTTGTCTTGTAATAAGACTGCTATTTTCTGGCGTCATCCCAAAATTATTTGAGAACCAGATCGATCGGATAATCGAAGAGTTGTTCATATCCATTTTCAGTGACGACGATACTCGCATCAATTTCAAAACCGACATTGTCATACCAGATCCCCGGGATCAGGTGTAGACACATGTTTGGTTCGATGATGGTTTTGTCGCCGGGACGCAAGCTGATCGTGTGCTCACCCCAGTCGGGTGGGTAGTTGACACCGATGGAGTAACCGAGACGTGATTCTTTGACGACACTTGAGTGAGCAATAGCTTCACGCCAGCGGGCTTCGACGTCTTCAGCTAAAATTCCAGGTTTGATGATTTCGAGAGCAGCAGCAAGACCCTCGGTGACGACGGCTGCTGTTTCTGTCATGATTGCCGGTGGATTCTGTCCAAGAAAAATAGTCCGTGCGATTGGTGTGTGGTAGTGACGGTAAACACCGCTCAGTTCAAGGAGTACGGCTTCGTCGGTCTGAAACTTTTTTTCAGTCCAGGTCAGGTGAGGTGTTTTAGTTTTTTCACCGGCCATCATCAATGGAACGATTGCCGGGTAGTCGCCGGAATGTTCTTCAGTGCCGCGATACTGAGCGCGGGCGATTTCAGCAGCAGCATCACATTCACGAACTCCGACATTGATCGAATCAACAGCCGTCTGCATGACGTTTTCAGAAATTTGACCAGCGATTTTCATGAACTCGATTTCGCGCTTGGACTTAATGACGCGAACCCAGTTGACCAGAGCATTAGCATCGACAAATTTGACGTTAGGCAGTTTGGTTTCGAGCTCAAGGTAAGATCTGTGAGTGAAATAGAATTGATCCATTTCAACACCGAAGGTTTTATTGGCCCAGCTTTTTTCCTCAATGATCTTAGCAACGTGATGCATCGGGTGCTCAACGGTGTTGTGAACCATATAGTCAGGGTATTCATAGATATTCTTGTCATCAAGAAATGACAGAATACGAGCACCGTTGGCGTCCATCCCCCGACCAATCCAGATTGGTTGTTCCTGGTCAAGAGAAACGATAACGCATTGATGGACATAAAAACTCCAGCCGTCGTACCCGGTCAGATAATTCATATTGGCCTGCTGTGAGATAAGTAGGCAGTCAATACCTTCTTTGAGCATTAGTTGTTTGGTCTTAGCAATACGTGCCAGATACTCCTCACGTGGAAAAGTCAACATTTTAAACTCCTTTAGTCCTGCTTCGACATACCGGTTCCAGTGGCCCCATGCATGACGGGTTATTCAGTAATGTATGTCAAGGGGCGGAGCCAGGGCTGATTCCGGCTCCGTCCTCCGCAAAATTGTATCGTTATGGTCGGACGCCTTCCTAGCCGCCGAGTGCCAGGTTCGGCAGGAACAGGGCGATCTGCGGGAATGTAACCAGCAAGATAGTTGCCAGGATCAGGATCAGCAGAAACGGAAGTGAGTGCCCGATGACCTCCAGGTAGGGCCGCCGGAATATCAGTTGCGCGGTGAAGATATCGCAACCGAACGGTGGTGTTGCTGATCCTATGGCTGCTTGCAGGGTCACGAGAACGCCGAGCAGAATCGGGTCAACGCCTGCGTTGACGACGTATGGTTGAAAAATCGGGCTCAGCACAAAAATCGCAACGATCGGATCTACGAACATGCAGGCGACAAAATAAACCATGACGATAATTGCAATAACCCACAACCTGGATGGATCAGGGCCGAACAATGGTGGCAATAATTTAGCTGGCAACTGCAGGAAGCCGATCAGGAAGGAAAAGGCCTGTCCTGCCCCGACGAGGATAAAGACCACCCCGGTGATGACACCGGTCTGCAGGAAAGAATCGATCAGACGTGGAAACGTGATTGCCTTGTAGATGAGGCTTTCCAGGATGATTGCGTATACCACTGAGGCGGCGGCTGCTTCTGTTGGGTTGAAAATACCGGTGTAAATTCCGCCGATGATGATAATCGGGAATCCGAGAACGGGCAGTCCGTCCCTGATCGCTTGTTTACGCTCGAGCCAGCTTGCTTTCGGCAGGGTTGGGATCTTTTTCGCCTTCGAGTAGAAGTAGCAGTAGGCTGAGAACATTAATAAGATCATTAGTCCCGGGAGAATTCCGGCGAGGAACAGGGTTCCGATTGAGGTGCTGGTGGCGACCCCATAGACGATAAACCCGATACTGGGGGGAATCAAAAAGGCGATATCACTGGCGTTAACGATCAGTCCCAGGGTAAACGAACTTTTATATCCAGCGTCGAGCAGCATCGGGCGCATGGTGCCGCCGATAGCGGCCACGGTTGCTTGGGTCGAACCGGAGACCGCACCGAACAAGGTACAGCTGGCGCTGGTGGTGATCGGTAGCCCCCCAGGGAGGTGGCCGACGAAAACCTTGAGCATATGGATCAGGCGTCCGGCCGATTCACCCGAGGTGATGATACTGGCCGAGAGGATAAACATCGGTACGCAAACCAGGGCTGGTGGGGTGACGCCGGTAATGACCTGCTGTACCATGATAAGAAGCATCTTCGGGGCCAAGTCGGGCATGTAGATGAACAGGTAG
Source organism: Desulfuromusa sp. (assembly GCA_027858895.1). Lineage (GTDB taxonomy): Bacteria > Desulfobacterota > Desulfuromonadia > Desulfuromonadales > Geopsychrobacteraceae > Desulfuromusa. The sequence goes on along the minus strand of JAQIBX010000042.1, from coordinate 5,740 downwards.
AGCATGATAGAGCCGAGCAGGGTGACCATGAAAGGAAACCCAATGAGCAGCATTGATGCGAGGCTGATTCCGAAAATTCCCATTATTCCACTCCTCCTATCTGTTCATCTTCATCTTCATATTCACTTTGTTGGTCTGGTGATTGCCAGGGTTCATCCTCGGTCAGGTTTTTGATGATCGTACGCAGGTACTGAATCGCTGCCAGACCGAACCCGACTGGAATGATGGCGTAAAAGATCCATTTGGGAACTCGCAGGGCCTGGCTCATGTGGCCGCGGTCGAAGGCGTTGAGCAGGTACTTCCAGGAAGCCCAGGTCATGATTCCAAGAACCACTGCACTGATCAGTGAGATGCTAATGATGAAGGCTTTTTCCATTTTCGGCGGCATTGCGTCGAGGAACGCACCCATACGGATATGTCGGGCTTTTCTGACCCCGTAGCTGACGCCGACGAAAGTAATAATAAGAACGAGAAAGGTTGAAATTTCATCAGCGAAATAGAGGCTCTGAAAAAAGGTTCTGGCGATGACGTTGGCAATTAACAGGACAGCGAGTGCAGCAACACAAAAAACCATAACCGATACTTCAATCCCGTTGACGATCAGGCCGATATAGTGATTTATTTTCTGGAATACGGTCATTCCGCTGGTGTCTACATGTGCTTCAGGATTCATTTTCTCGATGATAGACGGTTTTTGTGGGTCTGGTTGCGTACCTGTCATGATCGATCTCCACCGTGAATCGAACGTTGAATGACTCGCGGCGTAAACGCCGCGAGTCAAAGTTATAATTATTTGATGCCGAGAGCCTTGCTGGCGCTGGCAACGTCTTTGAGCAGGGTGTCGAGCATTTTCTGAGAACCTTCGCCACCGATCTCAACATATTTGGAATAAACGGTTTCGGCCTGGGCTTTGAACTGAGCCACGGCAGCATCGTCGAGGGTGTGGAACTTGAGGGACGGTTTTTCCTTCTTCATCTTTTCGCCATCGCTCTGATTTCTTGCGATGATCCACTCGCCGGCTGGGATGATGGCATCCTGCCAGAATTTGATGATTTCAGCCTGGGCTTCTTTGGTCAAGCCGTCGAAGAAGTCCTTATTGAAGGCTGGAATACCCAGGAACGGCTCGCTCTTGAGCTGGGTGAGGTGGTTTTGAACTTCGAAGAATTTCATGCTGTAAATTGCGAACAGCGGGTTGACCTGGCCGTCGATCAGACCCATTTGCAGACCACTGTAGACTTCGCCATAGCTCATTGGGGTTGGAGATGCGCCGTAGGATTTGTAGTCTTCCACCAGAAGCTTGGATCCCATAACGCGAATTTTTGTCCCTTTGAAGTCGCTAAGGGACTTGACGGGCTCTTTTGTTGACAACCACTGCCAGCCTTCGAACATGATGGCAGCTGGGACTAGGCCGTTGTCGACAAAGTGTTTGGTCATTAGCGGCATGAATTCACCGTTCTTCATCATCCAGTCTAGGGTCTGAGGAACTTTTTCAGTCGGGAACAGGTAATTGAGGGCCAGAACCTGGGCCTGGGGAACAAACGCACTGATCCAGGCATAGTCGGAGAACACACACTGAACAACGCCCAGCTGAGCCAGTTCGTTGATGTCGCCAGTGGTTCCCAGAGTGCCGTAAGGGTAGACAGTGAAATCGATTTTGCCGTCAGACCACGTGCGCATATGGTCGGAGAATTTGTTGGCCCAGACAGTCATGAAATCACCTTCAATTTCTTCTGAAGCGATTTTTGCTTGGACCGCGGGACCGGTGTAGGCGCTGGCAAAAGCGCTACCGGACGAAAGGATCATTGCTGCCATTAACAGTACCAGTAACTTTTTCACATCTTCCTCCTTCTTAGGGTTGTTGGCCCGTTAGTGGGCCGGTTTGTAAACTTCGACTGCTGTCAATCTTGTTTCTGTTCCAAATTTTTGATGAAGGACAGCGTTTCTGCGTGCTCAAAAAAGTTCAAAGCTCCGAGCACGTGCATTGCCACTCCCTGTTTCATGGTCGGTTCGTCGATGTTGAAACAGTTGTTGTGATGGGCGTAATCGGAGCCGGCTTCGGGGTTGGCTGTGCCGAGAAAAATGAATACTCCGGGAACCCGGTCAGTGAATTCGGAAAAATCTTCACTGGCCAGCGAACGATTGATTTCAATCGCTCTGGTTGAAGGGAAAACCATCTGCGCTGCCTGATAGGCGAGATCACTCATCTCTTCATCGTTGATCAGTGGAATGTTCTCATGTTCGATCGCAATTTCGCATTCGCAACGGTGGGTGGTACAGATGCCGCGGACAATGCGGATAAAACGCTCCGTCGGTTGTTCTTCACTATCTGGACCCCCCTTGTAGAGGAAGCGGATGGTGCCTTCCATTTCGATCTCGTCGGGGATGATGCTCCCTTTGGTGCCACCCGAGATCTTACCGAACATGATCACGGTTGAATTGAGATTGCTGATCTCTCTGGTTTGCAACATCTGTACGGATTGGATAACATTGGCTGCACAGAGAACTGGATCGATTGAATTTTCCGGCGCTCCGGTATGCCCCCCTTTACCTATAACACGGATTTTGAACACGTCCAGTCCGGACATGATAGGGCCAGATGCAATACCGATTTTGCCTGATTCCATGAAGGACCAGATATGCTGTCCCATGACGGCATCAACCTTGGGCGATTCGAGAACCCCATCATTGATCATGTGGATGGCGCCGGCAACCTCTTCGTTCGGTTGAAAGACTAGCTTGATTGTCCCTTTGATCTGGTCTCTTTTTTCTACCAGGATCTTGGCTGCGATCAGGAGCATGGCGACATGGGCATCATGCCCGCAGGCATGCATCACTCCTGGATTGCGCGATTTGTAGGTGATATCGTTTTCTTCTTCCATCGGTAACGCGTCCATGTCGGCGCGCAGCATCAGAACCGGTCCGGGTTGGCTCCCCTCTATCAGTGCGACAACGCCGGTTTTGGTCATGCGCTGGGTCTCAAGACCCAGTTTACGTAAGTACTTTTCGATGACGCCGGCCGTGCGCTGCTCCTCAAAGCCGAGTTCCGGATACATGTGTAAATCACGGCGAATGGCGACCAGTTCGTCGTAAAGATCTTCAATTCTTCTAAGTATGTCTTGCATTGACCTTCTCCTTAAAAAGAATCCGGAAACGATTTTTTAACCAACGCTGAACGGACGAAATCGATCATGGTTAGAAAATCGAAAACAGGCAAGCTGGTTGCCTGATGTCCTCCCCGTAGGAGGTCTGATTTTTATTGGTTTGAAAAAGTATAATATTGTTCTATTTCCGAATTGAAAGCTGAATAAGGGGAAGCACCATAAGTGCTCCCCCTTATTGAGGATCAGATGACGTTGCGTTGCAACAAAGTCTCTGCAATTTGTACAGCGTTCAATGCGGCACCTTTGCGGATGTTGTTGGAAACAACCCACATGTTCAGTGCATTGTCCAGGGTGTTGTCCTCGCGGATCCGACCGACCATGGTTAGGTCTTCGTTGTCCGATTCGCAGGGGACCGGGTACTTGATCTCGGCTGGATCGTCGACCACCAGCAGGCCTTCTGCATTGCCGAACAGCTCACGTGCTTTGTCGGCACTGATCTTCTTCTCGGTCTCGACGTTGATCGATTCTGAGTGCCCGTAGATCACGGGGATACGGACGCAGGTTGCGGTGACGCCGATAGAGTTATCCTTCATGATCTTTTTGGTTTCATTGACCATCTTGTTTTCTTCTTTGGTGTAGCCGCCTTCCTGGAATACGTCGATATGTGGCAGGCAGTTCATCGCGATCTGTTTGCCGTAGGCCTGGGGCGTCTGAACCTTGCCGGTCTTGACATATTCCTTGATTTCGAGATCCAGCCCGTCAAGAGCGGCTTTACCGGAGCCGGAAACGGCTTGGTAGGTTGAAACAATGACGCGCTTAACTTTAGCGAAATCATGCAACGGTTTCAGTGCGACAACCATCTGAATGGTTGAGCAGTTCGGATTGGCGATAATGCCGTTGTGCCAGTCAACGTCTTCCGGGTTAACTTCTGGAACAACCAGAGGGCAATCTGGATCCATCCGCCAGACGGAGCTGTTATCAATAACAATCGCACCCTGCTTAACAGCTTTAGGTGTCAATGCCAGACTGGCATCACCGCCGGCTGAGAAAATTGCGATGTCGATATCTTTAAAAGTTTGAAAGTTTGCAGCCTTAACGGTGCATTTTTTCCCCATGAATTCAACAATTTTACCTTCGTGGGCAGAAATGTCGAGGGGCCGGAATTCAGCAATCGGAAACTTGCGACGCTCAAGGGTGGCCATCATTTCACGACCAACAACGCCCATTGCTCCTACGACCGCTACATTGTAACCGTCTTTTTTTGCCATACGATGTCTCCTATAAATACTGATCAACTGAAACCCGTGTTAATGGGTTAAAAAAGCTTGCCATCTTCGATATCTTTGATAACACCTGCAATAATTTCAATGGCCTTCATGGCCAGATCTTCGGTGATGATCAACGGGGGCAGCAGGCGGGCAACGTTACCGTGGTGGCCGCCAACTTCAATCATGACACCGCGCTGGTGAGCATGCTTGCGGATCAGTTTGGCGAAGTCGCCTGCAGGTTCGCGGGTTTCTTTGTCTTTGACCATTTCGATGGCGAGCATCAGGCCGATACCACGAACCTGGCCAACAATTGGTGATTTTTCTTCCAGTTCTCTCAGCTTGACCATGCATTTTTCGCCCAGCCCCGCAGCGTGCTCTATAACTTCATTGTCCTGCATCCATTCGAGAGCAGCACTACCGGCAGCAAAGGCGATCATGTTGCCTCGGAAAGTACCGATGGTCAGACCGGCTGGCCAGGTGTTCAGCTCTTCGCGGTAGGCAATGGCAGAAATCGGGAAGCCGAGACCACCGAGGGCCTTACTTATGGTGACGATATCAGGGACGATTCCGGCGTGCTCAAATGCGAACATTTTTCCGGTACGACCGATACCAGACTGAATTTCGTCACAGATCATAACGATGTCGTGCTTGGTACAGATCTCGCGTACCCGCTGGAGGAAGATCGGAGCTGGAATGATGGTTCCACCTTCGCCTTGAACAGATTCAAGAATAACTGCAGCTGGCTTCAGGTAGCCTGAGTGTGAATCGGACAGAACGCGCTCCAGGTTTTCAGCCGCCTGGATCTGGACTTTATCGTCAGGGCAACCAAACGGGTTGCGGTACTCATAAGGGTAGGGTAGGAACTGTATTCCTGGAGTTAGAGGCCCGAGACCTTGTCGGTGATGTGAATCACAGGTCAGCGCCAGAGCAGTGCCGGTCATACCGTGATAAGCACCTTCAAAAGCGATAACTCCGTAACGGCCGGTGTTGTATTTTGCCAGCTTGAGGGCTTGCTCAACAGCATCGGAGCCAGTCGGTCCACCGAAAAAAATACGAGTCAGCTCTTTAGGCAGAACTTTTTTCAGAGAAGTCACCATCTTCTGACGGGTCGGTGTTGGAATATCGAGGGTATGGGTGATGTCGTCGATCGTTTCGTGGGCAGCCTTCAGGATGTCCGGATGCCCGTGCCCCAAAGCCATAACGCCAGCACCAGAAAACATATCGATATAAATGTTGCCATCGACGTCTTCAATGGTTGCGCCTTTGCCTTTGGCCATGGCCATTGGCATCCCCTTGGCGTAGGAGACGGCGGAGCTTTCATTAGCACTCTGGAAATCAAGAATCTCCTGGGACTTTGGTCCGGGCGGAGTG
>JAQIBX010000043.1 GCA_027858895.1 Desulfuromusa sp. | reverse complement strand
GCCGCGTCGAAACGGATAATCCGAAAACGCCGGGCGACATCAATGATCAGTCGAATCATCGCTTCGCGGACTTCAGGCAGTAGATAGTTCAGCTGAGCGGTATCATTCCAAGGCAGATGCGTCCCGTCATTGCCATGGTAAATGAAGCGAACTTCTCCAGTACGACGATGCTGGTAACGGCAGACAACGGCAGCCTCGCTGTGGTCAAAATAGCCATCCTCAATCTGCATCGAATAGTCAGGATCTTCGCTCAGGTCAGGACCACTGAAACGGTACCCGGGATAAGGGGGATGTGAAAGCTGGACAAACCAATCGGGATGTTCACGCAACAGGGCAGACTCTATCCCGGTATGATTAGTGACGACATCACAGGCCAGATCCAGACCACGTTGCCGACAGCGGTGGCGCAAATCTGCCAGAGCGGCATCACCACCAAGATCAGCAGCAATCCGATAATCGTCAATGGCATAGGCAGATGCGGCAACCTGGAGTTGTCCACTTAGGTTTTTTACTTTCAATGAGGCCTGTGACCGTTCCCAGATTCCGATCAACCAGAGGCTGGTAAAGCCATAGCTGGCAAGTTCATCCAGTTCTTCATCCGGGATTTGATCCAGTCTGCTGATCTGGCGCTGATATTTATCAGAAAGCTGATCCAGCCAGACATAGGTTGATTTTGCCAGCAGAACGGTTCGCGGCATCCAGTCATGGTCAATGGTGAAATCGGCGTATTCCTCATTCATCAAAGCCGCAGGATCAAGAGGAATCGCTTCCGGCTCGCCCGGAAATCCCGGTTGAGAACCTTCTTTTTCATACTGAACAAAAGCTGTAGAAATCCTATCCAACAGATCTGCGGGCAAAATTCCGGCCCAGGTCTGTCGCAGCAACTGCAATTGATCATAGAGCGTTAAGCCCTTCTGTAGCGGTTCACACAACCGTGTCAAGAGTGATTGTGATTGCTGCGGAAAACCGTCATCTACCAGAGGGAGAGCTTGGTCTAGAAGCTGTAACTGCTGTCGATAGTCTGTGAGTTCCTGGAGCTTCCGCTCCTCAGATAAGAACAATTCCTGAGTAGCTTGGAGAGCCGGATTTTGACTTTGAGCATAGAGCAGAATAACTTCAAGCAACAAATCCTGGACTTGTTTTTCACTTTCCAGGGATAAAAGCATCCGGGTCGGGTCAGTCAGTTCTAACTCAACTGGAACGACCGGAAAATGCTTTATGAATGCATAAAAAATAGTTTCCATACCTGGCAAATCAACTGTTTTGCCAGCAATCTTGGCCCGATTTTTTAGAATTCGACAGTGACGACTCCGCAGAAAGTTATCGGCAATCTGGCGTAAAACCTGATTCAGAGTCGCCAGAAGCTCTAATTCAGCGGCAGTCAATAAAGTATCAGATAAGTTGCGCAGGTGGTCTGCCAGCAGATGTCGGAAAAAAGTTGGTTCTGGGCGCGGATCCTTCTGGAACTGTTTTGTCAATTCAGCTACAGACCAAAGATTGCGACCACAGTGGACTCCCAGTGGATAATAAGTTTTCGTAAAAATATTCTGCATATTTTTCAATCCTTACCTAAGTCAGCACGACGTAAAAATTCAGCGGCTTCTTCCGGGGGCGTCGGATTGATATGAAAACCAGACCCCCATTCAAAGCCAGCGACCCGTGTCAGTGTCGGCACAAGCTCAATATGCCAATGATAATCAGAAGGAAGAGAGGCCCAATAATCCGGGCGTCCCCAGCGCAAATGCATCGGTGGTGCATTATGCAGAATAAATGAATAGGGAGGGTCGTTTAAGACCGCCTGCATCCGCTGCAACGTATTACGTAAGGTTTCAGCCAATAACAGCAGCTGCTGATCTGTTTGAAGGGTAAAATCGTGACTATGATTCTGTGGAGCAATCATCAACTCAAAGGGGAACCTTGCCGCATAAGGGGCATAGACAAGAAAGTTGCCATCATCGCGAACCACTCTGTCCTTTGCGGATTTCTCCTGTCTAATCAAATCACAAATCAGACATCGCTCTTTCCTTTGATAATGCTCACGAGAGCTGCTCAACTCAATAGCCACAAGAGGTGGAACCATAGGCACAGCAATCAGTTGTGAATGTGAATGCGGTATATTCGTGGGGACTCCGATGCCGTGATTTTTAAATATGAAGATGTAGCGAAAGCGGCTGTCGTTACGCAGATCAAGCATTCGAGCCCGATAAGCCTTAAAGACCTCGGCTATATGTTCTACACTCAAATCACTCAGGCCTTTATCATGCTCAGGTGTTTCTATAATCACCTCATGGGCACCGACACCATTCATCCGGTCGTAGAGCCCCTCTGCCTGGTTGTCCAACTCCCCTTCTACCCGCAGTGCCGGGAATTTATTTGGAATCGCCCTGACTTGCCAACCGGGTTGATTAGCGGCGCTCCTGTCTGGACGGTGGGCATAAACTTCCGCTGGCGTTTTACCCTCATGTCCATTACAGAATGGGCACGCCGTTATTTCAACGACCTCCCGCTGTTGCAGAAAGTCTTGCGGCCGACGGCTTTGTCCTTTGGCAATGATTGCCCAGTTTTTTTTCAAAGGATCCCAACGAAATTCAGACAAGTTTTCTATCCTTTCAGTGACCTAAATAATGATGCACTCGCAAAAATGAAATAGATGACCAGATGGCCATCAAACGATCCAGTTATCTTCATCCAGAACAGACCCGTGAAAGCGGAAACTCACGTTCCCTTCTGTCGGCCAACGGCCATTTTCGCGCCCATTTTGCAGTGCATGGCAACTCAGGTTGACAATATCTCCCACCTGCAACTGTAAGGCAGTCAACGGCACTGCCAATTCCAGAATCTGTCCACAAGCGCCAATCCCTGCTGCTATTTGCTTTCCATCAAACAAAATCTGGAGCGCTTCCTCAGCAAAACTGTAATGTAACTGAAAAAGTTTTTTAACGATCAGGCGGATTTCAAAATAGCCACCGTTTCCGCAGAGACGCCTCAATAATTCGGGCTGGTCAAAACGGAAATAAAGCTGTTCCTGATCATAGCCATAATAGAGTTCCTCCAGAGTTTCCCCACCGGCATACATTGCGCCACCTACAGACAGATCAATGCGTCCGGCAGCCAGCCACTCAAAATAATTTCCAATCCGGCCATCGATCTGTGGAGTAAAACAAGCCGTTGGTTCAAGCCCAACCACTTCCTTTCGTATTGGCTTGATTGCCTGGTGCAAGCGCGCTGGAACTGGAAGCCCTTTCAGGTGATATAACCCCTCTAAATGGCGCCGAAATAAGCGGTCAAAAATATCTGCCTGAGCCGTTGCATGCTCATCACCGAACCACCAAAACCAATCACTCCCCTCAGCTCGCAGCAGTTCTCGCACCAGTTCACTAAGAGGTTCCTCTGGATGTTCCAAGGCATGATTCACTTCATCAGCAATAATTTCTGTCCGGGATTGCTGCAACAATTCCCAAGCTTGGTTTTTCTCAGGGTGACCAATCCAGGTGGTAAAATCGGACCTGATCCAGGAACCAGCGGCCAATCGGTTCAGAGAAACCGGTTCGCTCTTGGCTAAAGCACCTTTGATAGTCGACATTTCCAGCTGCGGATCCTTCTGCAATGCCTGATAAAAATCGCGCAAAAATGGATAACCGTTATCGGGATAACGCTCCCAGCAGTTTTCACCATCCAGGATAATAGCCACTGTTCCTCCGGGAGCCCGAAGGGCAATCCGCTGCAACCGTTTCAGCAGGTCATTGACCGCCTCAGCGGTCTTCCATCCTGCATAGAGAAAACCGATCCGATCGGACAGCTCACGATCCCGGAACAACAATGGCAAATCATTATATTGGTAAATCTTGTAAAGATTGCTGCGCTCGGTCAGCCCGCCATCAAGGCTACGTGCTAAAATACCCTCATCCGTCGCCGCCCAGAGAGCGCCCTCTTCTTGCAACAACTTGACGGCTGCTGCACTGACACCTCCTTCAGCGGGCCACATGCCACGCTGCCGTTTGCCAAAAATTCGCTCAGCGGTTCGCAATCCTTCACGAACCTGCAGCCGCGCATCTTCTGGGTGACGAAAATCAGCTGCGGGTAGCGGTAATCCCGGACTCGGTTCTAGAGCCGAGCGCAGATCACAGAGCAGTGGTAGAATCGGATGAGCATAAGGGGTGACAGAGATTTCTATTTGACCTGATTCTTCCAGTTGACGATGAAAGTCGAGAACCCGATTGATTTCGTCGTTACAACAAACCAGCAACTGCTGCTTTTGTTCTTCACGAAAAAATTCACCCTGCTGCAAAAGATCAGCGACAACTGTCGATTTTCTACGCAGATGAGAGCCGGTCCAGGCAAGCAGAAAACAAACCTGGAGATCGAGCAGGTCCTGTTCGCTGAAACGTTGTGCATCGGATTGAGGGCCAACCCCGCGTAATTGATAGAGTTGGTGATAACGACGATTTGCAAAAATCTGCGTTTCTTCGTTGACGGAAAAAAATTGGTCAACCATGAACAGGCGCTCAGTGTCAGACAATTCACTCGGAGATTGGGAGAGCAATTCCAGCCAGCGATCCCGATCTTCACCATTGGCATAACGCTCAAGCTGTTCAAGCAAAGACGGAACCAGATTGATGGTCACCCGAGCATCAGTCTCGACAATGGTTTCCAGCATCTCGCCGTAATCTTTCACCCCATGCAGCCAGGCCCAAGGAAGCAGTGTCTGCCCACTCACCGGATCCCGGTAGTCGGGTTGGTGCATGTGCCAGAGAATACAAACTTTAAGGGGATTCGCATTTTTAGAATCAGCAGCGACACCTGCCATTTTATTTCCTTTTTTTAATCAGTTTCTCTACCTACATCAGAATACAACATATTGAACTAAAAACGTGATTATAGCCAGAACTTGTCAGATTAACAGCGACATTATATCAGTTTTACGCAGCTGACACATTCTCTAAAATAAGGCACTTGCCCTGCTGCTCAGCAACTGGCATAGTCCCGCCCATGCGGAAAAAAGCCTTTAATCTCTACTCAACTTACCTGAAACAACACTTCGGTGGAAGAGTCCATAAAATTTCGATTGATGCCGGATTTGGCTGCCCGAACCGCCGGGGTGGACGCGATGCTCACGGCTGTATTTTCTGTGATCCAGGCGGCTCAGGTTCGGTAGGTATTGAGCGCAGTGAGCTGATCGCAGTTCAGGTAGAGCGTGCCAAAGAGTTAATGCGGAGAAAATACCGAGCAAAGTGGTTCATCGCCTACTTTCAACCTTTTTCTAATACTTTTGCTCCGGTTTCCCACCTGCGACACTGTTACGACCAGGCTTTAGCAGTGGATGATGTCGTTGGCCTGGCGGTCGGCACACGCCCCGATTGCCTGCCTGAGCCGGTGGTCGATCTGCTGGAAGAATATCACCAGAAGACCGATTTTTGGTTAGAGTTGGGACTCCAGAGTATTCACAACAGATCTCTCGATTACCTGCAGCGTGGGCATGATTATGCTTGCTTTCTTGATGCCTACCAACGCGCCAAACAGCGCAACTTACAGGTTTGCGTTCATGTCATTCTGGGGCTTCCGGGCGAAAGTCGTGAAGATAT
>JAQIBX010000036.1 GCA_027858895.1 Desulfuromusa sp. | reverse complement strand
TTTTTCTGTCGGCTTCCGATAAATTGTAAAAAAGAACGCCTCCGAGCAAAAGGGCTTGGTCTGTACCTCTTTTGGTCACGGATTCAGGAATTTATGTGCCGAAGGGTCATGGCAAAAGTGGGTAGCATTGGCTAAGGAGATTCTGAACGAAGATCGAAGAAGAAAAGTACCTGGTTATGAGGTTCAACAGATTATTTTTTAATGATTGCTTGTAATTGGTAAGAGAGATCTTAAGGAGGTAGTAAGTATTGAAGAATATATTTGTATCCTCACGCTTAAATCGCCTGACAATAACCGCAATATATTTCATCATTGGGGGAATATGGGCTCTATATTCAAATAAACTATTTGATATCGTTCTTCCTCAGCACGGTATCGCAAGACATTCTGCTGGACCTTGTTATTGGTGTTTTATTGTCCTGTCGTCAGGGTTGCTCTATCTGCTGTTAAAATACTGGGGTTCAGCTCAGGCAGAATCGCAGCAGTCATTACATAAGATGGATCGTTCACTGAAAAGTTATAGCGAATGTACCAAGGCAATGATCCAGGCCGAAAATGAAATCACCTTGATGCAGGATATTTGCCGTATTTGTGTTGACGTCGGCGGACATCGTATGGCGTGGGTTGCTTTTGCTGAAAATGATCCGGAAAAATCACTCAGACCAGTCACTCACTGGGGAGCAGAGGGGTGTTTTTTTGAAGGATTACAAGCCACCTGGGCAGATACTGAACAGGGTCAAGGTCCTGCAGGGATAAGTATTCGTACCGGTAAGCCAGTTGTTTTTCAGGATCTCATGACAACCCCACGTTATGAGCTTTGTCGAGAATCTGCACAAAAATGTAACTATGCCTCCTGTATTTCTCTCCCCATGCGTGATGATAAGCAAATTTTTGGTGCTCTGGTTATTTTTGATGCAAAACCGAACGCCTTTGATAAAGAGAAAGCCTTTCTTCTGGAAGAGCTTGCTGATGATTTATCGTATGGCATAAAAACTCTGCGCTTGAGAGCAGAACGTAAACAAGATGTGGAAAAGCGTCTGATGCTAGCAGCGGTCACCGAACAAACCTCTGATGGAGTCATTACCTTTGCTGCGAATGGCACAATAGAATACCTGAATCCTAGTTTTATCAAGCTGTGCGGAGTTCCAGCCGATGAGGGAGTCGGGGTCAGCATTCATGATTTTGAATGTTCCAAGCGCAATCCTGAATTTTACCAGGCTGTGAGGGGAACATTAGAGACAGATACCGCCAGTGCCGGGCGCTTTGTTAATAAAGACAGGGAGGGAAGTGAACACGATATCGACGCAAGGATATCGCCTGTTTTTGATAAGGCTGGTCGGGTGGTCAGGTATGTTGTCATGGTCAGGGATGTCAGCCAGGAACTCCAGTTGCAGCGACAACTCCGACAGGCACAAAAAATGGAAGCTTTGGCGACTTTATCCAGAGGGATAGCCCATGACTTCAATAATATACTAGCAATTATTCTAACCAATTCAGAGGTGGGTATCATAGAAGATGGTGCAGACAAGTCAGCACAGGAAAACCTGTTGCGGATACATAAAGCCGCGTTACGTGGGAAAAAGGCAGTCAAGCAGTTTATGACCATAAACCGGCAAAGCGAGCAGCCTAAACAGCCGGTAAAAATATCAGACACGGTGAAAACAAGTCTAAAGACATTTCAGGCAACCCTGCCATCAATGATCAAGCTGACAACTGATGTGGTCCCGGGTCTGGGACTGATAGCCGGTGAGCCGACACAAATCCATCAGGTGATTATGAACCTCTGCACCAATGCCAGAGACGCGCTGCAAGCAAAAGGGGGAATTTTAGAGGTCAGTCTTACGAGTATGGATATTCCCATCGAGAGGATGCACCAATATCCAGACCTGCTGTCCGGGAAACATGTCAAGCTGACAATAACCGACACTGGGCATGGGATGGATCGAGAAGAATTGGAGCATATTTTTGACCCATTCTATACGACCAAAGGGCAAGGCCATGGGCGCGGACTTGGTTTGTCGATAACCCACGGAATTATAAAAAATCACGGTGGCATTATTTATGTGAACAGCATTGTCGAAGTTGGAACCACCTTTGTCATTCTGCTTCCTTTGATCGACTCTTTGGATCCGCAGCAAGCAAAAAGTGTGGTAGAGCAGAAAAGTTCCCTACAAGAGCAAATTGTAAGCGTTGGAGCTTAACAAAATAGGCCGGGAGGGTGAAATATTTACAGCAGCAGGGGCGCCTCAATTGGGGTGCCTTTTTTGTTGAAGTTATGACCATGAGAGGCAAGTTAAAGAAAGGCAGCTAATAAGTAATGTAAATTGAGTTGACTTTCAGCCAAGTTGGAGATTTATTAACAGATTGGGTGGATATGCCCAATGTTTTACGTGCTTTTTTAGAGGGTCGAAAGAGATATGACAACTAAGCAATCAGATAGATTTACCTGTCTCACCATTGCCTTGGGCTACTTTGCTGTCAGTGGTTTGTGGACGCTGTTCTCCGATAGACTGTTTGCAGCACTATTAAATCAACCTTCCCTTGCAAAATGCTCCGTTGGTCCAAGTCATTGGTTTTTTATCGCGCTATCCACCGGGATGCTTTATTGGTTGCTACGCTACTGGGAGGTTGCAATAGCTGTGTCTCACGAGTCCTTACGTAAGGTCAACCGTGAACTCAGAAGTTTCAGTGAATGTACCAAAGAAATAACCAAGGCTGATAATGAGCTAGAGCTGATGGAGGGTATTTGCCGAAACTGTGTAGAGGTTGGCGGCCATAAAATGGCTTGGGTGGCTTTTGGTGAGGATAATCCAGGGAAAGATTTACGCCCAGTGGCACATTGGGGGTCAGATGGTTGTTATTTAGAGACTTTAAATGCCAGCTGGGATGATACAGAGCGTGGTCATGGCCCAGCGGGGACCAGTATTCGGACCGGAAAAATAATTGTATTTCATAATATCTTGACCAATCCTTTATTTCGTCCTTGGCGTGATGCGGTAGCGGAATATGGCTATATTTCCTGTATTGCATTGCCTCTGGTTATTGATGGTAAAGCTTTTGGTAGTTTGGTGATCTTTGATGAAAAGCCCCATGCCTTTGACGTAGAGGAAGCGGAGTTATTAGAGGAATTAGCCGGGGATCTGTCTTACGGGATTAAAACCGTGCGTTTAAAAGCAGAACGCACGCGCGGGATAGAAGAACGTCTGATGTTGGCAACCGTGATGGATCAGACCTCAGATGGGGTCATAGTTTTTGATGCAGAAGGGGTTATTCAGTATGTTAATCCAGGCTTTGTCGCACTCTGTGGCGTTCCGGCAGAGGACAGTATCGGGGTCAGTATCCATGACTTTGAATGTTCCCAGCGTAACCAGATTTTTTATCATGCGATTCTCGGTGTTTTTGCTAATAAAGAAGTTAAGGCGGGCCATTTTATTAATAAAAAGAGGGACGGTACCGAATATGATATTGATGCGCGGATTGCCCCTGTTTTTAGCGCTTCAGGTGAGGTGGTTCACTATGTTGCGACAATTCGCGATGTCAGTGAGGCGGTCGGGCTGCAACATCAGCTTCGGCAGGCCCAAAAAATGGAGGCGCTGGCAACGTTATCGGGGGGTATTGCCCATGATTTTAATAATATTCTCGCCATCATTATTACCAACATGGAGATGACTCTCGAAGATGTTGCTGAAGATAATCCTTTATACGGTTCCTTGGAGTTGGTTCTTAAGGCTGGACTAAGAGGCAAAAGCCTGGTTAAACAGATTATGACTATCAGCCGGCAGATCGAACAGCCAGAAAAAACTGTGCAACTTGAGGGAATTATTGAAGAGTGTTACTCCTTGCTACGGTCAACTCTGCCGGTCACGATAGAATTGCGCAAGCATATTGACACAGAGTCAGGACTGATTGCTGCTGACCCGACCCAGATCAATCAGGTGGTTATGAACCTTTGTACGAATGCCGCTGATGCGATGCGTGAAGACGGGGGAATTTTAGATATCAGCCTGAGTGACGTACACCTGACAGATGATGATATAGAGCGCTACCCGGGGTTAAAATCTGGAAAATTTATTAAATTGATTGTTGCAGATACCGGGCATGGGATGAGTCGGGACGTGCTTGAGCGGATCTTTGATCCGTTTTACACAACCAAAACGCAGGCGAAAGGAACCGGACTCGGTCTTTCGATTGCCCATGGCATTATAAAAAATCATCGCGGCAATATCTCAGTTAACAGTATTGAGGATGTTGGCACAACCTTCGTTATCTTGTTGCCCCGGGTTGAGGGAGAAGAAGCGAGTTGTCAATACCCTCCAGCAGGGAAAATAATTTCTGGCAAAGGGCATATTCTGCTGGTTGATGATGAGGGAGATTATGTTGCTGGAATGAAAATAGCGCTGGAACGTTTGGGTTATACCGTCACCGCAGAAACAGACTGTCGTAACACCCTGGATACTTTTCGGAAGAATCCGAGGGGCTTTGATCTGCTAATTACTGACCAGACCATGCCGTACATGACTGGGGTGCGGTTAGCACAGGAAATATTGACCATTCGTCCCGATCTGCCAATCATCCTCTGTTCTGGTTCTTCACCAGAAACCGACCCTGCGGTCAGTCCGAAAAGGGCGAAAGCGATGGGGATCCAAGAGGTGCTGATAAAACCGGTTGAAAGAAGTGAAATGAATCGTGTGATACAACAGTTATTGAAGCTGCAAGTTAATTAAACCCTCAGCGGGGAACAGATGGCAAAGATATTGATTGTAGATGATGAAGAAATGATGTGTGCCACTCTCTCAACACTGGTTGAGCGGAAAAAGCATGTGGCTACCAGTGCTATGACCTTAGGGGAAGGCATTGAACTTGCTGCTAACGGAGATTTTGATGTGGTTTTTCTGGATGTCAAAATGCCCGATGGCAATGGGTTAGATGCGCTACCGACAATAGAAGCAAGTCCGTCCAATCCAGAAGTGATTATTATGACCGGTTTTGGTGATCCCAATGGTGCTGAATTGGCGATTAAGTGTGGTGCCTGGGATTATATTGAAAAAGGCTTTTCCATCAAGGAAATCACCCTTTCGCTGGAAAGAGCGTTGCAATACCGCACAGAAAAGCAGGAAGCGCGGCATAAACGGAAACCCGTGCAACTAAAAAGGGAGAATATTATTGGCAGTAGTCCGGCCTTGAATAACTGTCTGGATTTGGTGGCACAGGCTGCCGAGAGTGATGTAAATATTTTTATTACTGGTGAAACAGGAACGGGGAAGGAATTATTTTCCCGGGCGATTTATGAAAACAGTCTACGCAGCCAAGAGGAGTTTGTTGTTGTTGACTGTACTTCTTTACCAGAAACGTTGGTTGAGAGCCTGTTGTTTGGTCATGAAAAAGGCTCATTTACCGGCGCTGATCGGGCTCAGAATGGTTTAGTCCGGCAGGCTCATAATGGGACACTTTTTCTGGATGAGATTGGTGAATTGCCCATGTCGTTGCAGAAATCGTTTCTTCGGGTTCTTCAAGAGCATCGATTTCGGCCCGTGGGAGCCAATAAAGAGGTCGAAAGCAATTTTCGTTTGATTGCGGCAACCAACCGTGATTTGGATGCTATGGTGGAGACCGGGGACTTTCGCAGTGATCTGTTGTTTCGGCTCCGCACCTTCATTATCGAGCTGCCGCCTCTACGGGAACGGCGTGAAGATATCAAGGAATTGGCCAGATATCATATTGATAAATTTTGTAATCAGTACGGATTGGCTTCAAAGGGGTTTTCTCCTGAATTTTTAGAAACACTGATCAGCTATCCGTGGCCCGGAAATGTGCGCGAATTTGTGAATACCTTGGAGCGAAGTCTTACGACAGCACGCTTTGATCAGACTCTGTATCCTAAGCACCTCCCCGATCATATCCGGGTTCATGTCCGGCGGGCAGAAATGGCTGCTGGTGCGAGTTTGGCAACGGGTGAAACCAATCAAGTTGCCCATAATTTGCCAAAATTGCAGGAATATCGAGACACCATCTACGCCCAAGCGGAAAAAGATTACCTTCAGCAGTTAATGGAGATAACCCGGGAAAATATTCCGGAAGCTTGTCGAATCTCTGGACTATCTCAATCGAGGCTATATGCATTGCTGAAAAAAAATACCGTCTCCCGGGCTGAGTAACCCTTGGAACAGGGAGAGGGTCTTCCCCTCAGGCAGTAAATTTCTTGTTTAACAGTAAATCCCCTCAACTCCAAAACCCATTTCTCGGTATGTCCGAAGTTGAGTTGTTCTGATCCGCCAAAAAATCATGGCCATAATGTGATCAATTGCTGCGTTTGCGGGGGGGAAACCGTTTTTTTAAATCCGATAACCGATTAAAAATATGCTTCAGACAATTTGGCACGTTCAATGCTTCGAGTATCATATCGAGCTGAAGGGTAAAATGATCGGAGTTAATTTCAGAAGGGTTGTCGGAATATGATGTTCACGCAGAAGATGAAACTCTCAACATTGAAACCATTTCAGGAACGCTTACTCAAAGGGCAAGATTCTTCCTCTGGACTGATTAATTTATTTCAGGATTTAAAGATAGAAATTGATCTTCCTGGAATTGATGAAACAGAGTTGAATCTGAGCTTTTCAGACAACACGTTAAAGATCAGCAAGAAAGTGTCCGCTGATGGAGAAACCCTTCAGTCAGGGTTTGGTGGTCTTGTCGCTGAAAGTGCCAAAACAAAAGTCGCCTTAGGTATCGTTACCAGGATGGCAAAAACCGATGATACGGTTACGATTTTTGGTGAACATGGTACTGGAAAAGGTTTATTTGCTCGCACCATTCATCAACAAAGTTCAAGAAGTGGACAACCATTTGTCTGTCTTTCTTGTGGCTCAATTGGCAAAAATGGCGCGAAGGAACAAATCATAGACTCCCTTGTCGATGTTAGCACCGGAACTTTGTTTCTTGATGATATTCAAGATCTGGATATTGATACGCAGCGAATGTTGCTAAAGCTTATCCATAACCCGGTTGAGCAGAAGTATTTTCGCTTGATTACTGGAACCAGTGCAGATTTGGATGAATTAGTGCGAAAAGGAGCTTTTTCTGTTGAACTATTGGCTCTTCTGCAGGGTTGTTATCTCGAACTGTTACCGCTGCAGGAGCGAAAAGAAGATATCGGGCCCCTTGTCACTTATTATATTGAACAGCTCTGCCAAAGTAAGGGTATGGAACCTAAGGTGCTTTCACCTGAATTATTGCGGATACTTGAAACCTATCATTGGCCAGGTAATGTTCGTGAACTGGTCAATACTGTGGAGCAGTTATTGATGACGGTGCAAGAAAAGAAAACGCTCTTTGCCAAAGATCTGCCCGCTCATATCCGTATTCAAACACTAAAATCATCGGCAGCACAAAAAAAAGGGCTGTGATTTTTGCAACGTTTTTGATTGTATCTTTGAGTATATACTTCCCCGCCAGATTTTTTAAGCAGCTTCTTTCTTGCCCATTCTTTCTTGTCCACTACTGAGTTTCCTGTCGGGTAAGAATATTCCTTTCAAACAGGAATATTCTTTAGCTATCAGGACATATAATTTCTCGATATAACCCTGCTTGATTCTGTAAACCCTTGATTTTAAAGCTTGTAAATAACTACATGGGAATTGTTAAAAACTTGGCATGCGGGTTGCTATACATAATAGACAAGACAAACAGAAACATCTTCTTAGGAGGACATTATGAATAAAAAGACTATCTACAGATTTCTGTCCATATTTATTGCTCTGACGGTTGCAGGTATTTTCGGACTTTGTGATTTGGGTTTAGGTCTTACCCCACTGACAAAAGTTTTCATCATTTTCTTTGGCGGCATAGTCGGCCTGCAGTGCGTTCCGGCGGCATTCATGTTTATTGGTATTGTCAAAGGGACTTTCTTCAATACGGAAAAAATAACCCAACCAAGTGGTTCGTTAACTAGAAGTGGAGTAATATCATGAAAGCGCGCAAATTATTGATAGCTGATGGCGATAGTGCTGCACGTAAGCAGATGGCGACCTTCTTTGAAAATTCACACTACGAAGTTGAGACCACTGCTTCTGCCGCTTATGCGATTGCAAAAATTATTCAGAAGAATGAGCCACTGGTCATTTTGGGCGATTCGTTTGAAGAAAAGATTGCTTCGGTTGATGTCATTGCTTTGATGCGCAAGTGTAACAAAAACCTTCGTATCATTCTGATTTCAGACGACAGCTCTCTGGAGACTTTGCGCCGGATTCGTGAAGATGGAATTTTCTACCATGCCTTGAAACCGCATAGTCAGGAAGATAACGAAGAGCTACGTTCTGCAGTGGAATGTGCCGTTCAAGCTTACTAATTGATTAAAGCATGATATTTATAAAAGGAGTTCATCATGAAAAAAATAACTCAACTTAGTCTTACCGGAATCGCTTTCTTCTCCACTATCATCCCTGCTTTTGCCGCAGCTGGTGCAAGAGAAGATAACAGTATGACATTAGTTTATCTGTTCTTAGGCGTCTGTGGATTGATTATTTTTCTCCAGCTTATTCCTGTTTTTGCTTTAGGTTTTGGAATCGTTAAGGGGATCTTTGGTCATAAAAAGGATGCTGCTGTTAAAACTCATTGATTGAATGATAGGCTGCGTCAATAGAGTATGAACAGCGACTATACAACCCTATCTAAATCATCTCCATCCACCCTGAAACGAGCCGATTCTAAAAAGAATCGGCTCGCTTTTTTATGGTTCTGCCACAAAGCCACCCCACAGCTAAAAAAATAATTCTGATGACACAGGAATATTCCTGCGTGACAGGAACATTCTCCCCCAGTTGAGAACTCTTCCACAGAGAATAAATTGTAACACATTGATATTACATGAAATTATTATTTTATAAGACTTGGCATGGCTGATGCTATATGTAAAAAGCATAAAAGCAACAACGAAACACAAACAAATTCATGGAGGAAATGATGGGATACTCTAAAGTCGAAATAATTCAAAATAGAAAATCAAACACTGAATCCAGTGTTCAAAACCATAGTTTAATGAGCCTTACGACTTTTCTACTGATCAGTATCTGTGCTTTTACTTTTAAAGACTTTAACTTGTTTGAATCTGCATCCGAGCCGGTTCGCCAGATTCTTGGTTGCCCACCTCCAGCATATCTGATCAGCGTTGCCTTGGCAGTTTACTGTTTTTCCTCAGCCATCCTGATCTTGACCGCTATGGCGAACGATGCCCAGCCGACTCAAAAATGGAATCACCTCGGTTATCGTTCTGTGTTCTTCGCCTTCTATTGCTTTTCCGGTGCCATTGCTGCCAACTTTCTCCCTGTTTTACTGGTTGGATTAAGTCTCTACGGATTAGATCAGTGCCACATCTGGCTCCACAACGCCAAAGAGAATCATGAAGGTAAAGGGTTGTTGGATAAATCCTGATCAACTGAGCCAAAAGTAATGGATACAGAAACAGAGTGGGTTTAAGGAGAATCAGATGGATCAAAAAAATAGTTTCAGACTCATTGCTCTTTCCATGGCCTTGATGATAACGGGTAGTTTTATGCTTTGTGATCTTGGCTTACAGATAGCACCACTTACTAAATTTTTTATAGTTTTCTTTGTTGCCATTATTGTCCTGCAGAGCATGCCCGCTGGATTTTTGTGTGCCATGAAAGTTAAGAGCGTATTGGCTGAAAGACGAGTAATATCGACC
This sequence comes from Desulfuromusa sp., assembly GCA_027858895.1. Taxonomy (GTDB): domain Bacteria; phylum Desulfobacterota; class Desulfuromonadia; order Desulfuromonadales; family Geopsychrobacteraceae; genus Desulfuromusa. Next base: position 8,146 of record JAQIBX010000036.1, on the reverse strand, counting down.
AGAAAGAGATTAATCAGCGATGGAGTTACGGATATGAAAATGAGAAAAATACTCATTGCAGATCGAGATAAATCAGCACGGAGAGAGTTAGCAGACTTTTTTGAGAATTCACACTATGAAGTTGAAACGACCGCATCGGCAGCTTATGCGATCGCAAAAATTGTGCAGAAAAATGAACCTATTGTCATTCTTGGCGATTCATTCGAAGAAAAAATAGCTTCAGTTGATGTCATTGCTTTGATGCGAAAATGTAATAAAAACCTTCAGATTATCCTGGTTTCAGATGATAGCTCTTTGGAAACTTTGCGCAGAATTCGTCAAGATGGAATTTTCTATCATGCGCTGAGACCACATAATCAAGAAGATAACGAAGAATTACGTTCTGTTGTCGAGTGCGCTGTGAAAGATTTTCATCCCTCGATGGAGTTAATCAAAATATAGGGTGTTCAAAATTAATAGAAGGAGTTTGTCATGAAAAGAATCTCTCAACTAGGTCTTTCAGGATTTGTATTTTTAACCACTATCGTTCCAGCTTTTGCTGAAACAGGAGCCAGAGAAGATAATAGTATGATGTTGGTCTACCTGTTTCTGGGTGTTTGCGGATTAATTATTTTTCTGCAGCTTATCCCTGTTTTTGCTTTAGGTTTTGCTCTAATTAAGGGTATTTTTAGTCACAAAGAGAAAGAGGCCAAACCGGTTCATGTTAAGTCCCGTTGAGTTAACGACTTCCTCTAACCCCGAACGAAGGTAAGGAATATGAAAAGGAATTATGAACTTAACCGTCTGTGGATTGCTTTACTGGTAGCAGTGTTCTTGCTTCCGCTATCCGTAAGTGCAATGGAGATGGATGATTGCCTCGGCTGCCACGGCTATGCTGATGAGGTTGGTGAAGAGCTGTTTATCGATGCAGATAAATTTACTCCGACCGTTCATGCAGAAATGGGCTGTGTTACTTGCCATGAATCTGTCACTGATGAGCATCCGTATGATGGTGAAGCTGTTTCAAGTGCAGATTGTCTTGATTGTCATGAGGAACTTGGAAACCAGTATATCGCAACTGCGCACGCAGAAAATGCAGTTTGTAGCGATTGCCATAATCCTCACCAGGTTTATGGAATTGAAGCGGTCTCTGGCCCTGAGATGAATAAACAGTGCAGCCAGTGTCATGAAGATGCTGATGTTATGGCAAGTCATGCGGAATGGTTGCCGCAAGCAAGCTTGCATATTGCGAAGCTTCCTTGTATTACCTGCCACACCTCAGCTGAGAGTTATGAAATTATTTTAAACATTACGCAGAAGCAGGAGAAGGAAGAAGGGCTAACGGGCTACCGTTTTTCCAGCTATGCTGATTTAAAAAAATACAGTGGTGAAAAAGAGGTACAGAGGGTTATTGATATTGACGCTGACAACCATATCTCTCTGGCTGAATTACGCACTTTCAACCGGAATCCTGCTTATAGCGATTTGCATCTGAGTGGAACCATGGTGCCTAACGAAGTCTCTCATGATCTGAGTACGCTGGATAATCGCTATGATTGTACTTTTTGCCACGCCTCAGGGCCGGGAAGTATGCAAACAAGTTTTCTTTCTTTCCCGACAGAAGGCGGAACTTATCGGCGGATGACAGTTGACGAGGGTGCGATGCTGGATACTTTATATGGAACACCTAATTTTTATATGACTGGAAGCACGCGTAGCGCTGCGTTGAATATTATTGGTTTAATCATTATCTGTGCTGGTTTCATCATGCCGATTGGCCACGGAACGCTGCGTTTCTTGACCCGTAAAAACAGACAACATTAAGGGGATTAATCATGGCTGAAGAACATCAAGATCAAATCTATTTACAACCAATACCGGTTCGAATCTGGCACTGGCTAAATGCTTTTGGGATTGTTACCTTGACAGTTTCAGGTGCGCAGATTCGTTTCCCCGATTATATTACCTGGCTTGGCAGCTATAAGTCAGCGATTTACCTTCATAATACTGCCGGATTTGTGGTGGCGATCTCTTTCTCTCTGTGGTTCTTTTATTATACCTTTGTCGCTCGAACAATGGCGAACCTGTATGTTCCAAAGGTAGATGATTTTAAGAGCGGTATTTTAAAGCAAGTAAAGTTCTACTTTTTAACCTACTTTCTTGGTTGGGAAAATCCGCATCATCCAACTCCCGATAGTAAATTCAACCCGATGCAGAAGTCTGTTTATTTGGCGATCATGTTTGTGATGATGCCGCTGGTCAGTTTGTCGGGGATTTTCTTGACCAACGTCGATCCGTTACGTGGACTGATCGTCATGGTCGGCGGGCTCAAGCTTTTGGCGGGTCTTCATTTTCTGTTGGCCTGTTGTCTGATCGCTTTTATCCCGACCCATGTTTATCTTGCAACCTTGGGACGGACTCCCACAGATCATATCAAGACCATGTGGACTGGCTGGGAAGATGAAGAGGAAGGGCATAAAAAAGAACCAGAGGGGAGTACCCCTACCGTTAGTTCTTGATCGTGTCTGAATAAATTCACGCTATTTCCATCCTTAAGCGGGCGGATTCTGAAAAGAATCCGCCCGCTTTTTAATTTCTTCCCCCCTCATCCGGCCTTCGGCCACTTTCTCCCTTATGGAGAAGGGATCAATACTCATCAAGCAGTAGCATTCATTCTGATAACACAGGAATATTCCTGCGCGACAGGAACATCCTCCCTCGGAGGAAAACCCTTCCACAGAGAATGAATTGTAACTCATCGATATTACATGGATTTATATTTTATCAGAGTTGGCATGGCTGATGCTATATCTGAATAGCAACAACGAACAATCAAACGAATTCATGGAGGAAATGATGGGATACGACAAAGCAGCTACAACTCAAAATACAAAATCAAATACCGAATCCAATGTTCAAAACCATAGTTTAATGAGCCTGATGACTTTTCTCCTGATCAGTATCTGTGCCTTCACTTTTAAAGACTTTAACTTATTTGAATCAGCTTCCGAGCCGGTCCGTCAGATTCTTGGCTGCCCCCCTCCAGCCTATCTGATCAGCGTTGCTCTGGCCGTTTATTGTTTCTCCTCAGCCATCCTGACCTTAACTGCTATGGCGAACGATGCCCAGCCGACCCAAAAATGGAACCATCTTGGTTATCGTTCTGTCTTCTTCGCCTTCTACTGCTTCTCGGGCGCTATAGCTGCTAACTTTCTTCCTGTCTTGCTGGTTGGATTAAGTCTGTACGGCTTAGACCAGTGTCACATCTGGGTCTCTAACGCCAAAGAGAATCATCACGGAAAAGGACTGCTGGACAAATCCTGATTCTCAGTTCCACATAAAATGAAGAAAAGCCTGCTGCGATAATTCGCAGCAGGCTTTTTTATTGTCCTATACTTTTGGCAGATGTTGCCGGATCACCTGCAGGGAAAGTTCTGTATCGGGTAGGTTATGGTTTTCCAAAGTTATGGTCGGTGAGATATCGGTTGTCTTTAGCCAGTTGAACAGAGTTGAAAAAGGGACATATCCTTGACCAATGGGAAGGTGTTCGTCCTGCTCACCATGGTTATCGTGAAGATGTAAATGTTTCAGATAGGGGGCTGTTGCGTTTAACCAATCGAGCAGCTTTCCCGTGGCAAACATATTCCAGTGGCCAATATCAAAAACGTGCCCCATCTGTGGTGAATTGATTGCCGTGAGCAGATCTACAAAAATATCCGGAGTTGTTTCATGAATATTTTCAATACAGATGATGCAATTGATTTCTGCTGCACGAGCTAGAAATTCTGGCCAGAAGAGCAGGTTGTTTTGCAGCCAGACATCGAGTTTTTTCCCTGTGGCTCCGTAGGTCAGGCCGGGATGAAAAACAACCCGTCTGGCACGTAATTTTTCCGCCAGTTGCAACGATTGATCAGCAATTTTAAGCGATGCGTTGCGTGCCCCTCTCTTACTGCTGCCAGCGTTGAAACCGCTGAAAGGTGCATGCAGCGTGGTGCTGAGTCCGTGTTCTTGTAACTGAGCGGCACAATCACCCAGCTGTTCAAAATCGAGCTTTTCCAGTAAGACTTCCTGGCAGGCCACTTCTGGCTGTAGCTTCCGGTTGAGCAGAAAGGGTAGCCGTGCCGGCAGGAGGTGAGCTGGGGTATAGATATAGAGTGATGATGTCATCATAAGTATTGATTCACAGCAATAAGTTCCAATTTTTTGATGTCGGTTAATTCGCCTAAGGCAATTACGATATGACCCGATTCAACTTCCAGATGATAGCCACCTCCTGCAAAAAAAACAAGAAATCAGCTCGATTAAATAACGGTGTTTTAGTCGAGTAAATAATGATTGACAACTTGTGTATACAGTATACAATTCGTTTACCTACAATTAGGAGAGTTTGCGGTGAAAACAAAAATAATTGAACGTCATCAGACGTTGCGAGAAAAGATTCTTGAAACAATCCGCGATGCCATTCTTAAGGGAGACCTTAAGCCAGGGGAAAAGGTGGCTGAACCTGAACTGGCAGAACGCTTTGGTATCAGCCGGACCCCGATTCGCGAGGCTTTTCGCCAGTTGGAATCCGAAGGTTATCTGACAGTTATACCGCGTAAGGGTGCAGTGGTAGCGGCTCTGTCGGAGCGTGATGTGCAGGAATTTTATGCGGTTAAGAGTACTCTTGAAGGTTATGCTGCAGAGCTGGCAGCAAAGAACTTAACGGATAAAGAGCTGGCAAAGCTGGAATCAATCAATGAGCGGCTTAAGCAGCTGGCAAGTGATGGTGATGTGAAATCATTTTACAAAACTCATAATGAATTTCACGAAACATTTCTCAAAGCAGCGGACAATAGTAAGCTGCATGAATTAATCACTCACCTGGGAATGAAGTTCAGCCGGTTGCGGATGGCATCACTTTCGGTCGCTGGACGGATGGCGATTTCTGTTGCTGAGCATGATAAGTTGCTTGATGCGTTTCGCAATCATGATGGTAAAGCGGCTGAAGCGCTGGTAAAAAAGACCGCCGCTATTGGCGGATCGGTGTTGCTCGAAAGTATGGGTCACTCGCAGGGGCAACCGACCAGCAAGTTTTTGCTCAGTAAAAAAGTGGACGCCTAACTGATGCTGGCATCGCAATAAAGTCCACCCAATTCTTTTTTTGAGAACCTCAATTTTATTGTTTCAGATAGGTTCTGATGCTGCTGGATAACTCGTGCAGCTCCAAAGAAAGATCATCCTGCCAATTGTTATCTTCACAAACATTCCCCTCCAATAACATCTGCAGTTGATCGCTGGTCATCGGAAATAACGGGACGCTCTGCAGCGCGGCAACCACTGGTTTCATCATCCAGAGCGGCTGGTGGATTTTCCGTGCCCCCGTGACCTGACCCAGAGTTTGAGCAATCAGATCGAGCAGCTGATCATAACTTAGAGGCTGCAAGCCACAACACTGATAGGTTTTTCCAACGGCGACTGGTTTGTCCAGCGCAGTAACAAAACCATGCGCTATATCGATCACACTGACCGGCTGCAACTGATATTGACCATCTCCCATCACTGGAACCAGCGGCATGGTTTTGACCAACTGTGCCAGCATATTGATAAATTGATCCTCTGGACCATAAATCAGTGATGGCCGGAAAATAGTCCAATCCAGCCTGGATTGTCTTACCCGTTCTTCCGCTTGCCATTTTGTTTGGTGGTAGTGGGTGACAGCATTTTTCCGGGTGCCATTGGCACTCATCTGGAGATAGCGTTTGACCCCCTGCTCTTGTGCTGCTTGCAGAATATTTTCGGTTGATTCAACATGCAATTTTTTAAAAGTGACTCCCTTGCCAGGGAATTCACGGATAATACCCACCAGATGAATCACCGCATCACAACCAGAGAGTTGCTCACGTAAGGTCTCAGGTTGAGTGGTATCGCCAACAATGCGGTCAAGGTCGCTTAAACTTTTAAGTTGACCAGCTTCTCTGACGAGAGCCCGGACCGAATGATTTGCAGCAAGTAATTGCCGAATAATTTCTCGCCCAACAAAGCCACTGCCGCCGGTGATAAACACTTTCATAGCCATTCTCCGTGGAAAACTTTCATAATTTGTCATTAATTCAGCAAATCCGGGACAACTTCCCTTTATTAGCTAAATATAGCACCTCACAGCAAAAAATTATCTTCCTCAAGAACGAATTTGATTTCTCAGTAGAAAAAATAAAACTTTCCAATATTTACCTTTGATTTGTTAGCGTTTTATTATATTGTGTACTCTTAACATTATCCGTTTGGAAAAGGAGAATTTCCCGTGCCGATAAATTCGTTACTGGCTTCCTCTGGCCATCAGCTCTTGCTGGTTGATGATAGCCCGATGAATCTGGACACCCTCCTGGCAACCTTGGGAGACAGTTATGATCTGCGCGTTGCTATTGATGGTCAAGCCGCGCTGGATCTGATTGCTGGCGGCTACCGGCCGGATCTGATTCTGCTCGATATTATGCTGCCCGGCATGGATGGTTACGATGTCTGCCGTATCCTTAAGGCGGATGAAAAAACCAGCAACATTCCGATTATTTTTCTCACTGCATTGGATACTGATGAAGATGAAGCCAAGGGGTTGGTGCTGGGTGCCGTCGATTATATCTCCAAGCCATTCAATCCGGCGACGGTCCTGTGCCGGGTTAAAACCCATCTGGAATTAAAACACCATCGGGATCATTTACAGGTTCTGGTCGATGCTAAAACTCACGAATTGACAGAAGCGTATAAAGACCTGAAACAGGTTCATACCCAGATGTTACAGCAGGAAAAAATGGCCTCAATTGGGCAACTGGCAGCGGGTGTGGCTCATGAAATCAACAATCCCACCGGGTTTATCGGTAGTAACCTCAATTCATTACAGAAATATATCGGTAAGCTCAATGAAGGGATTGCCTTTATGGAGCAGATACTCAAGTCGGTTGATGATCCGGAGATGGCCGCACAATTGAAGGAGATGAAACGCAAGCTGAAATTCGACTTTATTCAGGAAGACATTGACGACTTGATTACCGAATCAAAAGAGGGGATCGAACGGATTGCGACCATCGTCCGTAATTTGAAAAGTTTTTCCCGCGCTGAGGATGACACCCTTAAGCCAACGGATTTGCAAAACTGCCTTGAAGGTTCGCTCAGTGTCGCCTGGAATGAAATAAAATATAAAGCAAAGGTAGAGAAAAATTACCAGGAGTTGCCGCCGGTTAACTGTCTTCCGCAACAGCTGAGCCAGGTCTTTGTTAACCTGATGGTGAATGCCGCCCAGGCGATTGAAGATCAGGGGGTGATTACCATTAATACCTGCCATGAGAAAGACTGGGCTGTGGTTGAAATTGGCGATAACGGCAGTGGGATTCCCCCGGAAAATCTCGAACGGATCTTTGAGGCTTTTTACACGACCAAAGATGTTGGCAAAGGAACCGGTCTGGGCTTAAGTATCTGTCACGATATTATCCAGAAGCATCAGGGGACAATTACCGTCGCCAGTAAAATGGGTGAAGGAACCCGCTTTACCATTAAATTACCGATCACTGCAGGAGAATTGAGAGCAACCGGCTGAACGATTTCCAGCTGCCAACCGGTCAGCAAGCGACAAAATAGTTAGGGCTTCAGAACAAAATGTTTGTTCTGTTTAGGGGGGATACGCGGTTTAATTGAGCGACACATCCATGCAGAAGAACTGATATGAATCTTAAGACCAAAAGCCTCCTTCTCGTTTCCGCCTGCTTTGTCACTATACTTGCCCTATCGTATGGCTTGCTTAAAATTATTGATCGCGAGATCGGGGCGGGTGTTGTTACCCAGTACGCCAGGGAGCAGGTCAATTACAACCGCTCCCAGACACTGCAATTACTGAAACAAGAACTTGTCCTCGCCCGTACCTTAGCCAATTCATCAGCAATTAAGAATTGGGCTATCGATGAAGACAACTATGCCTTACGTAGCGCTGCTCTGCTGGAACTGGAAGGGTTCCGGCCGTTCTTTTCTGACCAAAGTTATTTTTGTGTTCTTTTGAAATCTGGCCATTATTATGTTATTATGGCAGTGTAACTTCTCTTCTGTAAATTCAATTCTTCACCCAGTGTTGCCAGAAATTGGGTGTTGAAAAAGTAGGTCATTTCAGTTTCCATGTTGGTGACGACGAAATCACTAACAA
>JAQIBX010000175.1 GCA_027858895.1 Desulfuromusa sp. | reverse complement strand
ACCTCCGCAAATGATGTGGTAATTGCTTGCGTAGTTTACACCTGAGCCTTCTTTGACTCAAATGCAATTGCCAGCATTTACCGTTTGCGAGGCTATGCACTTATTATACGAATTCAGGTCTTTTGAAATCTGGCCATTATTATTTTAACGATGGAGACAATGGCGTTCAGGATTTTGATCCTCGCTACACCCTCGATAACAACAATCCGAAAGACTTTTGGTTTTACCGGACCATTGAGCATGTTCAAGATTATGCCCTGAATGTCAATACCGACAAGATACTCAAGCTGACAAAGGTGTGGATCAATGTGGTGGTCAGAAATGGTGATCGTCCAGTCGGGGTCATCGGTACCGGGCTTGACCTGACCGATTTTATCAACTCCGTCATTGTCTCGGATCAGCCAGGGGTCAGCAATCTGTTTGTCGATGAGAATGGTGCGATTCAAGCTCACGGGGAAGAGGCCTTCATCGACTTTAACACTATTTCCAAGAATAATTCAGAGCGGAAAACCATTTTTCAACAGCTGGATTCACAACAGGACGTTATCTCTCTGCGCGAAACGATCGCTCGGTTGAAGTCGGGCCAGGAGGAAGTGGAAATTTTGCCGGTCACAATTGATGGGCACGATATTCTCTTGGGTGTTGGGGCCCTCCCCGATATCGGTTGGTACAATATCTCCCTGTTTGAAACGACATCGTTTAGTGCTCTGCGGCAGCTTCTTCCCTACGCAATCCTTCTTTTTGTTGCACTGCTTCTATTCTCGGTGATGCTGATGCTACTTTTGAACCGTTTAGTTTTTAAGCGCATCTATCGGCTGGATAGCTTGATGCAGGGCTTTGCCGAGAGTGGCGAGGTCGTTTTTCCCACCTTAACTTCGCAGGATGAAATGGGTCACCTTGAATATAGTTTTCAGCAGATGGCCAACAACTTGCGCGAGCAGACAAACAATCTTGAGAAAAATGTTGCAAAGAAGACCATAGAACTGACCGGAAAAAACATTCAGCTCAGTAGCGCCAATCAATTACTGCAACGGCTAGAAGCTCGACGTCTCTCCATTAATGAAACCACCAGAAAATACCTGTCTGAAGGTAATCTTGAACAATCTCTGGAACTGTTGGTGGCCAACGCTGCAAAATTTTCCGGGGCTCTTGCCGGTCGCTTTCTCCACTGTGCTACCGATAAGGGTGAAATAAAGATCACTGCTGTTTCAAAAATGTGTTGGGCAGATCTCGGTGCCGAAATACGGGACAGTCAGGCTCAAGCTGCATTCGACGAATACGCTCAGCGCCTGCTGCAATCCGGTGGCAGTCTGATAATGGGGGCGCTGGAAAAAAAACAAACGCTGATCTTGGACGCGGAGCAATATGCGACCCGTAGCAGCATCCCCCTCCCCGCAGGACATCCAGCGATTGAATCGCTACTGTTAACCCCGGTCTCAATCTCGGGAAAGATGCTTGGTGTTATTGCCTTGGTCAATTGCCCGGGTGGGTTTGGGGAAGAGGATGTCACCAGTGTTGAAGCCTTTGCCGCTGAAGCGGCATTGTTAGTTCATGCGGAAACTAAGGAAATAGCTCGTGCAGCGGCGGAAGAAATGACGCGGTTAAGAAGTTTATTTCTCGCCAATATGAGCCACGAATTACGCACCCCGCTCAATGTGATTATCGGCATGAATCAGCTGCTGCAGGGGATGAAAAATTCCAGGGAACAGCAAGATTACCTGGAAAAGATCGGTTTTTCTGCCCAACAGCTGCTGGCTTTAATTAATGATGTGCTGGACCTGTCAAAAATTGCTGTGGGTCAAGACCTGGTTTTGGAAGAAAATGTTTTTGCACCAGAAGAACTGATTTACACCACCGCTCAAATATTGGCATTCAGGCAGGGCGATCGCAAAGTCGAGTTACATGTTGATCTCAGCCGCGAGATTCCTCCCGGGCTGATTGGAGACACGCTCCGCTTAACCCAGGTGCTCAATAACCTGCTCAGTAACGCCCTTAAATTTACACCGCAAGGCAGCGTGACGTTGCAGGTTGCTCCGCTGAAACGAACCGCAGAGCAAAGCTATCTTGCTTTCACCATTAATGATACCGGCATTGGCCTGAGTGAAGATCAATTAGAACAAATATTTAAACCCTTCGTTCAGGTCGATAGTACCTTTACGCGTCACCATGGTGGCAGCGGCTTAGGCTTAGCCATCAGTCGAGAGCTTTGCCGGTTGATGGGGGGTGACTTGACGGTTGAGAGTCGCCTCGGTCAGGGGAGTGCCTTCCATTTTGAACTTCCGTTTAAGATCGACCCTGCCGTTGCCCCAGTAATGCAGCCTTTACACCCTGGCATTGACCTGTGTGGCATGCCGATATTGCTTGTGAATTCCTGTCCGGTTTGTTGCAATATTCTGCCGCAGATGCTCGAAGCAATGCAGTTCAAGGTCGATCTGGTCAAGTCGTCCAGCGGCGCATTGATGCTGTTGAATAGTGCAAAAGAACAAGGCAACCCTTACCAACTGGTGCTGCTGGGTCTGTCTCTTGATGACAAGTCTGGAGTCGAATTTGCCGAACAGTTGGCAAAACAGGATTTTCCGGGCATGCACAAAATTCTGTTGGCGAACCCGGCAGACCTTGCTGGCTTTGCTGCGCAGTCTGCAGACCTTGCCCTCGCTGGAGTGGTGCCGACACCAGCACGTCCTTCCGACTTGTTCGATACCATTGTCACAGCATTTGGGTCTGCCATTGAGCTGCACGATGCATCTGCTGAACTCCCCGTGCATTGGCAACAGGTCAAGGTTCTTCTGGTGGATGATAACGACATGGGGCGGCAAATAGGTCGGGCCGTATTGGAAAATGTCGGCATTGAAGTGACAGAAGCAGAAAGTGGATTAGAAGCTATAGACAAGGTTGAAGCGGGTGATTTTGATCTAGTTTTGATGGATGTGCAGATGCCGGGGATGGATGGTCTGAGCGCTACGCGGGCGATCCGTAACCTGGACAAAGAGCATATTGACGACCTGCCAATTATTGCTATGACAGCGCATGGTCTTGAAGAACATAAAGAGGAAAGTTTGGCGGCGGGCATGAATGGTCATCTGATCAAGCCAATGAATATTGAAAAATTATATGCCGAGTTGCAATACTGGTTACCGCAAGCTAAGCAGCAACAGGTCAGAGAAACAGCCCCCGCCGAACTGGCTGATTATTCTGATCTTGCAGCAGCATTACCGGGAGTCGATGTTAAAGCAGGCATGCGCAGGGCCGTGGGAGACCGTCAACTGTACGTCAGTTTGTTGAAAAAATTTGTTGATCAATTTGCTGATACCGAAAACGAACTGCACAAAGAACTGGAGCTTCAGCAAAAAAAAGCAGCTATCCTGCGGGTGCATACCTTAAAAGGGGTGGCTGGAAACCTGGGCGCAACGCAGTTGCAGGAATTAGCAGGACAGCTGGAAGAACAACTGACCAAGTCAAAGACTCCAGCCGCTTTGGACTCGATGCTCATCGAGCAGAAAAACTTTTTGACCGCACTACAGAACTTGCCGGAGTTGAGCCTGGCATCTCCTGATAGCGACAAGCCCCTCGGAACTGAAGCTGAATTACAGAATATTCTTGAGCAGATGCACCCATTTTTGCAAGGCTTTCAGGCACAACAGGCAAAGCAGGTTCTAGCGCAGCTGCAAGGAAAAGTTTGGCCAGAAAAATATAGCAATCAACTGGCTCAGTTGGAAGAATTGATCGATCGCTATCAGCTCAACCCGGCTGCCGAACTTGTGCAGCTGCTTGTGGGTGATGGAGGAAGCCGCTAATGGGAATAATAGAAATGGAAAAAAAGCATATTCTGATTGTCGACGACACCAGTTCAAATATCGATACCTTGCTTGCCGCTCTAGGTGATAAATATGATTTGCGCGTTGCAATTGATGGTGAAACGGCTTTGCAAGCTTTGCAACAGGAACCTTTGCCCGACCTGATTCTGCTCGATATCATGATGCCGGGCATGGATGGTTATGAAGTCTGCCAGCATCTGAAAAGCTCAGTCAGAACGCGCGGCATTGGCATTATTTTTTTGACAGCGTTAGCCGAAAGCGCGGATCAGGAAAAAGGGCTGAACCTGGGAGCGGAAGATTACATTATCAAGCCGTTTGATCCGGCCATCGTCCGGGCAAGAGTCCGTACTCAACTGGAACTGAAGGGTTACCGTGACCACCTTGAAGGAGAGGTTGCCCTCAGAACAGAAGAGTTGGCCCATGCCCAGGAGTCAACGATTGCCAGTATGTCCATCATGGCGGAATTCCGTGATCCAGAAACGGGTGGGCATATCCAGCGGACCAAAGCGTATGTCCGAGCCCTCGCGGCTGAATTGAGTAAACTAAATTCCCAGCTGATTTCTGAACCGATGCAAAACATGCTCTATCAGGCGGCACCGCTGCACGATATTGGCAAGGTGGCGATTCCCGATGCGATCTTATTGAAACCCGCCCGCTTAACCGCCGAGGAATTTTCCATCATGGAAAAGCATACCCTTTACGGCAGTGAAGCGATTCGGCGTACCGAAACGATCCACGGTCGCAATGAACTGTTGCGGGTTGCCGCAGAAATAGCCGAATTTCACCACGAAAAATGGGACGGATCAGGCTACCCGCACGGTCGCAAAGGGAAAGCGATTCCCATCTGTGCCCGCCTGATGACGATTGCCGATGTTTATGATGCGCTGATCAGTAAGCGTCCCTACAAAGAAGCTCTCAACCATGAGCAGGCGGTTAAAACAATTCTGGAAGGGGATGGCTATACCCACCCAGACCATTTTGATCCACAGGTATTAGGCTGCTTTCAAAACATCCATCAGCAGTTTCATACGATTGCGTTGAAATTTGACGATTAAAGCTCTATAGAACATCAGTCCGGGGGGAAGAAAGAATAAACGGTATCAATAATGAACGTGCGCACTAAAATATTTCTGCTACTCAGCGTTGTTTTGCTCTGCTCGATATCGCTCTATGTCTGGATCTCTGCCAGAATGGATCATCAGCGTTTAGTGGTAGAGTTCGATAAGTTCACCAAAAATGTTGAACGTGCTTTTAGGTCTGAGCAAGATTCAGTCGAGATGCAGATGCTACAGATTGCCACCCTTGTAGCCCATGATGAAAAAGTTAAGCAGCTATTTCTGTTGGGTAAACGCGCCGTTGAGCTGGAAGGTGGTGGTGCCGGCGGTGAATTGAGTGATCAGGTGAGGAAATCCCTGTTTGAGCATGTGCAACAGAGTCAGAAGGGTTTGGCCGCACAGTTCGGTTTCAGGCAGCTTCATTTTCATTTTGGACCGGGTTCTCTCAGCTTTTTACGCGTGTATCGACCGGAGAAGTTTGGTGACCGGATGGATCAGGTCCGTTACACCATTGTTGCTGCGAATGCTGAACAGAAAAACACCATGGGTTTTGAAACTGGGAGAATTCTTTCGGGCATTCGTGGAGTGACGCCGGTTGTGGCCATTGATGGGGGGAGTAAAGAAAAAGTCCATGTTGGTGCACTGGAAGCTGGCACCTCTTTTTCCAATATGCTGTCAATTTTTCAGAAGAACCGGCCTTGGTTGGATGTGGCGGTGCTGCTCAGACAGGAACATTTAGAAGCGAATCTCTGGCCTGATTTCCTGGAAAAGCTGTTAGAGGAAAATCAGTTTATTGAAGGTTTCAGAGTGGAATCAACCACTTCGCCACAGATTGGACATTTTCTAACGTTGCAAGAACTTACAAAAAACCTGCAAGGTTTGGGCTCTTTTCTAATTCGTGATGAGGGAGCTAGCTATAATTTTTCAGTTTTTCCTCTCCGCGATTTTCGGGGTGAGAGTAATGCAGAAGTCCCAGATGCCGGACGGGTTGTTGTCTGGCAGGATATTACTGCTCAAATAACTGCTTATCATGACCGTGTCTACCGCCTGATTTTTTACGGCTTTCTGCTTTTTATATCTATTGAATTGCTGATATTTTTTGGCCTTGGATCGATGACAAAAAGTCTGCAAGCGGAATTGGAGCGGACCCGGTACCTGAAAGCGGCAAGTGAGCAGGCACGCTTAGTGGCCGAAGACTCCTCCCGCTTGAAAAGCGAGTTTTTGGGCAATATCAGCCATGAGTTGCGCACTCCGATGAATGCGATCATGGGATTGGGGCAACTGCTTGGGAAAAGTCCGTTGGAACCTCGCCAACAAGGGTTTATAGATAAAATAAATCTCTCATCCAAGAGGTTGATGAATGTTATCGATGAAATCATGCTGTTAACGGAGCTGGATGCGCAAGAAGGTAAAGACTTAATTAGTGAAAAATTTAATCTGCTCCAGCTGATGAATCGGGTCACGGGTAACTTTGCTGCTAGAGCCAACGAGCAGAGAGTTCGACTCAAAACCGATTTTTCAGATGGTTTGCCAAGCTGGGTGAACGGTTGGCCCGCTCAGCTGGAGCGGATTCTCGGTCAACTGTTAGGCAATGCCATCAAGTTTGGTCATGATGGGGATGTCACTCTGGCTGTGCGGTTGCTTGATCGCGACGCTGCTACGGCCACCCTTGAATTTGCCATCACCGATCAGGGCATCGGGATTTCTGCAGAACAGCAAGAGTTGATGTTCCAACCCTTTCAGCAGGGCGATGGCTCAAGAACCCGTAAATATGAAGGAACCGGTCTGGGCCTGACGATTGCCCGCAAGGCTTGCCGCCAGCTGGGTGGTGATATCACGGTGGACAGTCGCATCGGTGAAGGCAGCCGATTCAGCTTTTGTTTGAAGTTTGAAGTCTTTGCAGATGCTTGGGCCGATCCGCTTGTTGCTGCCCTGGAGTTGCCGACGGCGGCAGCTGAAACGGTCAGTTCTGCTGCGCAGCCAATCGCAACCTTTGCAGAAATAGGTGAATTAGTCGATCAACTTGAGGAACCATTAGCCAGGTTGGAGGCCAAACAATGTCAGGATATTGCCGCGTCACTGAAAGAAAAACAGTGGCCCGAAACCCTGAATGAAGAGCTCGAAAAACTGACCATTCTGATCGGTCAATACCGCTTTGTCGAGGCACGGGATGTTGTGAACCGGCTGAAGGATAAACTATGAAACTCTCGCTGTGGATCAAAACCTCTCTCCTTTTGCTCGCCATCTTTTTTGTTAGTGGCAATGGGATAGTTAGTGCGTCTGAAAAGGTGGCGCTGCAACTGCGCTGGCATCACCAGTTTCAATTTGCCGGTTATTACATGGCGAAGGAGCAGGGCTATTACCGGGATGCCGATTTGGATGTTGAGATTCGTGCTTTTGCTCCTGGAACCAATCCCGTTGAAGAGGTGCTCTCCGGGCGCGCCGCTTTTGGTATCAATGATAGCGGCTTGCTTGTTGCGCGGAGTCTGGGACAACCCGTCGTTGCCCTTGCGACTATATTTCAACAATCTCCAGCTGTTTTTTTAACCCTTGCTTCATCTGGGATTAGCAAGCCTGCTGACTTCGTCGGCAAAAAAGTGATGCTGGCACCAGGCTTTCAAGGTTTCTCCCAAAAAGCTCTACTGCAGCAGGAAGGGTTGCTTGACAAGATTGAGCGCCTGGACACCAGCTCTGATTTTAACTCGCTGATCAGGGGGGAGACGGATGTCTTTAACGCCTATCGAAGCAATGAGCCTTATCAGCTTGAGACGCTGGGATATCCAACCAATGTGATCGATCCTGAGGATTATGGCATCCACTTCTATGGAGATACCCTTTTTACGGCAGAATCTTTTTTACAAAATCAGCCCAAGCTGGTTGAAAAGTTCCGTAAGGCGTCACTCAAGGGGTGGGATTATGCTCTCAGCCATCCGGATGAAACGATTGCGCTGATTAAGTCTAAATATCAGGTCGATAAGGCCGTAGCGCAACTTCAGTTTGAAGCAACAGAAATCAAAAAAGCCATTCAATCCGATCAGATTGAGATCGGACATATGGAAGCGGCTGGTTGGGCGCAAGTAGCTCGTCACTTAATCGCAATAGGGGCCATCCCGGCGACATTTCATTTGACCGACGACTTCATGTATCAACCCCCTCTTGGCATTCAGTGGGAGAGCCTCCGTCCCTGGCTGACCGGAGCTTTGCTGGGGTTCACAGCTTTGTTGGTTTTTCTCGGTCTCTTGTTGAAAGCAAATCTCCGCTTAAGATCGACACGGGAGCAGCTTCGAGAAGAAATAGAAGAACGCGAACAGACCGAAGCGGAGCGATTTCGACTCTTACAAGCGATTGATCAGAGCAGTGAAGCGATTGTTATTACCGATACCGCCGGGGCGATACAGTATGTCAATCCAGCCTTTGAGAGAATTACTGGTTACACCTATGAGGAGGCGCTCGGGCAGAATCCGCGGATTCTCCAGAGTGATAAGCAAGATCAGGCTATTTACAAGGAGTTGTGGGTTGCGCTGACACGTGGCGAGATCTGGCGAGGACGGTTCATCAATAAGAAGAAGGATGGGACGCTCTATATCGAAGATGCAACGATTTCACCGGTGCGTGATGCTTTGGGTAAGGCGGTCAACTATATTGCGGTGAAGCGAGATATCACCCATGAAGTTGAGATGGAAGAACAGCTGCGACAAAAGTATAAAATGGAAGCTGTTGGGTTGATGGCTGGAGGGATTGCCCATAACTTCAATAATAATCTGGCGATTATTCTCGGCAATGTCGAACTCTCTCAACTCAAGTTACCCGCAGGCAGTGAGGTCGGGGACTACCTGAAAAATGCGAAAATAGCCACCTTGCGATCCCGAGATCTGGTGCAACAGATTTTGACCTATAGCCGTGAAGGGGCACACAGTAAAATCCCCATCCAGCTTCCATTGGTGATCGATGAAACGATCAAGTTGTTACACGCCACCATCCCCAGTACCGTTCAGCTGCAGCAGATCATCAGCGACAGCGGTTGTGATGTCACCATCAATGCAGATTCTTCCCAGATTCAAGAAGCCCTGATCAACCTTTGTAACAATGCTGTGCATGCCATGAATGAACAGGGGGAGTTAAAAATTTTACTCGAACCCGTCGAGCTACAACCGTGGGATA
The DNA here is from genome assembly GCA_027858895.1 of Desulfuromusa sp. Lineage (GTDB taxonomy): Bacteria > Desulfobacterota > Desulfuromonadia > Desulfuromonadales > Geopsychrobacteraceae > Desulfuromusa. The sequence goes on along the minus strand of JAQIBX010000175.1, from coordinate 841 downwards.
TCCCTGCTCAGTACCAAAGTCCACCCGGACGTTATCTCAAACTTAGTGTGCAGGATGATGGCTTTGGGATGTCTCCTGAGACGCTAGAGAAAATCTTTGATCCTTTCTTCACCACCAAGGAGGTTGGTCAAGGGACCGGCATGGGTCTTTCCACTGTACAAGGGATTATGGATCAGCATGGCGGCTTGATTAAGGTTAAAAGCACTCCGGGGCAAGGCAGCCGCTTTGATCTCTATTTCCCGCTGAGCGACCAATCACAAGTCGTGGAACCGGCTCTCATAAATCAAGATTTGCCACGCGGGACCGAAAAAATCCTCTTTCTTGATGATGATGAGATGCTGTCCCAATTGGGAGATATGATGCTGTCGGAACTGGGCTATCAGGTGACGAGCATGATTAGCAGTGTCGAAACCCTCAAACTGTTCAAAGCCGACCCGGATCACTTTGATCTTATTGTCACCGATCAGACCATGCCGGAACTTTCTGGTAAGGAACTGATTCAGGAATTATTACAGATGAGACCTGATTTTGCGACGATTCTGTGTACCGGGTTTAGCAATAAAGTTGATGAAAAAGAAGCCCAAAAATTAGGGATCAGTGCCTTCTGCATGAAACCGCTCAACTTGCCGGAATTGGCACAGACGGTGAGGCGGGTTCTTGACGCGCGGGAGGGGGTTAGTCAGGACAAGGGTAATAAAGCCTAAAAAAGGTTATATTTGGCTTTGTAGAGGTTGTCTGAAAAGAAGGTTTGGGATATAGTCCGGCCACTTAGCGCCAGAATGCGCCGAGCTAAGTTTGAAATGACAAGTTTTTTACTTTATTTAGATAGCATAACCAACCA
>JAQIBX010000150.1 GCA_027858895.1 Desulfuromusa sp. | reverse complement strand
CCGGGGCAAATGAATATATCACCAAACCTTTACAGACCGCCCGTCTCATAGAGGTTGTCCGTAGGCTCCTTAATCCCGAGACACGGCGGGGCTGAGCCCTGTTCTTTGGCTTGACAGCTTCGTGTGAACATGTCATAAAACTCCATTAATTCTTAGGTTGAAGAAAATTTAAATTCAGGAGGAACAGTTGTCAAAAGAAGAAGCAATTGAAGTAGAAGGGATCGTCGTAGAGCCACTACCGAATGCTATGTTTCGGGTTAAGCTTGACAATGATCATGTTGTTCTGGCGCATATTTCTGGAAAGATGCGTAAATATTATATTCGTATTCTTCCTGGAGATCACGTGACGGTTGAATTGTCCCCCTACGATTTAACTCGTGGTCGTATCACTTATCGGGCTAAATAGCCTGGCAGTTTAATATGACTCTGTCCCGTTGTCGGGGCAGTACAATATAGAGGCAGTCCCTTTTTTCTCAATACAATGTTTATAATCGATACCGGCCTTAGCCGGTTTTCGTGTATATGCTCAATTTTGACAGGTAACGGTGTTGTTGTCCGTTACGGAGGCAATATGGAAAATCTTTACAATCCCAAAGATGTAGAAGCCAAGTGGCAGCAAATTTGGCTGGAAAAGCAATCTTTTTGTGCTTCCATGGGTTCTGCAAAAGAAAAATATTATCTGCTGGAGATGTTTCCTTATCCCTCTGGGCGTATCCATATGGGTCACGTTCGCAACTATGCGATCGGTGACGTCGTTGCACGTTTTAAACGGATGCAGGGATTTAATGTTCTTCATCCGATGGGCTGGGATGCTTTTGGGATGCCGGCTGAAAATGCCGCGATTGAGCATGGAATACATCCGGCTAAATGGACCTACGAAAATATTGACAGTATGCGGCGGCAATTGAAAAGAATTGGTCTTTCGTATGACTGGAAACGCGAATTTGCTACCTGTGATGTTGATTATTACCGTTGGGAACAACTGGTTTTTCTGAAGATGTTTGAAAAAGGTTTGGCATATAAGAAGGGATCCTCTGTCAACTGGTGTGATGATTGTCAGACGGTTCTTGCCAACGAGCAGGTAGAGGACGGGTGTTGTTGGCGCTGCCATAATCTGGTTCAGCCAAAAGAGCTGGAACAATGGTTTTTTAAGACGACCAATTATGCTGATGAACTTCTAGAATGGACTGACAAACTATCCGGTTGGCCTGAACGGGTCTTGTCGATGCAACGCAACTGGATTGGCAAAAGTTACGGTTGTGAAATTGATTTTCCAGTTGTAGGGCGCAGTGAGAAGGTCAAGGTTTTTACCACCCGTCCGGATACTTTGTTCGGCGCAACCTTTATGAGTTTGGCTCCAGAACACCCGCTCGTGAAATCGTTAGTCACCGCAGAGCAGGAAGAAGAGGTTAACACTTTCATTGCTGCAGTAGAGCGCCAGGATAAGGCCGATCGAACCAGCGGTGACCTTGAAAAAATAGGAATTTTTACCGGGTCATACTGTGTTAATCCTCTCAATAATGAAAAAATCCCGATCTTTCTCGCTAATTTCGTCTTAATGGGCTATGGCACTGGCGCTATTATGGCAGTTCCAGCTCATGATCAACGTGATTTTGAATTTGCGAAAAAATATCAGTTGCCTATCAGGGTGGTTATCCAGCCAGAGGGTGAGGAACTGTCTGTTGATCTACTGTCTGAGGCGTTTACCGACTCTGGGTTGTTGGTCAATTCCGGTCAATTTGACGGCGTTGATAACGTGACGGCTAAGGAGCAGATAGCAGCTTTCCTGGATGATCGTGGCGAGGGTCGAAAGACAGTCAATTACCGGTTGCGCGATTGGGGTGTATCGAGGCAGCGTTATTGGGGAACACCGATCCCGATTATATATTGCGACAGTTGCGGTGCGGTTCCTGTTCCTGAAACAGACTTGCCGGTGATATTACCCACTGATGTTGAATTAACCGGTGAGGGTGGTTCTCCTTTGGCTCGTCACTTAGAGTTTCTGCAGGTTGACTGCCCAAAATGCGGCCAACCGGCAAAGCGTGAAACGGATACTTTTGATACTTTTGTTGAAAGCTCCTGGTATTTTGCCCGCTATACTTGTCCCGATTATACGGCTGGGCCGCTTGATAAAAAGGCTGCTAATTATTGGCTGCCGGTTGATCAGTATATTGGTGGCATTGAACATGCTGTGATGCATCTTCTGTATGCGCGGTTCTATACCAAGGTTTTGCGTGATTTAGGTATGCTGGATGTGGATGAGCCATTTACCAACTTACTGACTCAGGGGATGGTTTGTAAGGAAACGCAGCGTTGCTCAGAACATGGTTGGTTGTATCCCGAGCAGGTGGCTGATGGGAAATGCATTCTTTGTGGTCTGCCGGTTGAATTGGGGCGCACTGAGAAAATGAGTAAATCGAAAAAGAATGTCATCGATCCAAATCAGCTGATTGATCAATATGGTGCTGATACCGCGAGGTTGTTTTCCTTGTTTGCCGCTCCTCCTGAAAAAGACCTGGAATGGAATGAACAGGGGGTAGAGGGGTGTTATCGCTTTCTTAACCGGGTCTGGAGAGCTGTTGATGACAATTTGGAACTGATAACTGCCGCCGTTGTTCCTGATCATATGACTGGAGAGGCGGCGGAGTTGCGCCGTAAAACTCATCAAACCATCAAAAAAGTCAGTGAAGATGTCGATGGCCGTTTTCACTTTAATACCGCCATTGCTGCTGTTATGGAATTGGTCAACACGATCTATGCGTTTAAGTCACGGCAGGAAAATCCGGGGGTTCTACGTGAAGCACTGGAAACGGTTGTTTGTCTATTGAACCCCTTTGTGCCGCACATTTGCGAAGAACTCTGGTTCTTATTAGGGCATCAACAGAGCGTCGAAGCTTCTGGTTGGCCGGTCTGGGATGAGTCTGCTCTTGTGGCGGACGAAATCACTCTGGTCGTGCAGGTGAATGGCAAGGTTCGTGGTAAGATTACGGTTGCTGTTGCTGCAGATAAACAAGCAGTAGAAGTGGAAGCGCTTGCTGAGCCCAATGTCCAACGTTTTATTGACGGAAAGCAGGTGCGCAAAGTGATTGTGGTTCCTGGGCGGTTGATTAATATTGTGGTGGCATGATGAAGTTTTTTAGCTTTTTGTTTCTCCTGTTTTGTTTGCTGGGGTGTGGTTATCACTTCCCCGGGCAGGCTGGTGCTTTGCCTGCAGGAGTTGAAAAGCTCTATATCCCGCTGTTTGTAAATAAAACGGCTGAGCCGCAACTGGAATCTAAAGTGACCAGCCGGGTCAGTGAGGTATTCTCTCGTAACAGTAAAATCTCTCAAGTTGAAACGCCCGGCAGTGCTGAGGCTATTTTGACGGGGACTATTCGAGATTACCAGACGAGAGCCCTTTCTTTTGATAGCAGCGATGCGATCGCTGAATATCGTTCAACAATGATTGTCGACGTTGCGTTACATCAGACCGAAACCGAGCAACTGCTTTGGCAGGGGACCGTCAGTTGGAGTGCCGAATACAGTGCTGGCACCGATAAAAATGCTCAGGAGGGTTTTGAGCAGCAAGCGCTTGACGAAATAACTTTACGCTTGGCAGAAGAACTTCTCTACAAATTACTTGATGATTTTTGATTGATGAATGCTGATGAACTATACCGTAAGTTACGTTCGCATCAGGTTCCTGAGCTTATTTTTCTCTGTGGGCAGGAGCAATACCTGGTTCAGCGTGCAGCACGGTTAGTTAGACAGACGATCTTTCCTGATGGAAATGATGATTTTAATGATAATCAGTTTTACGGAAAAGAAGTTACAGCAGAGCTGATTCTTGAAGCGGCAATGACTTACCCTGTTTTTGCCACTAAACGGCTGGTGACGGTTAAGGAAGCGCACCTGTTAGCGGCCGCTGAGTTAGAAAAGTTACTCCCATATCTACAAGATCCGGTTCCGGAAACCTGCCTGCTGTTTGTCGCCGATAAAATTGACAATCGTCGCAAGTTTTTCCAACAACTCAAAAAAAGCGGCGCACTGATCGAATTTAAACCCCTGTCTGATAGAGAAATGCCCCAATATATACGTCATGCTCTCAATCAGCGTGATGTAAAAATTTCTGTAGATGGCTTAGATCTTTTTTGTTTGATGGTTGGTGGAAATCTGCATGAGGTTCATGCCGAACTGGATAAGTTATTCAACTATATAGGAACTGCCACCCTGATTGATGTAAAGGATGTTCAGGCGGTTGTCTCCAGGGGGCGGGCTGAAAATATTTTTGAATTGGGGAATGCCGTTGGTCGCGGAGATATTGCAAAAGCGTTGACACTGGTTATGCGGCTCAGTGCTGCAGGTGAGGCGCCATTAAAAATTCTTTCGCTGTTGGTTTTGCATTTCCGACGACTCTGGAAGGTGCGTGAATTGCAAGTTCAGCATCGTCCAGCGAATGAGATTGCAAAGGTTGCCGGGGTTCCACCTTTTGTGGTTGATGGGTTGATTCGACAGGGGAAGAAGTTTTCGCGCAACGATTTTCTCCAAGCTTTTGAGCTGTTTCTTGAAACAGATCTCGCGATGAAATCGAGTGGCGCAGATGCCGGAGCTTTGCTGGAAAGTTTGATATTACGTTTGGTCAAGAAAAAATCTGAATAAAAAAGGGACCGTTTTATCGGTCCCTTTTAAGCTTAAAAGAATACAATGGTTAAGCTATCAACCAAGTGTATTGACCAGCTTTTTCAAACGGGAGATCTTACGGCTGGCAGTTGCCTTATGGATAACCCCTTTTGTCGAGGTTCTGTCAATATAAGGGAGAGCTTTTGCGAGAGCTGCTTGTGCAGCCTCTTTGTCACCGGCGATCACGGCTTCACGAACATGCTTAACCAGGTTGCGCATGGTTGAACGGATATGGGCATTACGTGCTTGTTTTACCGCATTTTGGCGATTTCGTTTATCTGCTGATTTATGATTTGCCACGAATTGTTCTCCTTGTTATAGATAAATTACTTTGTTCTAAAGAGCCGCGATACTAATGGTTAACAACTGACCTGTCAAGTTAGAAAAAAGTAATTATAGTGAAAAATATATCGCATCTTCATACTGTTATGCCACTCTCATAGAGGATTAAAATTTCTGAATGGCTGACAATAAAAAAATTGCTGCTGCAACAATGGTGATGGCCTCAGCAACCTCACTCAGTCGAATAGCTGGTCTGGTTCGCGATATCGTCGTGGCACGACTATTTGGTGCGGGATTAATGACTGATGCTTTTTTTATGGCTTTTACTATACCTAATCTATTGCGGCGTTTTTTTGGTGAAGGATCGTTAACCGCTGCTTTTGTTCCGATATTTTCAGAAGTTTTCCATCGACGGGGTGAAAAAGAAGCTCAGCAGTTAGCTAATCGTTGTATCACTCTGTTACTGCTCATCATGTTGATAGTCGTGTCCCTGGGAGTTGTCCTTTCACCTTGGATTGTTCAGGGGATCGGTTACGGCTTTGGTCAGGTTGACGGGAAGTTACAGCTGACGAATCAATTGAACCAGATCATGTTCCCTTATATCGGACTGGTATCGATGTTGGCTTTATTGACGGGTATTTTAAATGTCCGCGGTCATTTTTTTGTTCCCTCACTCTCCCCATTTTTTTTGAATTTGGCAATGATACTCAGTGCTCTGACGATGGGTCATTTGTTTTCTCAACCTATTTATGCCCTGGCGGTTGGGGTGTTGCTGGGTGGAATGGTTCAGCTATTAATTCAATTCCCGGTTTTATGTCGTTATAAAATCCATTTAAGGCTCGATTTTAATTTCCGGGGAGATGCTCATTTACGTAAGATAATGACTCTCATGTTGCCTGGCATAGCTGGTGTTGCCATCTACCAGATCAACATTATTGTGACCCGATTGCTCGCTTCGTTTCTTCCCGAGGGGAGTGTTTCTTATCTCTATTATGGACAGAGACTTTTTGAATTTCCGCAGGGGATTTTTATTGTTTCTCTGGCTCAGGCTGCATTGCCAATGATGAGTCGCCAGGCAGCTGAGGATAATCAAGAAGGTATGCGACAGTCTTTAACCTTTGCCATGACCCTGATTACATTAATTACACTCCCAGCCATAGTGGGACTTATTGTTTGTGCCAAGCCAATCTATTCACTGTTTTTTCTCGGCGGTGAATTTGATCTGGTTGCCATGAAAAATACCGCACTGGCATTGATTTGTTATGCTCCAGGATTAATATTTGTTGGCTACAGTCGGATTGCTGCGCAAACTTTTTATGCTCTGAAAGATACCAGGACTCCAGTGGTTATTTCATTCTGGACACTGTTGGTCAACTTGATTTTAGGTCTGTTTTTGATGCAGTTTTATGGCTTTATGGGTTTAGCGATCGCCTTGACTGTGGCCTCGATGTTTAATGCTTTTATGTTGCTGTTACTGTTGCAACGGAAGGTGGGCTCCTTTTTTCAGAAAGCACTTTATAGGCCTGTTTTAAAGGTGCTACCGGGCTGTCTGCTCATGGTGCTAGCTGTTACTTTTCTTCTCAATACGGTGGATTGGCTGCAGGTCGGTTCTTTGCTGAATAAATCTCTCATATTGTTTAGCTCCATTTTTGTGGGAGCTTTGATCTACCTTGGCTGCTGTTATTTATTTAGAGTGGATGAAGTGCGCCAAGGGTGGCAACTCTTGCGTCGCAAAGGCTGAAATCACCCTTTAACATTGTCTAAGCGGAATAGGCTAAGACTTAAGCTGCTATCAACGAAAATTGATCTCTCCCCGCTGAATTTTAAGGTCCAACCATTTCTTTATCCAGACTTTGATAAATTTTCGTGTTACCGGGGTTAGAAGACAAAATCCGAATAGATCTGTGCAGAATCCTGGGGTCAATAATAAGAGTCCCCCGGCTAGAATCATTGCGCCATCCATCATCTCTTCAGCAGGAATACGTCCTTGATTCAGATCAGTTTGGATCCGATTGATTAAATTAAATCCTTGGCTTCTTGCCAGGTAAGCCCCGGCAATTCCAGTCAATATAATCATTCCAATCGTTGCTCCGACACCAATTTGGCGCCCCGCTTCAATTAGTACATATAGCTCAACTATTGGCACCAAAGTGAAGATGATTAAGAGCTTTATAAACATCTGGCAATCCTTTCATAAGAAATGGCAAATTATTTTCAGGCGCTATGTGGTATTTTGAAATGCAATTATAATTATTTGTTAAGTATATGAAATTACAGCAAAATTAAACTGGTTAAAAAATAGGCAAGGTGTTGTTCTTGTCTGGTTCTCCTGCGCTATTGATATTGCCCACAACCTTATACGCAGCTTTTCCACAATTTTTGTTGATGAACAGTAAAACTCATTACTTTTCAAGCGCTTTGCAATTGGTGACCGAAAATGCATTCTTTTACAGATCGAAATTTGCCATCACTTGCATGGTTTTTTTACGTAATAAATCTTCTGCATCTATTTTTAATGAATTAGTCAGCTGAACGGTTTTAAAGAATATCTCACCAAGTTCGTTTTCAAATTGATTTTGGCTTGTTGTTGGTTCCTCAATCAGTCGAGAGAGTCTTGAAAAGTTGTCTTGTATATTTTCAATCTGTAGCGTTGGATTTTCTGTGGTTACTTTTTTAGCAACTTTTGTTGCTATTTTAAGTGCTGGAAGATTGGTTGGGATGCGGTCTTGCAATTTATGACCTTTCCCTCGGTCTGACCGTTCTTGAAGCTTGATTTCTTCCCAGCGCTGCGCATGTTGATCGACGCTTTCCTCTGCGAAAACATGTGGGTGTCTACGAATCAGTTTGCCGCATATTGACTGTGCGACTTCTGCCAACCCAAACTTGTTCTGTTCGCTGAAAATTTGCGCTATGAAGACCACTTGTAGTAGCAAGTCACCTAACTCATCACAAATGTCCGTCGTATCGCCATCATCGATAGCTTCGAGTAATTCGTATACCTCTTCGAGCACATAAGCTTTTAGTGTTTCTGGTGTTTGTTCCTTGTCCCAGGGGCAACCTCCAGGTGAGCGTAATGTTGCCATAATTTCAACCAGTTTTAGAACGCCTTCAGTTGAATTTTGATTTGTCAAAGTTGTCTCCATTGAAATAAGCAGAATCTAATGTTTTAATTGAATTTCCAACGGACAATAGCATCTCTTTGGTCTTCATGACCGTTTTTGCTGTAATTTAAAAAAAACTTGCAAATAGCTGCTGGATAGGCTAGAAAATGCGCCATTCTGAACAGTTGGAAAGCTATCCTTTTGACTTGACATGGTTTTGTCTCTCTCTATACTGTGTCTTTTGCCTTGGTGGTGAGCTGTGCGTCTTGAGCTGAAACATATCAAAGGGGGAGCGTTGGAGCAAGAGTACTCCTGCTCTTTGATGGAATTCCCCGATCTGATTGAAATTGCTGAAGATGGTGGGCCAAAATTCAGTGAACCGTTAGTATTTCATTTACGCTTTCAGCGGTCAGGTCAGTTTGTAGAAGTTGATGTTCGCCTCGACGCTGTCGTCGATCTGCAATGTGGCCGTTGTCTGCAGCGCTTTGAGCGATCTCTATCTGAATCATTTGCCCTCACATTTGTTCCGCAGCTTAAGCAGTGCGAAACGGAAGATGAAGTTGAGTTAGAAGCTGATGAACTAGGTCTGATTCCCTATGAGGACGAAATACTGGAGTTGCAGGAGGCTTTGCAGGAGCAACTGCTTATGGCAGTCCCGATCAGTCCCCTCTGTAAAACGTCCTGCCAGGGTCTTTGTCCTGTATGTGGCACAAATCTGAATGCTGAAAAATGTGACTGTGTTAGAAAACCTTTTAACAATAAATTTGTCGTTTTAGACAAGATTGATTTTAAAAAGTCCTGATTAAGTCAGTCAGGCAAAAAACTTAATATAATTATTCGTGAACAAAATCATTTGTTTGATTGCAAGGAGAAAGTAAATGGCAGTACCAAAGAAGAAAACCTCTAAATCTAAAAAAAACATGCGTCGTTCCCATGATGCGATTACAGCACCGAGCATCTCTGTGTGTCCACAATGTCAAGAACCTAAGTTGCCACATCGCGTATGTCCGCATTGCGGAACCTATAAAGGTAAAGAAATTATTAATAGCGACAAAAGCTGATTTGATCGATTGGTGGTCATGTCTGTGAAGATTGCTGTTGATGCTATGGGTGGGGACAATTCACCTGCTGCCGAGGTTGCTGGTGCTATTGCTGCCAGTCGGCAGTGGGGATGCCGGGTTGTTCTTGTCGGAGATACTGCACGGATTCAGGCTGAGCTGGATAAACATCAAGCCCGGGATTTGGACCTTGAAATTCATCATGCCAGTGAAATTGTTGGTATGCATGATTCACCTTCTGATGCATTGCGCAAGAAAAAAGATTCATCAATTCGCGTAGCTTTTGACCTTGTACAACAGGGGGTGGCAGCAGCGGTTGTTAGTGCTGGAAATTCCGGAGCCATCATGGCCTGCGGAATGTTTGTTTTCGGGCGCGTCAATGGGATTGAACGCCCGGCGATTGGTACGTTTTTGCCTAACCTCAATGATCAGACAATGGTCCTTGATATGGGGGCTAACGTAGACTGTAAAGCCTCGCACCTGTACCAGTTTGCCATCATGGGTAGCCTTTATGTCGAACATGCTCTTGTTAAGTCCCGCCCACGCGTTGGATTGCTCTCTAATGGCGCAGAAGAAAAAAAAGGCAATGATCTGACCCGAGAGGCCCATCAGTTACTGAAAAAATCACCATTAAATTATCTGGGGTATGTTGAGGGTGGTGACATTTATAATGGAGCAGTTGATGTTGTCGTCTGCGATGGTTTTGTCGGTAATGTTTTGCTCAAAGTTTCAGAGGGTTTGGCTGTCGCTATTGGTACAATGCTTAAACAAGAGATTGAAGGGCGTTTCTGGGCTAAGCTGGGCTACCTTTTAGGTCGACCAGCGTTTGCTGCTTTTAAGAAGAGGACCAACCCTGCCGAATATGGTGGTGCACCATTACTGGGCATTGCCGGTGTCGGGATTGTCTGTCATGGCAGCTCCGACCCGATGGCGATCAGTATTGCAATTCGCCAGGCGGGTGAATACGCGAAGATTCGTTTTGAAGAAAAATTGGCAACCTTACTTTAGTAGTTGTTGGGTTGAATATTGCAGTAAAGGAGTCACCAGCGCATGAAAGCACGAATTATCGGTACCGGATCTTATCTGCCTGAACAAATCAGAACTAACTACGATCTTGAAAAAATGGTTGATACTAATCATGACTGGATAGTTGCCAGAACTGGGATTGAAGAGCGGCGCATTGCTGCTGCCGACGAATGTACTTCTGATATGGCGACTATTGCTGCACAACGTGCGATGGATATGGCAGGCGTCGCTGCGGAAGATATTGACATGATCGTTATGGGAACTATCACCGGTGATTATCCCTGGCCAGCAACGGCTTGTATTGTCCAGGCGAACCTTGGTGCAAAAAACGCTTTTGCTTACGATCTTTCTGCGGCCTGCAGTGGATTTCTTTACGCACTGTCGAGTGCTAACGATTTTATCATGGCAGGGCGGGGCAATAGAGTTCTTGTCATTGGTGCTGAAACTCTGAGTCGTGCTGTTGACTGGACCGATCGTAATACCTGCGTTCTGTTCGGAGATGGAGCTGGTGCAATTTTGTTGGAAGCGCAGGAAGGCGATTCCGGGGTGTTATCATGCCATCTTCATTCGGACGGAAATTATCTTGAGCTCCTCTATCAGCCTGGGTTTGGTACAAAACATCCGGCCTCAGTTGAGGGCATTGAAGCGAAATTGTCATTTTTAAAGATGCAAGGGAATGAGGTCTTTAAGGTTGCAGTCCGTTCTTTGACCGAAGTCTCAAAGGAAGCATTGGCGGCTAACGGTTACACCAGCGCCGATGTAACGCAGTTTATTCCTCATCAGGCGAATCTACGGATTTTGGAAGCGACGACAAAACGCCTTGGTTTGACCAAAGAACAAAGTTTTATTAATGTGCATAAGTATGGCAATACTTCGGGGGCAACAATTCCGATAGCGATTGATGAGGCTTATCGTCAGGGCTTGCTCAAAGAGGGCGATCTGATTCTCTCGGCTGCTTTTGGTGGTGGTTTTACCTGGGCTTCGACGTTGATCCGCTGGTAGTTTTATTGATAGTGAAAAAAATGAACTTGAATAAGGTGCTTTAAACCATGGATGCATTTGTCTTTCCAGGGCAGGGCTCACAATATCCGGGGATGGGTAAAGATCTCGCAGGTAATTTCACTATTGCCAGACTGGTGTTTGAAGAAGCCAATGATGCTCTTGGTTTTGACATTACAACACTCTGTTTTTCAGGATCTGAAGACGATCTCAAACTGACCGCTAATACCCAACCGGCAATTCTGACAAGCAGTATTGCTGCACTACGGGTGCTTCAGAAAGAAACTGATCTATCTCCTTCTTTTACTGCGGGTCATTCTCTCGGTGAGTACTCTGCCTTGGTTGCTGCCGGTGCGCTTGCATTTGCCGACGCGGTAAGAACTGTTCGGCAGCGTGGCACCTATATGCAGGAGGCCGTCCCGGTCGGCGTTGGAAGCATGGCTGCAATTATGGGAATTGAGGGGGAAGATCTCGTCCTTCTCTGCCAGGATGCGGCTGAGGGGGAAGTTGTTGCGCCGGCTAATTTTAATAGCCCTGGACAGATTGTGATCGCCGGGCATACCACTGCCGTTGAGCGTGCAATTGTTCTAGCGAAGGAGCGTGGTGCTAAACGCGCGCTGCTTTTGCCCGTCAGTGCTCCATTTCACTCCACCTTAATGGCTTCGGCTGCGCAACGTTTGCAGTTAGATCTTGAAGCTATTCATATTTACCCGCTGATTTGTCCTGTTGTCAGTAATGTCGCGGCTCTCCCTTATCAGGACGAATCCAAAGTCAAATCTCTTTTAGTTGAACAGGTCTGTGCTCCGGTTCGCTGGGATGCATCCATCCTGAAAATGAAGGATCTCGGCGTTAGCAGATATGTGGAAATTGGCCCAGGGAACGTTCTTTCCAGCTTGATCAAACGGATCGATCGATCCTCAACACAACAAAGTATTGAAGACGTGGCCAGTTTAGGAAGACTTCAAGGATAATGTGATATATTTATGCTCTCATCAGAATTGAAGGACAATTAATATGGTTCAGGGTAAAGTGGCATTAGTGACGGGGACTTCCCGTGGTATCGGTCGCAGTATTGCACTGGCGCTAGCTGCGCAAGGCGCAAAAATTGTAGCTGCTGGTGTCAGTTTAGAGGCGACAGAGAATTTAGTTGCTGAGATAAAAGCTTCCGGGGCTGAGGCCGTTGCTGTACAGTGCAATGTCTCTAGCGCGACAGAGGTAGAGCAGTTGGTTAAAGTTGCCAAGGAAACCTTTGGTCGGATTGATATTCTGGTGAACAATGCGGGTATCACTCGAGATGGGCTACTCCTCAGGATGAAGGATAAAGATTGGGACGCCGTTCTAGATATTAATCTTAAAGGTGCATTTTTGTGTACCCGGGCAGTAGCCAAGTTGATGACCAAGCAACGCAGCGGCCGGATTATCAATATTTCCTCAGTTGTTGGGCAGATGGGTAACGCTGGGCAGGCAAATTATTGTGCCAGTAAGGCGGGTTTGATTGGCTTGACCCGCTCCAATGCGCGTGAATTGGCAAAGCGCAATATTACAGTCAATGCGGTTGCACCTGGATTTATTTCCACCGCTATGACCGATGCTCTTCCAGAGGACAAACAGCAGGAGCTGGCAGCTCAGATTCCGTTGGCTAGACTTGGTTCTGTGGATGATATTGCTTATACGGTTCTTTTTCTGGCGTCCGATCAGGCTGGTTATATAACCGGGCAAGTTATCGGCGTCAATGGCGGAATGTACATGTAAATAACGGGCTTATTTTTACAGCCTACATAACTTAACAAGGAGGAAGTAAATGGCTTCTATCGAGGAAAGAGTAAAGCAGATTGTCGCTGAGCAACTAGGTGTAGATGAGGATCAAGTCACTGATAATGCAGCATTTATGGATGACTTAGGTGCTGATTCTCTGGATACAGTTGAGCTGGTCATGGCTCTGGAAGAAGAATTTGACGTAGAGATCTCTGACGAAGACGCCGAGAAGATCCAGACCGTCAAAAATGCGATTGACTATATCAACAAAGCTTCCTAATTAACATTGATGGTGTCGGATCATTTGTCCGACACCATCTCTATATCTACTGTCGTTCATTTGCAAATATCAGTTATTTAATTAAAGAGAGATTTTTTATGCGTAGAGTCGTTGTTACCGGACTTGGTGTCGTATCTCCCTTGGGAACTGGAACAGAAAAAAACTGGGTTGCAATTACCAGCGGTAAAAGTGGGATTAGTACTATATCCCGTTTTGATGCCTCTGATCTGCCAACGCAGATCGCCGGAGAAGTTAAAGATTTTAATCCGGAAGATTATATTGATAAAAAAGAGATTAAAAAAATGGATCTCTTTATTCAATATGGCCTTGCTGCTGCGGAAATGGCTTTGCAGGATTCCGGACTTGAGATCAATGATGAAAACGCTGAGCGTGTTGGCGTGTTGGTTGGGTCGGGTTTGGGAGGCTTGCCGGCAATTGAAAAGTATCATCAACTCATGCTTGAGCGTAGCTATAAAAAAATCACCCCATTTTTTATCCCTATGTTGATTATTAATCTGGCTCCTGGCCATATTTCGATAAAGTTTGGCGCCAAAGGTCCAAATCTCTCCTCTGTGTCTGCTTGTGCAACTGGTACCCATTCTATCGGTGATGCCTATCACATGATCGCTCGTGGTGATGCGGATGCCATGTTTGCTGGCGGTACTGAATCGACGATTACTCCACTTGCGATTGGTGGCTTCAATGTCATGAAAGCCCTTTCTATCCGCAATGATGATCCGCAGACGGCGAGCCGTCCCTTCGAGAAAAACCGTGATGGTTTTATTATGGCAGAAGGTGCCGGGATACTGATCCTTGAGGAATACGAAAGTGCCAAGAAGCGTGGTGCGGATATTTACTGTGAAGTTGCCGGTTATGGCCTCAGCAGTGATGCTTTTCACTTAACCCAGCCAGCTCCTGGTGGTGAAGGTGCTGCACGCTGTATTAAGATGGCGCTGAAGAGTGCCGGGGTGAATCCAGAGCAGGTCGATTATATCAATGCGCACGGGACATCAACCCATTTCAACGATCTTTACGAGACAATGGCAATTAAATCCGTTTTAGGCGAGCATGCACGGAAGGTTTTAGTGAGCTCTACTAAAAGTATGACCGGTCATGGGTTAGGTGCTGCTGGAGGTATTGAAGCTGCCTATTCTGCTCTGGTACTCAAACACGGCATAGTTCCACCGACGATTAACTACGTAGAACCCGATCCTGAATGTGATCTCGATTATGTTCCGAATGAAGCACGTCAGGTCGATTGTCAGGTCGTTATTTCGAATTCTTTCGGCTTTGGTGGGACAAATGCAACCCTGGCTTTTCGCAAGATCTGAGGTGTTACATGTTGGTTATTGGGTGTGATCATGGTGGCTATGAGCTGAAACTGGCCATTCTTGAATTGTTGCGGGAAAGAGCAGTTGAGTGTACTGATTTTGGCACGGATGGATCTGATTCTGTCGATTATCCCGATTTTGCCGCAAAGGTTGCCGCCGCTGTTTCCTCAGGTGATGCCGAGTCAGGAGTTTTGATTTGTGGCACCGGCATTGGAATGTCTATCTCTGCCAATAAGTTTCCCGACGTCCGGGCTGCTTTGGTGCATGATGAATTTACAGCTAAGATGGCTCGAGAGCACAATAATGCGAATATTCTGGTGATGGGGGGGAGGGTACTAACCCCTGATCAGGGTAAAAAATTCGTTGAAATCTGGCTTGACACGGAATTTGCGGGTGGTCGCCACCAGAATCGATTAGATAAAATTACTGCTATTGAACAACAGATTATTGAGCGTTAAACTAAACGGGGCTGATGAATTGCCCCGTTTTTTATTTTATATTGTTTGATCCAGCCCAGGAGGATATTGATGAATATGCAGAATCTTACAACCTTTGACCCTGAAATTGCTCAGATCATCACTCAGGAAACGGAGCGGCAGGAATATAATCTGGAATTTATTGCTTCCGAAAACTTTGTTAGTGAAGCTGTTCTCGAAGCGCAAGGTTCTGTTCTGACGAACAAATATGCCGAAGGTTATCCGGCAAAAAGATATTATGGTGGCTGTGAATTTGTCGATGTTGCCGAGCAATTGGCAATTGACCGTGCTAAAGAACTATTTGGTGCTGAACATGCCAATGTCCAGCCACACTCCGGTTCGCAGGCAAATATGGCAGTTTATATGGCTGTTTGCCAGCCTGGCGACACCGTGCTTGGGATGAATCTGTCTCACGGAGGCCATTTGACGCACGGATCCTCGGTGAATTTTTCCGGTAAACTTTACAACATTGTCCCCTACGGATTAAATGCAGCGACCGGTACTATCGACTATGAAGAAGTTGAGCGTCTGGCAAAACAACATCAGCCAAAGCTGATTGTTGTCGGTGCCAGTGCTTATCCGCGTGAGATTGATTTTATCGCATTCCGTAAGATCGCGGATGCTGTCGGTGCGGTTATTATGGTCGATATGGCTCATATCGCAGGATTGGTTGCTGCGGGCGTTCATTCTAATCCGGTCCCCTATGCTGAATTTGTGACCACGACGACCCATAAAACTCTGCGTGGACCGCGCGGTGGAATGATTCTCTGTACCGAGGAGTGGGCTAAAAAAATTAACAGTAGTATCTTTCCAGGGATTCAAGGTGGGCCCCTGATGCACGTGATTGCTGCAAAAGCGGTCGCCTTTAAAGAGGCTTTGTTGCCGGAATTTAAGGAGTACGCCAGACAGGTGGTGAAAAACGCCCAGGCATTAGCCGGTGAATTGACTGCCAGGGGGTATAAACTGGTTTCTGGTGGAACCGATACTCATTTGATGCTGGTTGATTTTACCGGCACCGAAATTACCGGTAAAGTGGCTGAAAAAACCCTTGAAGATGCCGGTATCACAGTGAATAAAAATGCAGTTCCATTTGATACCCGATCTCCTTTTGTCACCAGTGGTATCCGTATCGGTACTCCGGCGACAACGACACGTGGCTTGAAAGAAGCGGAGATGTTGCAGGTTGCAGATTGGATTGATCGAGCGCTACAGAACATCGGTAATGAAGCCGAATTGGTAGAAATTCGATCTGAGGTTAAAGAACTCTGCCAGCACTTCCCCCTCTACGCGCATCGACTGATATAGGTGAAAATGATGGAGCGTCCTGGTTGGGATGAATATTTTATGCAGATTACGCAGCTGGTAGCAAGCCGCTCGACCTGTTTGCGTCGGCAAGTTGGTGCTTTACTGGTGAAAGAGAGAAATATCATGGCAACCGGTTACAACGGTGTGCCAAGCGGCATCACTCATTGTGATGTCACTGGATGTTTACGTGAACAGTTGAATGTTCCTTCGGGGGAGCGTCATGAGCTATGTCGCGGACTGCATGCGGAGCAAAATGCTATTATTCAGGCAGCGCGGCATGGAGCAAATATCGCCAATTCAACACTCTATTGCACCGACTCTCCTTGCATAATCTGTAGTAAAATGTTGATCAACGCAGGAGTTGCTGAGGTGATTTTTGGACGTGGCTACCCGGATAAATTGTCTTTGGAAATGCTTTCTGAAGCAGGAATCAAGTTTCAGCAGCACACAGGAGAAACTCAAAAATGAATTGTCCGTTCTGCCGCTATGCCGATACCCGTGTGGTCGATTCGAGACTCGGTAAAGAAGGGAACAATGTTCGTCGCCGGCGCGAATGTCCGTCCTGTGAGCGGCGCTTTACGACTTATGAAAGGGTCGAGGAAATTCTTCCCTGGGTGATCAAGAAAGATGGTCGACGCGAAGCCTTTGATCGGTCTAAAATCATTTCCGGAATGCAGCGCGCTTGCGAAAAGCGCCCGGTTTCGGTGGAGCAAATTGAGGCTCTCGTTGATCAGCTTGAGCGTAAGTTTCAGGAATGCGGTGATAAAGAAATCTCTGCAAGTTTGATTGGCGAAGCGGTGATGGATACGTTGCATGATGTGGATGAGGTGGCTTACGTTCGTTTTGCATCGGTTTATCGGCAGTTTAAGGATATCAACGAATTCATGTCAGAGTTAAATGATTTGTTGAAAAATTCCCACTAACCATTCTGTCTTTATGGGTAATTTAAGCCGGAATATCTGTTAGGTATTCCGGCGTTTGCTTTGCATCTGCAGGGATATATGACAACAATGTCTGACCTGAAACATCAGCACTTTATGCAGATGGCACTGAATTTGGCTCGAGAGGGGGAGGGAAGGACTGCTCCTAATCCCCCGGTTGGAGCCGTCATTGTCAATTCAGGAATAGTTGTTGGGGAAGGGTTTCATCCACAATATGGTGAACCCCATGCCGAAATTTTTGCTTTGCGCCAAGCTGGCAAGAAAGCGCAAGGGGCTGAAATATATGTCACACTGGAACCTTGTTCGCACTATGGTAACACTCCTCCATGTGCCGATGCGCTGATTGCCGCTGGGATCAAATCTGTTTATATCGGGGCTGTTGATCCAAATCCTCAAGTGTCGGGGAGAGGGATCGAAAAATTGCGGAAAAACGGCATTGAAGTACACACCGAGATTTTTGAGTCACAGTGTCGCCGTTTAATTGTAGCTTTTACTAAACATATTACAACCGGTCTTCCTTTCACTATTTATAAAGCGGCCATGACCTTAGATGGTAATACCGCAACTTCAACTGGAGATTCGAAGTGGGTTTCCGGAGCGGAAAGCCGGCAGCAGGTTCATCGGTTACGTGACCGAGTCGAGGCGATCATGGTCGGTGTCGGCACAGTGCTAAAGGATGATCCTCTACTTAATACCCGTCTTCTTCATGGCAATGGACGTGATCCACTACGAGTCGTTGTCGATAGTCAGTTGCGGATCAACCCTGAATGTCGACTGTTGAAACAGAAATCACTAGCAAAAACGCTGATAGCAACAATTTCCACGGATCAGCGCAAAATTTTAGCATTGCAGAATAGTGGAGCCGAAGTCGTTGTTCTCCCCGCCGACTCTGCTAAGGTATCTCTGCCTGCCCTGTGGCAGGAGCTAGGCCGGCGTCAAGTTCAGACCCTCCTCCTTGAGGGAGGAGCAAGGTTGGCTGCAGCAGCTCTGGAAAAAAAAATGATTGATCGACTGATGTTGTATGTTGCACCTAAATTGCTTGCTGGTTCATCCGGAGTAGGAATTTTTTCCGGCCCAGGCGTTATAAAAATGTCAAATGCTTTTAAGCTGGAAGATATGCACTATGAAATGGTGGGGGAAGATCTGTTGATCACAGGAGATATCGCGTCATGTTTACTGGATTGATTCAGTCTATCGGTCAGGTTCATAGTTTTAAGCGTCAAGGGGATTCAGCTCAATTACGAATTTCCAGTAGTTTGGTAGATGCGGACCTTCAGCTCGGTGAAAGTATTGCGGTCAATGGGGCCTGCTTGACTGTCACCGCCTGGGACAATAGCAGCTTTACGGTCGACGTTTCGCCGGAAACCTTGAATTGCACAACTCTAGGGCAGTTACAAACACATCACCCGGTTAACCTTGAGCGTGCTCTGCGACTTTCGGATCGCCTGGGCGGACACCTGGTCAGTGGCCATATTGATTGCGTTGCCCTGGTTCGACGTCGCTCTGAGGATCATAATGCAATTCGATTTGAATTTGGTGTTCCGCAGCCAGTGATGCGCTATCTGGTGACAAAAGGATCGGTTGCCGTTGATGGTATCAGTTTGACCGTCAACAGCGTTGAAGCCGATATGTTTTCAATTGCGGTTATTCCACATTCCCTGCAAATGACAACATTAAAAAATTGTCGTGAAGGTTCGCAGGTCAATATCGAAACAGATTTACTTGGGCGTTATGTGGAACGCCTGCTCCAAGGTGAAAATAACTCGAAAAATGAGCAGAAAGTTGATTTTGACTTTCTTGCTAAAAATGGTTTTCTGTGAGATAACTCCCGCTTGCAGCCCAAACAAAGGATATAATTCATGCCAATTGCAATAATAGAAGCAGCCCTTGACGATATTCGCCATGGTAAAATGGTCATTCTGGTTGACGATGAGGATCGCGAGAACGAGGGCGATCTGGTCGCTGCTGCTGAGCTGGTTACCCCTGAAATCGTTAACTTTATGGCAACGCAAGGGCGTGGCTTGATTTGCCTCACCTTAACTGAAGCACGCGCCGATGTGTTGGACTTGCCGTTGATGGTGTCTGATAATAGCTGTGCTTTTGGCACCGCGTTTACCGTTTCAATAGAAGCACGTCAAGGTGTAACCACTGGAATTTCGGCAGCCGATCGTTGTCGGACTATTCAGGTGGCCGTTGCCGATGAGTCGACCCCGAGAGACCTGGCGCGACCGGGACATGTTTTTCCGTTGCGAGCCAAAAAGGGTGGCGTGATGGTGCGAACTGGTCAGACTGAAGGCTCAGTCGATCTCGCCCGTCTGGCTGGACTGAAACCTGCTGGAGTCATTTGTGAAATCATGAATAATGATGGCACGATGTCAAGGCGTCCGCAGTTAGAAATCTTTGCCGCGCAGCATGACCTTAAGATTGTTTCGGTGGCTGATATTGTCGCTTATCGGATGCGTAAAGAATTATTGGTTCGACGCGCAGCAGAAACCACCATCCCCACTCCATTTGGCGGATTATTTACTGCGATCGTCTATGAAAACGACGTTGATGAGGCACAGCATATGGCTCT
>JAQIBX010000095.1 GCA_027858895.1 Desulfuromusa sp. | reverse complement strand
GGCAGGATCAAGACAAAACCGATCCGTCAATGGGAAGTGGGCAGAGAGTATTTACGCAGAATCAAGTTTGCTTTCGATAATGCTGGGATTGAGATCCCATTCCCACACCAAACCCTCTACTTCGGAGAAGCGAGTAAACCAATTGAAGTCGCTCTTTTAGAAAAGCTGAAAGGAGAAAAAGTAGTCACCTAATTTTCACACCTTCTAAAGGCTTCAGCCGTGTAGAATGTGAAAATTGGGAATACGATACAATAAGGGGATGCCGAAACAGGCGGTTCACTTGACGCCGAGAGAGCCCGCAGCTTAACGAGAGAGGTTGGGTTGCGACACAAGTAACCTTGATCGTTATACCCGCCTTAAAAAATGAATGCATTGAATATGAATCAACCAAAAGCAAAACTCGGCTTCAACGCAACATGGTCGATGGCCGTTGGCGGTATGGTCGGCGGTGGTATCTTCTCGACGCTCGGTGTGGTTGTCGGAATCGCTGGCGTATGGGCATGGCTCAGCTTTGCAGCCGCGGGGCTCATCGCGCTGGCCGCAGGATATAGCTATGTGAAACTCGCCACTCATTACGGCGAAGGGGGTGGAGCGTTCACTTTTCTCCGAGAAATCGATGCAGACGGGTTCGCTGGCAGTCTCTCGTGGGTACTCATCATCGGCTACGTGCTCACAAATGCGGTGTATGCTTTCACCTTCGGGCAGTACCTCGGATATGTCGTGGGGCTCGGGCCATGGTTTCCCCGTTTTGCTGGTGTGGCCATCATGGGCTTGTTTATTGGGTTAAACTTGCGGGGAGTTGGAGAGGCTGGTGGCATCGAAGTTTTTCTCGTGTGGTTCAAGCTGGTCGTGCTTGTGGGATTGGCAGGCTGGGGGCTGGCTCAGTGGGATCTGTCGATGCTATCGCAGGGTGTGTCGGACGCCGGGATTGGTGCAGCGCTGTTTGGCGCGGGGTCCGTGTTCATGGCTTACGAGGGATTTCAATTGTTGACATACGATTATAACGACATAGAGAATCCGCAGAAGATGTTACCCCGCGCAGTGCTGTCGGCGATCGTCATTGTGATCATAGTCTACGTCATCGTTGCCCTTGGAACGGCCATGCTGATCGGAGCAGATCAGGTTGTGCAGTACAAAGAGGTCGCGCTGGCCATTGCGGGACAGCGAGCACTCGGAACCGTTGGTCTGGTCATTGTCACGATTGCCGCGACGTTTTCCACCGGGTCAGCCATCAACGCGACGCTGTTTGCCACTGCACGTCTCGCGAGCAAGGTGGCCGAGGGTGGGGAGTTACCGGCCACACTAGATCACAAGAATGTGGCAGGAACACCAGATCGGGCGGTGATCGCGTTAGGTACTGCAGCAGCGGTACTTGCCGCTCTGGGAACGCTTACCACCCTCGTTGAGGCCGCCAGCCTCACGTTCTTGTTTACGTTTGTCGTCGTGTGCGGGCTCGCTTTTCATCAAGGCACAGGCGTTCGGGTCATTACTGGATTTGGTGTGCTGGCCGGAGCCGCTGCTGCAGTTGCCCTTATTGTTCGTTTGATCGCAACTGACCCTCTGGCGCTTGTCTTTCTCGGCATGCTGGTACTCGTCGCTTTGTTCGGGCGTCCGGTACTGCTTCGCCACGTAAAAACGGAAGGCCGTCATCGCTGAGTTAAGAAATAAGTTATCGTTGTTTGACAAGGTATCAAAACAATCAATCCGTTCAAAAATCAGAAAATTACATTTAAAAAGAGATTTCAGCCTCTATTCTGCGTTTTGCAAATATAGGGGGATTGTTTTGAAGCAAGTTAGTGATCAGTGATCAGGCGGATTTTTCACAACTTGTAAGTTTTGAACGCATCTTTCACAATCTCTTCAGTAGAATTAGCGAGAGCATTCACGGCAACTGACTTACAATCCTTAAGCCTTGCTATTCAAACAAGGGCATTTGACGATGAGTACAATTCTAATTATGCCCGTGGATTATCAAATGAAATTACGGTTGAAGCGCCATGATCTAATCCTTGAGGATTCGAGTATCGCTAACGCTCAACTAGGTCGCAAAAAGAACCTGCACCATTAACAGATGAAGTTAACTCATCCGTCCTTGTATCAATCCAGTCACAATGTCTGTCTGATTACCCGCCACGATCGCAGCGCATCCAACTCAACATCACCGATCGGCTTGATGTCGAAATTCTCGACCAGAACTTTGGCACAAGGCGGATGTGATTGACACCAAGGTAAAACAGAACCAGGAGCACAACGACCGCTTTTTTCTCATATCAACCGATATCATAGGGGATCAGTAGATCGTTGATATCCTCAAGACCGAAGACCTATTTTAATTGCAGCGTAATATAAACCGGTGAATAGGAATCGTGGCACTGAACGGCATTCAGTCCCCGTGGAATCCCGCCAATATTCCCACAGGAAAAACCTCGCACATTCGTTCGTTAATAACCAGACGCTCAAAACAAAACCCCACAGTCGTTTGGCTGTGGGGTTTTGTTTTACATTATATTAAGAAGAATTATCTGGAACCGACTTTCATCGGATCACCTTTGTAGCCAAGCTGTTTCCAGTCGAGCCGAGCGTTGTCGCCGTGACAATCGAGACAACCGAGAGCTTTATCGGCTTCAGCAACCATGTGGTTGATCGCCCAGTAGCTTTCGGTCGGCGCAAAACCGACGTTGCCACTGAAGTCCAGTCCGTTAGCTTTCATTCCGGCAGCTGCGGCAACTGGCCAGGCAGCTTCTGCGCCGATTTTCTTATAGTTGACCCAGTAAGCTTCTTTGTCACCCTTTGGACCCCAGACCTTGGGGGTGATGAAGTAGTTATGGGTGGTGTCGTAGGGCTGCTTGCCGCGGTGAACTTTGAACGGCATGATTTTGGCGTTCTTGTCGTTGATGTCGTCCAGCGGATAGTTCAGCGGGGTCACTTGAGTCGGATCGATTTTGTCACCGAAACCGTAGGCACCAGCAGTGCCATTATACCAACGGTATTCCGGGGCAACGTTGTCCTCGTAGGTAAAACGACCCTTTTTGGCGATATAGACCTGATGGCCGTGGTCATCCTTTTCGATAACTTTGTCCTTGGGGCGCTTTTCTGATGCTGACCAGTCCCAGGTCATTTTGGTGCCGTGAACTTTTGCGAAGGCCGGAATATGACAAGTCTGGCAGGCAACAGCCGCAGAGTGGGTGTTGAGCAGGGATTCACTATGTGGGTCACTGTCGTGGCACTGCTCACAGGTCACCTGATTTGTGTTGTTCGGTGAAACCATCAGCGAGCTGCCGGAAATCTGGTGGCCCTCAGTGACGTGACACTCCTGACAGGTAAAATCGAGACTGTCGGTCCCCATGTGGAAATCAACGTCTTTGGTTGGCTCGAGCAGAGAGGTGTCGATATCGCCATGCTTGACGTTGTTACCGCCGCCGCCGTTGGCATGGCAGTTCAGGCAGTCATCGCGCTCTGGCAGGCCAACGTTTTGGGCAACCTTAAGCAGGTCGACTTTCGCATCGGGCATTCCGGCACCGGTCGCTGGTTTTGTGTAGGTACCGGTGGTGTCATGACAAACCAGGCAATCAACTTTGGTTTTATCAGTGAAGTCGAAGCTGTCATCTTTCCAACCGTAACCGATATGGCAGCTGGTACAGCGGGGCTCATTCGACTTTACGGAAATGCAGAAGTTGTTCATGACATTTTGTTTGCCGCGAGTGACTTTTTTACCATCGATCATTTGTTCGCCAGCCCAGGTCCAGTGAGTGGTTTTCATGACGCCATCGGCGGCATCTTTTTCCTGCGGAGTCATTTGAAAAATATCAACATTGACAGAAGCTGGTGCTCCAAGTTTATTCTTCACCCCGTCAAGGCCTGAACTCAGCATCATTGTCAGCGCCAGATAAGGGTTGCAGGTTGGATCGGACGATGTTTTGAAGTGGATACTTGTTAAATTTCTTCGCTAACCAAGCGCCAGCGCAACGTAGATCCTCGCCGCCGCTTCAACTTCGGCCAGGCTAGTCTGTTCAGCAGCAGTATGCGCCACCTCCAGCGATCCGGGGCCAAGAATCATTGGTTTACTCCCGGCCTGATAAAACAGATTGCCGTCGGAATGGGAGCGGAAGGGAACAAACTCCAGCGGCAGATTCAGGCGCGGACAAACTGCTTCGAGTATCTTCATCAATGGGTTGTCCAACTTCAGCTGATACCCCCCCGCTTCAAAGTCGAATCGCACCTCAAGATCAAGATCCTTGATCGTCCGGCGCGCATCGTCAAATATCTGTTCGAGTTCAAACCGCACTTCAGTTGGATGGACATCCGGGGAAAGGTGAAGGTCTATCAGCGCCTCGCAACGATCCGGCACAACAAAACCGGCCCGCGCAGAACTCATCTCACGAATCGAGTGAACCAGGTTCGGGGACTCCCGTTCGAACAGTGCTGATGCTTCGACTTGCAGCAAAACTCTCAACATCGATTCGATGGCGTTATGCCCCAGTTCCGGCAAGGAAGAATGAGTACGACGTCCTTGGGTTATAAGTACCACCTCCATATAACCGAAATGGTTGAAAGCTGGCAACATCGAGGTAGGTTCGCCAATCACAACCCATTCCGGCTGTTGATCCTGCAGAAAGCGAGCACTCCCGTCACCGTTTTCCTCCTCACCGACCACCAGTAGCAAACCGAGGGCAGGGCGTTGTTCTTCGGGAAGCGTGGCTAGCGCCAACCAAGCCTCAACCATTGCTGCACAGCCCCCCTTCATGTCGGCGCTGCCCAAACCGCGAACGATTCCCCATTCCTCAACTGCAGCGTATTCATCGATATCCCAGGCTGCGACCGTATCAACATGACCAACCAGGTAAAGCGATGGCTCTCCTTGCCCCATAGTCGCCACTAGATTGAATCTCTCATCTTCAACCTCCTGCCGTCGAACCGGGATTCCAGCGGCAGCAAGACGTTCTTCAAGGTAAAGTTGAATGTCTTCCTCTTTACCTGAAGGTGAGTAAATATCAACCATTTCCATCAGGGTCTGGCGAAGTCTTTGCGGATCGATAGCACTCCAGACCTGATCAAGCAGATTGGTCATGATCAGGCCTTTTTGCGCTTCTTGCGCCTACGGGAAAGGTTGAGGGTCATATAGACATGTTTTTGGATGTTGTCAAAACCCTGCTTTTTAAAGAAACCTATACCCGCTTCGTTGTCGGCATCGGTATCTATGATGACCATACGCACACCCTGCTCAACCATCCGTTCTCTAATTTCGTCAAACAGCTTGTTTCCGGCACCACACTTTTGTAAGCCGGGACGCACGCCAATCCACACAAGATAGCCGTATTTCCAGGCCGATTTCTGCTTTTCTACTGTTGTACCAAGGGCAAAACCAACAACTTCCCCATCAAGCTCAGCCACAATACAGAGTTCACTGTCTGAATTGAACAAAGTGGTGATCTCGTATTCGTCCCAGGTTCGATACATGCTCGAAGAATAGTCAGAGGTAAAAAGTTTTTCCCCAAGGTGAAAAACTGCTGCCAGGTCATCAATTGTCATTAAACGAACTTGAAGCTGTCCAGGTACAATTTTTTTAATCATAAGTCACCGTACAAAAGTAGATAAAATTCTGATTTTAATAGTGCTAGATCACTGCGGACAATAACACAGCAGGCCTTCTTTTCATATCAAGATGACAATGTCTGTGTTAAAATATAGCGCAATAACTCAAGAAAAGGAAAAGTCTACGCTGTGTCAGCCAAACCCTTCAAGAAGGATTCTTTATGCCAATCCGCGTTGCCTGTAATCACAATACCAGTTATAAATTTGACCGACCGATTTCACTTTTCCCTCACGTGGTTCGCTTACGACCAGCGCTGCACAGTCGGACACCCATTCACGCCTATTCCCTGAAAGTTTTCCCGGAAAAGCATTTTCTTAACTGGCAACAGGATGCTTTCGGCAATTACATGGCGCGACTGGTTTTCCCGGAGAAAACTAGCGAATTGCGTATCGAAGTCGAAGTGATTGCCGACATGACGGCCTACAATCCGTTTGACTTTTTCGTTGAAGACTACGCCGAAACATATCCATTTTCTTATAACAAGTTAGAGCGCACTGAATTGGCTCCCTATTTCCAGAAAATCATCACCGGACCACTCCTGGAAAAATGGTTAAAAAAAGTAGACTGCAGCAAAAAGAATACCAACGATTTTTTAGTTGAGGTCAATAACCTGGTTCAGAAATCGATTAATTATTCGGTGCGCATGGAAGTGGGTGTCCAAAGCTGTGAAACAACCTTGCGGCGAGCCCTCGGTTCCTGTCGTGATTCGGCTTGGCTACTGGTGCAGATCTTCAGGCATTTGGGAGTGGCTGCCCGGTTTGTCAGCGGCTATTTGATCCAGCTGTCTTCTGATGAAAAGTCTCTGGATGGCCCCTCCGGCCCGGAGGCAGATTTCACCGATCTGCACGCCTGGACAGAAGTCTATATCCCGGGAGCCGGCTGGATCGGTCTGGATCCAACCTCCGGACTGCTCGCCGGCGAAGGGCACATTCCTTTGGCCTGCACCCCCCATCCGCTCAGTGCTGCTCCGGTGACCGGGGCGACAGAAGCCTGCGAAGTCGAATTCGAACATAGTAATACGGTGACCCGGATTCATGAAGATCCACGTGTTACCAAGCCATATTCTGATGAACAATGGCTGTCAATTGATGCGTTAGGTCAGCAAGTTGAAGAGGACCTGGTGGCCAACGATGTACGGCTGACCATGGGCGGTGAACCGACCTTTGTCTCGATCGACGACATGGAAAGCGATCAGTGGAATACCGACGCTGACGGACCGCAAAAACGCGAACTGGCCTACAATCTGACCCTGCGCCTGCGAGATGTCTTTGCCTCCGGTGGTTTGCTCCACTTCGGCCAGGGAAAATGGTATCCAGGAGAACCGCTACCCCGCTGGGCCTATGGATGCTTCTGGCGTAAGGATGGCACGCCGATCTGGCGTGATCCTGCGTTACTCGCCGATATCCACCAGGATTACCAGTTGACCCATGCGGAGGCACTGCAATTTTCTGAACAACTATCCCAGCAACTGGGCATCAGAAAAGATTACCTGGTCGCCGGCTATGAAGATATTTTCTATTGGGTCTGGAAAGAAGGAACCATCCCGGCCAATCTGGATCCACTCAAAGTTGACCTGAAAGATTCAGCGGATCGCCGCGCCTTAGCCCAGGCCCTGGAAAGGGGGCTGGAAGCGCCGGTTGGTTATGCCCTGCCATTAAAATGGGCTGAAGACAAAAACACCTGGAAAAGCAGTCCATGGAAATTCAAGCGCGAACAGATGTTTCTGATCCCTGGCGATTCGGCCATGGGGATGCGCCTCCCTCTTGACTCTCTCCCCTGGGTTGCTCCAGACAAACGGGAACCTTTCTATGAGCAGGATCAGTTCGCAGATCTACCACCGCTTGGGAATTATCATGACAAGACGGGAGAAAGCGAAAAAGAATCTCCGGCAACAGCAGAACGGGACTTGCCCGAAGTCGAGGTGTCACATACCGCACTTTGTGTCGAAGCACGGGAAGGACGTTTGCACTTATTCATGCCGCCGCTGAGCACCCTGGAACAGTATCTGGACCTGATTGCCGCGATCGAGGTCACAGCCAAAAACCTTGCTATGCCGGTGGTCATTGAAGGCTACGAACCACCGCGGGACTACCGGCTTGAGCGTCTGGCCGTCACACCCGACCCTGGTGTTATTGAAGTCAACATTCATCCAGCCAAAAGCTGGCGGGAACTGGTTGCAAACACGACCCGGCTGTATGAGGAAGCCCGGCAGTGCCGTCTCGGCACGGAAAAATTCATGCTTGACGGCCGACACACCGGCACCGGCGGCGGGAATCATATTACCCTGGGCGGGGCTACCCCGACCGACAGTCCCATGTTGCGGCGTCCAGATTTGTTGCGCAGCCTGGTGACCTTTTGGCAACACCACCCTGGGCTCTCCTATCTATTTTCCGGGATGTTTGTCGGTCCTACCAGCCAGGCTCCGCGCATTGATGAAGCGCGTAACGACTCACTTTATGAGCTGGAGATCGCTTTCCAACAAATGCCTGAGGGTGAAGTTCCTGCCCCCTGGCTGGTTGATCGGTTGCTGCGTAATCTACTGATAGATGTTACCGGCAACACCCATCGCGCTGAATTTTGTATTGATAAACTCTATTCACCGGACAGTGCAACCGGTCGGCTGGGATTGCTTGAACTACGAGCCTTTGAAATGCCACCTCACGCACGCATGAGCTTGGTCCAGAACCTGCTGCTTAGAACTCTGCTCGCTCGGTTTTGGAAACAGCCCTATAAAGGGAAACTGGTTCATTGGGGGACCGAACTGCATGACCGCTTTTTACTGCCATACTACGTGCGGCAGGATATGAAAGAGGTGGTAGCCGATCTGCAAAAAGCTGGTTATCCATTCCAACTCGAGTGGTTTGACCCCTTCTTTGAGTTTCGCTTCCCCCGCTACGGAACCGTCAAGATTGACGACATTGAACTGGAATTACGCTTCGCGATCGAGCCCTGGCATGTCCTTGGTGAAGAGGTCACCAGCCAAGGAACCGCTCGATTTGTCGATTCATCGGTCGAACGGCTACAAGTTCATGTCACCGGTCTGACCGAAGGCCGTCATGTCATTTCCTGCAATGGCCGCCGCTTACCGCTCCGCAATACCGGCCGCAAGGATGAATCCGTGGTTGGCGTGCGCTATCGGGCCTGGGAACCACCTTCGGCACTGCACCCGACGATCAAATCACACTCTCCGCTGGTGTTTGATGTCATTGACAGTTGGAACGGGCGATCCATCGGTGGTTGCAGCTATCATGTTGCCCATCCAGGCGGACGCAGCTACGATAATTTCCCGGTCAATGCAATTACTGCAGAGTCGCGGCGCGGTTCTTTGTTCACAGTAACAGAACACACTCCGGGGCCGATTTTGCCGCAACAGAATTTTAAGGAGCTTGGCAAATTCTTCCCTCATGGGACTCCGCCGAACTTAATGGCGCCCCCGTTAGAGGAACCGAGCAGTGACTTCCCCTATACCTTTGATTTGCGTTACCAACGATCAAAATAACATGTTCCAACTTGATGATGTTAGACAGAAGTGAGACAGCAGGTGTGAAGATAGAGACCATTTCTTACCAGAGTTTACAAACCCAGGCTCAGTCTTATGCGACCGAACTGGGGGATAGCAAAGAAATCTGCGCTACGGATGGGGAGCAACCCCACTGGCAAGCGCTCATGCGAACCCTTGATAAACTCGGCAACAAAAAACTAGATAAGCGGCGCAAAGAAGCTCAGCGGTTGCTGCGTGAAAATGGGGCAACCCATAATATTTTTGATCCCATTAGTGCACCACGCTTTTGGCAGTTTGACCCCATTCCCCAAGTTATCAGTAGTGAGGAATGGAGTCAGATTGAATTGGGGCTGATTCAACGGGCAGAACTGCTCAATCTGGTCCTGAAGGACATCTACGGGCCACGGAAGCTGATCGAAAAAGGATTACTCCCCCCTGAGTTAATCTACGCGCATAAAGGTTTTCAACTGCCCTGCGTTGGGCTTCTGCCTGCCGATGAACGTCATCTGAATCTTTATTCAGCGAACCTCGCCAGAGGAAAAGATGGGCGTTATTGGGTTCTTGAAGATCTGGCTCAACCACCATTAGGCTCTGGTTACGCCTTGGAAAACCGTATTGTTATGGCGCGCAGTTTTCCGCGCTTGTTTCAGGACTTCCAGGTGCATCGGTTGGCGATGTACTTTCGTGCTTTGCGAAACGGTCTGGCTCTTTTGGCTCGGCACAATAAAGAGGATCCGCGGATCGTCATCCTCACTCCTGGTCCTGATCATCATTCCTACTTCGAACACGCATATCTTGCCTCTTACCTTGGATTTCCACTGGTTCAAGGAGGGGATCTGATCGTTCGTGATGGATGCGTCTGGCTCAAGTCGGTTGGTGGGCTGCGCCAGGTCGATGTTCTCCTGCGACGCCTTGCAGATGATCTTTGTGACCCGCTGGAACTACGCAGAGACTCACTGTTTGGCATACCCGGATTACTTGAAGCAATCCGTCTGGGCAATGTTGTAACCGCCAATTCAATTGGCAGTCATGTTTTGGAAAATCCAGCCCTGCTGGCATTTCTGCCGGCACTCTGCAGTTATTTTTTGGGGGAAGACCTGCTTTTGCCCTCTGTTGCAACCTGGTGGTGTGGTCAAGAACGTGAACGTGAATTTGTCCTGCAGAATCTGGACAAACTGCTCATCAAGCCAATCTATCCCATACCGGGTCTCCCCGAAATGATTCCCGGGCAATTGAACGAAGAACAGCTCAGCCAGTGGCGTTACAGGATTTTGTCAGCTCCCCATCTCTATGTTGGTCAGGAACTGACGTCCTTATCGACCGTTCCTGCTTTTGTAACGGACAAGGTTGAATCACGCCACAGTATCTTGAGTACATTTGTAACCTCGCTAGAACAGACTTATGTTGCTATGCCTGGCGGTCTAACTAGAATTAATGCAACTCAAAGTCGCTTACTCTATCCAAAGCAAGAAGACAGATTCAGTAAAGATACCTGGGTTTTAACCCAAGAACCAAGCAAGCAAGTTAACCTCTGGCGTCACGCACAACCAAACCAGCACATTCAACCATTGTTTGGTTCACTGCCAAGTCGCGCGGCCGAAAACCTCTTTTGGTCTGGACGTTATGCCGAGCGTACCGAAGCAACCGCTCGGCTACTCCGCTCAATTTTGACCAAACTTCGTGAATACAATGAATTTCGTGATCCTGATGATCGCCGCTGCCTGGACCACTTATTGGGGGCAATAACTCATGTTACATCCACTTATCCCGGATTTATTGAAGAAGATGCGGCAACAAAGCTTGAAGATCCTCGCCCTGAGCTCCTATCTTTGGCGCAGGATGTCAACAGGGCGGGAAGCCTCCGCTCATCGCTGCGAAGTTTTAGCCGTTCAGCCTATCCAGTCAGGGATATGTTGCCTGAAGATGCCTGGCGAATCGTTGATAACGCACAGCAGAACTGGAATCCAAGAATATCATTGAGCCTGATCGGTACCGGCCGGTTACATGACAGTATCGACCGGTTGCTCTTGCAATTATCGGCATTCAGCGGCCTGACCAATGAAACGATGGCACGTGAGACCGATTGGCTTTTGCTGAGTATCGGACGGACTTTGGAACGTGCGTTAAATCTCATTGCGCTGTTACAGGCAACGCTGGTTCCCAGCTATGAACCCTCCATGGCAGCTCAAATGCTCGAAACTGTTCTTGCAACCAGTATGAGCCTCATTACTTTTAGACGGCGCTATCGTTCATTCATGCAACTGTCAACTATTTTGGAATTGCTGTTGATGGACGAAAGTTACCCCAGGTCACTCGCCTATCAGCTTCATCAACTCCAAATTCATATCGGAGCCTTGCCTCGTGAACAGTCCAACGAACACCCCCATCAGGATGAGCGGCTAGTCTCTGAAGCCGTTGAGGAACTCCGGGGGGCGGATCGCAAACAACTGACTCAGTTATCGAGTAGCGATAGAACTTACCCTCTGTTGGAGAAGCTTTTAGTCTCGCAAAAAGAGCGCCTCGATCAACTGTCCACAGCCTTGATGCAGATCTATTTCAGTCCAACTCTGGTTCCGCAACAATTAGGCTCTGCTGTGGAGGAAAAAGCGTCATGATTTATCGAGTGACACACTCAACCCAGTATCTTTACAGCACCCCGGTCGCACTTTGTCGTAATGAGGCCTGTTTATTGCCTCGAGAAACACCACGGCAAAAATGTTTGTCGAGTAAGCTGCAGATAGAACCTGAATCTTCGGATCTTCGTGAGCGTACCGATTTTTGGGGTAACCGTGTCACTCACTTTGCCATTCAGAACCCGCACAAAAAACTGCAAGTGACAGCGATCAGCGATGTAGAAACTTCTCCAGCCGACCCGAATCTTCTGCTAGCGGGGAATCAACTCGCATGGGAAACCATGCGCCAGCGTCTGGCCAGAGAAAGAAACCCAGAAGCACTTGATGCGTTGCCTTGTCGGCACGATTCACCCTTTATCAAACAGAGTCCTCAGCTGGAAGAATATGCGCGACCATCCTTTTCACCCGACCGACCGTTAGCAGATGCTGTTTCCGACCTGATGCAACGAATTTACCGTGATTTCACCTATGACCCGGGTGTGACAACGATAGCAACCCCCCTTTCCGAGGTGATGGAGACCCGGCGAGGTGTTTGTCAGGATTTTGCCCATCTGGGTATCGGTTGCCTTCGTGCAATGGGTTTAGCAGCCCGTTACGTCAGTGGCTATCTCGAAACCCTGCCGCCACCAGGTAAGGAACGTTTAGTCGGTGCCGATGCTTCCCACGCCTGGTTTTCTGTTTACGCTGCAGATGCCGGCTGGATCGATTTTGACCCGACCAATAATCAGATTGCTGCTGAGCAACATATTACGGTCGCATGGGGCCGTGATTTTTCGGATGTTTCCCCTTTGCGAGGGGTTGCTTTAGGGGGTGGGAAGCCCCGCATGGTCGTTTCCGTCGACGTTGCCAGAGTTCCCGTTACCATGGGTCAATTTCAGTCACAAAGCACCTGACTACTTTTTGATTTTATCTCTGATACACTACTTTTAGAGATCAAACACTTCCAGAAAGGAGCATTAGATGAGATTTGATGGTTATAAGACGGAGGGGTTCTACGATGAACTGTTTGACCCTCAGGGCAATCCGCGCCAGGGTGCTGACCTCCTCATTAAACGCATCAATGGGTTACCGGAAACAGAACTGCAAAGGCGTCAAAAAGCCGCTGAACGGGCACTTCTGAACCTGGGAATCACCTTTAATGTTTATAGTGACGAAGACCAATCGGAGAAGATTTTTCCTTTTGACATTGTACCACGCATTATTCAGGCCAAAGAATGGGCGGCTCTCGAACGGGGTCTTAAACAAAGAATCTCCGCTCTGAACAGCTTTATTGATGATGTGTACAATGACCAGAAAATACTTAAAGACGGGATTGTGCCAACCGAACTGGTGCTCTCTGCCGATGGCTTTCGCAAACCATGCATTGGTCTAAAACCGCCTTGCGGCATCTGGTGCCATATCACTGGAACGGATCTCGTCCGGGGCGGAGATGGCCAATATTATGTTCTCGAAGATAATTTGCGCTGTCCCTCTGGTGTTTCATATGTGCTGGAAAACCGTTTGATCATGAAACGAACATTTCCGATGGTATTTGATGCCTGTAGCGTCCAGCCTGTTACCGATTATCCAAATCATCTACTCGATATGTTGCAGGATCTGGCTCCACAAGGGATGCGAGCACCCGTTGTTGTTGTCTGGACTCCAGGAATCTTCAACTCGGCTTATTTTGAACACAGTTTCCTCGCCCAACAAATGGGGGTTCCCCTGGTCGAGGGGGGCGATCTAGTGGTCCATCGTGGAGAAGTGATGATGCGCACCACCAAGGGACTGGAACGGGTAGATGTCATCTACCGCAGGATCGATGACGATTTTATGGATCCCAAAGTATTTCGAGAGGATTCAATGCTCGGCGTTCCAGGCTTGATGGCGGTTTATCGTAATGGGAGAGTCGCCCTGGCCAATGCCCCGGGAACCGGGGTTGCTGATGATAAAGCCGTCTATGCCTATGTCCCTGAAATTATTCGCTATTATCTTGGAGAAGAACCTATCATCAATAATGTTCCAACCTACGCCTGCTGGCGTGATGAAGACCGTCAGTATGTTCTGGAAAACCTGGATAAGCTGGTCGTCAAAGCGGTCAATGAGTCGGGTGGTTACGGCATGTTGGTAGGGCCTCATTCCACGAAGGAGGAACAAGCAGAATTTGCCAAGCGGATCAAAGCCAACCCTCGCACCTATATCGCGCAACCGACTCTCGCTTTATCGCGGGTGCCGGTTCTGATGGATGATCACTTTGAAGGACGCCATGTCGATCTGCGTCCCTATATCCTCTATGGCAAAGATAAAATCTCTGTCATGCCCGGTGGGCTGACCCGTGTCGCCTTAAAAAAAGGCTCTTTGGTGGTTAATTCATCACAGGGAGGCGGCAGCAAAGACACCTGGGTTCTCAATTCTGCGGGGGGAACTTCTCCTGAATCTTCAATACCGGCTGGGGAGGGACTATAATGCTAAGTCGCGTTGCAAATTCCATGTACTGGATGAACCGCTATATAGAGCGTGCCGAAAACGTCGCCCGGTTTATTGATGCAAATTTCCATATGGCCCTGGATCTGACAGATAGCGCCAGCAACCAGTGGAAGCCGCTGATTAACACGACCGGGGACCATGAACTCTTCGAAAAGCTCTATGGAGAAGTCACTCGTGATAACGCGATCGAATTTCTGACCTTCGATCGTAACAACCCCAATTCAATCCATTCGTGCGTGCGTGCGGCTCGTGAGAATGCCCGGTCGGTACGAGAGTATATCAGTTCAGAAATGTGGGAACATCTCAACACTTTCTACCTGATGATCAATTCTGCGGCAAAAGAAGAGTCGATGGATCTGCCGCACCAGTTTTTTGTCGATATCATGACTGCGAGTCATACCTTTATCGGGATTACCGACTCAACCTCAAACCATGGTGAGGGGTGGCATTTCGGTCGGCTCGGCCGGATGCTGGAAAGGGCGGACAAAACATCCCGGTTGCTTGATGTCAAATATTTTATTCTGCTCCCATCTGTCGATTATATTGGCAGTTCTTACGACAATATCCTCTGGGGAGCATTGTTGCGATCAGCCAGCGCTTTTGAGATGTACCGAAAACAGCACGGACGGATTGATCCGAAAAAGATCGTTGATTTTCTTCTGCTCAACTCGCACTTCCCAAGAGCAGTTCACTACTGCCTTGCCAAAGCAATGTCTTCATTAAATCACATCACAGGAAGCCAGCGTGGAACCTTTGCCAATCAGGCTGAGCAAAGTCTGGGGAGACTCCTGTCTGAGTTTGAATACGCTTCCCTGGATGAAATTTTTGAACAGGGGCTACACGAACATCTCGACAATACCCAGACGAGGATCAATGGTGTTGGTGCAGCCATTCAGAAAGCTTTTTTTAATCCGCAACTTGTTGAAGTCGCAACCCAATCACAAAGCACGGAATGATGGTTAAAATTTAGGTGAAATTAATAACAAAAACACTTGAAATGAGGCTCAGCATCTCTGCGTTAATGTCTTTGGCCTTCTCTGAGCCACTGTGGTGAAAGAGGTTTGGGGTGCAAACTGACTTGTCATTTCCGTCGCTGCAACAGATATTTCCGCACTGCATCATTATGTTCACTGAGAGTTTTTGAAAATCGGTGGCCGCCATCGCCCCGGGCAACAAAATAGAGAAACTTTGTTTCTGCGGGGCGCACTGCCGCTTCGAGAGCGGCCAGCCCAGGGCTGGCAATCGGCCCGGGCGGAAGTCCTCTGATCAGATAGGTATTGTAAGGGGTGGGGGTGGTCAGATGTTTACGGGTAATATTACCATCAAAATTTTCAATCCCATAGATAACCGTTGGATCGGTCTGCAACGGAATTTTACGTTTGAGCCGGTTGTGAAAAACCGACGAAATTAATGGCATCTCTGCCACAATCCCCGTCTCCTTTTCAATAATTGATGCCAGCGTCAGCCATTGGTGTGGTGTCAATCCCAGCTTTTCTGCTTCTTTCTTCAGTTTGCTATCAGCATGACTGCGGAACTGGGCAACCATCATTTTCAACAATTCTTTTTCACCGATTCCAGGGGCAAACAGATAGGTTTCTGGAAACAAATAACCTTCCAGACTAACGGCTTCAATCTTCAAAGAATGAATAAAATCAGCATTATACGCTAATCCCAACAGTCGCTCCTTCTGCCCGAATCCCTGTTCTGCCGCCCGCGCAATAATCTGTTGCAGGGTAAATCCCTCTGGAATGGTCAAGCTGACCTTTTCAACATCACCCTGGATCAGGCGCTGAAGAATCTCCCCAGGAGTTGCGGGATCGCTGAACCGATAATTGCCCGCTTGAATCTGGCCACTCTGCTGATTCCAACGCGCCAACAATTTAACCGCCAGCGCACTTCGGACCAACCCGGCATCTTGCAAATCAAGGGCAATCTTATTCAGCCCGGTACCAGGAGAGATCTGGAGTTGAACAGGTGCTTTTAGAGTCTGAGGAGTTAACGTCAGGAAGCAGGCAAGAATAACTATGGGAGATAAAAGCAGAACGACCGAGAAAACAAGCCTTACAATATATTTACGCATGGCGTCTTTCAAACATTAAATGTATTTTCGGTTCCGCTGCGTAGCCGTTCAATATTCACCCTATGCCGCCAAATAATAATGCTGGCAATCATCAACGTGGCGACAAACAGAGCAGGAGAACCTTCGAATAAAAGAACCAGCAGTGGAATTGCCGCTGCAGCTGAAATTGAAGCAAGTGAAATATAGCGCCACCTCCAGAGGATCAGAACAAACACAAACAGAACACAGAGAACCGACAGGGGCGATAAAACCAAAAAAATTCCAAGCGCGGTGGCAACCCCCTTCCCCCCCTTAAACCCCAGATAAACCGGATAACAGTGACCGATAAACGCCGCCAGTGCAATTAGAGCAATACCATTTCCCGTCAGGTTAAAACCCAGCTGCGCAATCAGTAGAGGAACAGCACCTTTCAGACAATCGCCAATCAGGGTGATCACTCCAAGTTTGCGCCCCGCCACCCGATAAACGTTGGTGGCGCCGATATTTCCACTGCCCGCACTGCGGATATCGTCCCCACCAGCCAGACGGGTTAAAATCAGTCCGGTCGGAATTGCGCCGATCAGATATGCGGCAAGAATCAGTAAATAGAGGGTCATAAAGGCTAGGCTTTTTTCAAATTAGATTTACGATATTCGTTGATTGCGCCCCGTAAGGCACTAGCAGCAAGATTTGAACAATGGCGCTTCTCTTCGGGTAACCCCCCCAGCGCCTTTGCAATAGAATCATCGGTGATTTTCAATGCATTATTGAGGGTTTTACCCATCGCCATTTCACTGGCGATAGAAGAGGTCGCGACAGCCGCGCCACAGCCGTAAATCTTGTATTTAACGTCAACAATTTTCTCTTTTTTAATTTTCAGAGAAAGCAACAAAGTGTCCCCGCAATCAGGGTCGCCTACCTGGATAATCACAGAAGGTTCCTCGATAATGCCAATATTGCGCGGGTTGTTGAAGTGATCCATTACTTTTTCAGTGTACACTATTCGCTTCCTTTGCATCTCGCTGTGTTACTTCAGCACATCTGTTAGTAAAGCGGGACTGTCCCCAGGGTCATCGGGGGCTGTCCCAGTTTTACGGATTTGAAACTGTGTTGGGTAGCGCCGCAAAAGCCTGGGACATCCCGCTTTTGCTGAAGTTACCTCGCTGCTTATGTTAGCCTGTTATTATTTTCATCTGGACATTGTACTGCTGCTGAATCTCGAGAGCAAATATAAATTCACAATATAAATTAACAGAGATCATCTGAATGGGGCGTTTCGGATAAAACGACTAAACGCAAAAAAGCAGCCTTGTTGGGCTGCTTCGTAAGTCAGGAATGTATGCTCGGTGGTGCTGAGCGATTGTTTAATTCTGTGCACCCCAACGGGAAATAAGATGAAATTTTTCTTCGCTACTCAGCCAGGCGGCATTGACAATCCGTCCTTCGCTTTCGCACCTTTCCATTGCGAAAAAACCAAGCATCAGCAACGAAAACATAATTCCAAGTCCGATAAATACAATGTAGGTCATAATGGCCTCCCTCATAAGTGTGTTGTGTCGTGGGTTGAACACTAGGCCGATACGGTGTATAAGTAAAATCATTCTTTTTTAGCTATAGGATTAGTTATACTTATGCTTCCAGATTTCAATCGCCTCAAGGTTTTTTATCATATTTACTCGCTAAACAGCATTGTTGCAGCGGCAAACCAATTGCACCTGTCACAACCCGCGGTCAGTCAGCAACTGCAAAAGTTGGAAGCAGAGCTAAAAGTTCCTCTATTTACCCGTTTGCATAAAA
Source organism: Desulfuromusa sp. (assembly GCA_027858895.1). Lineage (GTDB taxonomy): Bacteria > Desulfobacterota > Desulfuromonadia > Desulfuromonadales > Geopsychrobacteraceae > Desulfuromusa. The sequence goes on along the minus strand of JAQIBX010000095.1, from coordinate 2,602 downwards.
AGCTGGTACCGACAGCCGCCGGAGAGCGATTGTTCAACCTTGTCGAGCCCTTTGTCGACAAGCTGCAGGGTGAGATACCCTATATCCGTCAACCCCTGGATCGCCCCGCAGGATTGCTGCGGATTGGTGCTCCCAGAGAGTTCGGGAAAGAGTATCTGCCGAAGTTTTGTCATAAATTTCGCCAGCTGTATCCAGACGTGATATTTAAACTGAAGTTTAAAGAATCTATCCCTCTACTCACCATGATCATGGAGGGAGTATTAGATTATGCACTGGTTGATGTTTATTTTAAGCAGGGAGAACTGCCCAGTTTTCCCGCTATTTTCAGTATTGATCCGGTCCTGAAAGAAGAGATGATTCTCGTTTGCTCAAAAGACTTTTATCAAAGAGAAATTGCCGGGGACCACTCTTTCAAACATTTACTGACCAAGAATTATATTACCGATGAGGATGACCCTTCTATTCTTACTTTGTGGTTCAAGCACCATTTTCGCAAGAGTCCAGAAAATCTCAACATTGTGATGACACTTGACAGTCATGAAGCCTTGATTTCTGCCCTTAAACTCGGGATGGGATTGGGAATAGCGACGGCACATCTGGTTTGGGATGAAATCCAACGTGGCGATGTCGTACCGATAACAACACTGCAGGAGAACATGGTGAATATGATTTCTCTGGTGCAGTTACAGGATAAAGTTCCGACCTTGACGGAAAAAACCTTTCGAGATTTCATGATCGCCGGGATGCAGAAAGCTGAAGTCTTGGAGCGGTTTCAGAGTATCAAGTTTTTCACTTAACTTAGGAGGCTGTCTGGTTAACTCACAGCAGCGCTGATCCCTGCCAAATAGCCTGTCGACCAACAGACTTGCAGATTATACCCCCCGGTCGGACCGTCAAGATCAATCATTTCTCCAGCAAAATAGAGGTTCGGCAGCTTCTTTGAGCGCATGGTTCGCATATCAATATTTTTCAGCGAAACGCCGCCCGAAGTTATGATTGCTTTTTTAAAGCCCTCGACACCTGTAACAGTCAATTCCAGTTTTTTGAACAGTGACAACAGCTTGATGCGTTCCACTTTAGTTATCGAGTGACATTTTGTCTCAGGATCGATTCCAGACAGGCGGATAAACAGCGGAATCATATCTTTGGGGAGCAGATTCCCCAGAGAATTACGAAAACCTTTATTGCTGTGGGCGGCCAGTTCACGCTGTAAACGTTTGTCAAATAACTCTACGGTTACCGCTGGTTTCAGATCAAGCACCAGGTTGACGGCCCCTCGCTTTAAAGCGTCACGAATCCCGGCACTCATATCCAGAATAATTGGCCCGCCAATGCCACCCCTAGTAAAGAAAGCTTCACCAAACCGTTCAACAATATTTTTACCATTTTGTTGAACAGCAATATGGATATTTTTCAGGTTAAAATCACCAAGCTCCCGGGTCCAGTTCTCGGCCAGCAACACCGGCACCAAGGCTGGCTCCGGCATGATCAGAACATGACCAGTTTGCTCCGCCCAATCATAGCCATCTCCGGTACACCCAGTTGCAGGGTAAGATAAACCACCGGTTGCAATGATGAACCGATTGGCTGAAAACGCCCCTACAGAGGTATCAACCGAAGCCAACAGTCCCCCTTCACTATGCAGTTTGCGCACCGTGCATGATGTCAGTAGCTCAATTCCAGATTCGATCACAAAGCGATCCAGAACCTTCTGCACATCGCTGGCTTTCCCTTTTCCCGGAAAAACCCGACCACCACGTTCAATTTTTAGTGGTAAGCCGCGCTGCTCAAAAAAACTGATCGTATCTGCAACACCAAAAGCATAAAGCGCTGTCAGCAGTGCCTTGCCATTGCGGCCAAAAACTTCGCTGAATTTGCGAGGATCTTCTTCGGCATTGGTGACATTACAACGCCCTTTGCCGGTAATGAGAAGTTTGGCCCCACAGCGCCGATTTTTTTCCAGCAGTAAAACCTTTGCTCCCTGCAATGCCGCAAAACCTGCGGCAAAAATTCCCGCCGGGCCGCCGCCGATGACAATAACATCGTAGTTTTTCATCTATTGACTCGTCTTTCGGTCAATCCCGTACACAGACGCAAGATAGCGTAAATACTCCGGGTCTTCACACATGCTTTTCCCCGGCTCGTCAGAAATTTTAGCCACTGGCCTGCCATTGGCTGCAACTAGCTTGATCACCATATCAAGGGGCTGGTTGCCAACATCATTGGTCAGATTGGTGCCGATTCCAAAAGAGACCTTGGCCCGTCCTTTGAAGTAACGATATATTTCAAACATCCGCTGGAAGGTCAGTCTGTCGCTGAAGACCAGAGTTTTTGTCAACGGATCGATCCCCATCTGTCGATACATGGCAATTGCCTTTTCACCCCAGTCAAAAGGGGAGCCACTGTCGTGGCGCAGCCCATCATAGAGCTTACCGAAGTAGGGATCGAAAAAATCGCGGACAAAGGAATCCATTGAGTAACAATCGGTCAGGGCAATCCCCAAACGGCCCCGGTACTCGCGCACCCAACCTTCAAGGGCCGCTTTTTGTGCATCCGACAAGCGGGTGATGGCCTGCCAGCCTTGAAACCATTCATGAGCCAT
>JAQIBX010000017.1 GCA_027858895.1 Desulfuromusa sp. | reverse complement strand
TCTTTCAGGTTAGCCCACTCGCCCATCGATGCATCATAGAGACGATGGTGTGAATAACCGAGCAGCTCCAGAACATAGATACAAAATGCCGCCCTGATCCCTGACTGGCAATAGGTGATGATGGTTTTGTCACGGCGCAACCCCAAGTTAGCCAGCAGTTGTTCTAATTCCTCCAAGGGCTTGAGAAAGCGAGGATCTCCGTTATGAGTCGTTTCGGTCAGCAGGTCTGTCCACACCAGGTTCAGCGCACCCGGCACATGCCCTCGGCGCAGGTTGTCAGTATCCTCATCTCCAAGGTATTCCCCCTCGCGGCGCGTGTCCCAGAGCTGGATTCCCGGGTCGCAATATGTGCGCTGTAATTCTTCCCAGCCGATAAAATTTGCAGGTTGCGGCACGATGGCAACATCGGTGCCAGGATCAGGCATTTCAATCCGGCTGGAAACGGGGTATCCCTGTGCCAACCAACCACGCCAACTACCATCCAGAATACTTATATTTCGCAACCCGAAGTAGCGGCACACACACCAGAAACGTGCTGCAAACAGGCCAGAATAATCGTCGTAAATGACGTAATGTTTATTACGTTGCAAGCCGAGATGATGACAGAGCTCAGTAAATTCCTGAGCATCCATGACCACCTGAGTTCGCTCGCCATCAGCGTCATTTCGTTTGAGGTAAGGATGCCCAGGGACACAAATAGCTCCACAGATATGAGCCTTTTGATAGGAATCGGCCATCCAGGCATTCTCGATGATCCCTATCTCCGGATTATCTAGATTACCGTGAAGCCATTGTGTGTCGACGAGCAGAGGATGTTTCATATATTACCTGCAAATAGCTGCTGAATTTTTCTGACTGCTAATAAAAGGGTCGGCCTTCCCGAAAAAATATTTGTATTCCCCTCAACCAACTCTTCACCTGACGGGATTGTTCCATTCACCAGGGAAGCTCCTCACCGTTGGTGTGCCAAAAAGAGCCCGAGTTTTCAAGGTCGAGGGCTTCAATCCTTTCAGCCAGCCCGGCAACAGATTCTTCTGCGGTAATCAACCCACCATAATTGACCATCCGGGTTTTTACGAATCCTGGATGCAGCTGCGCCACGGCAATGCCACGCTCTTTCAGGTCGATAGCCATGGAGCACCCAAGAGCGTTAAACGCAGCTTTGGAAGCACGATAGCCATAACGGCCACCAGAGTCGTTATCTGCAATCGACCCCATGCGACTGGTGATGTTGGCGATTTTGCTTCCGGCTTGCAGATTGGGCAATAAGGCTTCACTAATCCTCAAGGGGGCAAAGGCGTTGATCTCCATCTGCAAACGGAGCGAATCAAAATCGAGCGTACCGAGGACCTCATCCTGCAAGAGGCCTGCATTGTTAATCAGCAGATCGATTGTTTGCCCCTGCAGCGCGGCGACTAACCGATCGACGCTTTCTTTGCTGGTGACATCAATCCCGTCGATGACCTGCGCTGCGAAAGCCTTAAGCTCAGAGGACGTGTTGCGACAGACCCCGGTGACTTGCCAACCTTCAGCATGATAATGCCGCGCAAATTCAAGACCAATCCCACGATTAGCACCAGTAATCACAACATGTTTCATTTGACACTCCTTTAGCACAGATATTGCTTTATTGTTTCAATACTTCACCCAATGTTTTTTTCTGAGGTGCAATATTGATCGACTTAAGTAAACGAACATTCACATAATCTCAGCCTACACGTTCTGCCAAAAACGATTAATCATAGCACCGATTAACTACTAATCAAGTAATCTATCAATATTTCAGAAAGACTACGTGATTGGTCAAGGAATAATATTGATTTCTGCTATGGCGGGAATGTATGTATAGCGCTCTCTGAAATATCGCTAGATAACAGAAATGGATGGAAAGTCATTGAAAAAAAATAAAGAGTTTAAAAAACCAGAAGTTATTGTTTTATCCGTTGCTCATCTTGCTCACGACACCTTTTCCGCTTTTTTAGCACCGTTGTTGCCGCTGCTGATTGACAAGCTGGGCATGTCGCTTTCAATGAGCGCCTTTCTCGATATCATCAGGCGGATTCCTGCCCTGTTTAATCCATTGTTGGGGCTGTTGGCAGAAAAAACCGGGATCAAATATTTTGTCATTCTGACGCCAGCAATAACGGCTATCAGCATGGGACTGATCGGTTTGGCAAATTCGTTTGCGGTGTTGTTCATCCTTTTGTTTGTCGCCGGAATTTCAGCGGCTCTTTTTCATGTTCCGTCCCCTGTGATTGTCAAAGAGGCGTCTGGCGACAAGGTTGGAACGGGGATGAGTTTTTTCATGGTCGGTGGCGAGCTTGCCAGAACACTCGGGCCACTGCTGGTCATTTCGGCGGTATCGCTCTGGAGTCTGGAAGAAATTTACCGTCTGATTCCTCTGGGGCTTATTGCTTCGCTGGTACTGTACATAAAGCTGAAAAATCTTGACGTTGACCGGCAGGTACAAAAAACCAAGGAGAAAGGTGATACGCGTAAATTGTTGCGCCGCTACTGGCCATTTTTTACTGTTATTGCCGGTTTCATCTGTTTTCAAGCCGCAATGAAAAGTGCCCTGACCCTCTTTTTGCCGGTTTATTTAACCGACCAGGGGGCATCGCTGTGGTTTGCAGGTGCCTCACTGTCTGTTCTGCAGTTTTTCGGCGTTATCGGTACATTTTGCGCGGGTAGCATTTCTGATAAAATCGGGCGTAAAAACACTCTGGTTATTTCCAGTATCGGTTCTGTCGCAGCAATGGCGCTATTTATATTAACGCAAAATATTATTTTATTGAGCATTCTAGGGTTGTTTTTATTTGCCTCTGGTCCAGTTCTTATGGCGAGCATTCAGGATACTGATTCGAACATGCCGACCTTTATGAACAGCATGTATATGTTTATAAACTTCGGCGTTGGTTCGGTGCTGGTGTTTGTTCTGGGATTTGTCGGCGATTGGATCGGTCTGGAACGCACCTATGAGCTCTGCGTCCTGTTTGCACTCGGGACAATCCCGATGGCGTTTCTGCTGACACGATTTAATCGGGCTACAGAGCCAGAATAGTTTAAATTGCAAAATTCGCCAACCGCCTCTGCACAGCTGAGTAATGGAAATGAGTAAAGAGTGACCCAAATAGACACCACCACCCAGACACAGTTGCCATTGTTCAGATTGCTGATCGGTTCCATCTGCATCAGCTTCTCCCCTATCTTCATCAAACTTGCCGCACTCCCACCAGACAGCACCGGATTCTACCGAATGTTGTTTGCAGGGCTGTCACTGGCAGTGTTAATGCTGTTGCGTAGAGATAGCCCGAAGATGGCACTACGGCCGCGGGTACTACTCTGTTGCGGCGGGGTTATTCTGGCTCTAGATTTCATGTGCTGGCATCGCAGCATCGAACTGGTCGGGCCAGGGTTTTCAACTTTGTTGGCCAATTTTCAAGTATTCTTCACCGCGCTGTTCTCCTGGTTGATCCTCAAACAGAAAATTTCCAAAATGTTCATACTGGCAGTGGTCATGGCACTGTGTGGACTGCTGTTTATCACTGGCGTAGATTGGCAGGATCTTGAGGATGGCTATAAACTGGGAATATTTCTAGGCCTGCTGGCAGCTATCTTTTACTCCGGCTACATTCTGCTGGTCAAAGCATCGATGGATGATAGTTCGGTCAGCAGCGTCCCGGCCATGCTGACCGTTGCAATTCCCTGTACCCTGCTGCTCGCAGTTATCACGCCCCTCAACGGCGCATCATTTGCCATCCCCGATAGCAATTCTCTTTTTGCTCTGATCGGTGTTGGAGTGGTCAGCACCACCATCGGCTGGTCGTTGATCTCATCGGCCATCAAACATATTCAAGCCACAGTTGCCGGGCTGATCCTCCTGCTGCAACCGACCCTTGCCCTGGTCTGGGATACCCTTTTCTTCAGCAGGCCGACTGGGGGAATAGAGATCTTCGGTATCCTGCTGATTCTATCGGCCATTTACATTGGCTCGTACCGCAAATAAGCAACCGGAAAGGAAACAACGTTGAACCTCGAAACCATCATCATCGCCATCGCTTGGGGAGCACTTGCTGGCTACCTGATCCTGCGCACCCTGGATAGCGGGCTGGCGATTATCTTCTGTCTGCACGGTCTACTGATGACCCGCTGGAAACGACTGGCTAACAAAGCCAAACCGGGGCAGATCAAGTACACCATTATTCTGCATGTGCTGCTGCATACTGTTCTCTATGGGATTTTGTTCAGTTTTCTGCTTGGAATTGGCGACAATCTTTTCCGGCAGAAATTCCATTTCAATTACCAGGGATCAGGCGGTATTCTCTGCGGTGGGGTGGCAGCTATAGCAGCCATTTTCTTCCTGCGCGCATCTTGGCGAAGGATGAAAGTCATCTGGAAAATGACTCACAAATTCGATTTTGCCGAGAAACGGCAGAGAACATTTCTATTAAAAGGGTAAGAAATCCACCCATGCCCCTTCCGAAGAATCAACAGATTGAGACAATCTCGTATTCCCTAACGGTATCGCTTTTAAGTTCAATTAGATCGCCACACTGCTTACCGATCAACTCTCGACCAAGGGGCGATGCTGGGGTAATGATCATAAGCTCCGCCTCGTCAAGCGCTAACAGCATACCGCCCGCAGCTGGACCAAGAAAAACCAACCTGACCCGCCCCTCATCATCTTCCAATTGTACCACCGCCGTTAAACGGATTAACGACTTTGCAGAAAAAGCCCGTAAAGTCAGTAGCTGGAAGGCCTGTATCCCCTGCAAAACATCCTGTGCACGATTAGCCTGTCCTTGCGCAAGATAAGACGCCTCAAGGCCGAGGGTGGCGTATTTATTATCGGGAATATTCTCATCATGGGTCGCAGCGGCATGAGCGGTCTTTGCCGCCAGGAGCAGCAACGCATGATCTGCCTTCAGTCTGGCAATAATCTTCCTACGTAACGCTTCTTTGTCTATCGATTTTTCAGTCAATTTTTTTAGGCGCCAGTCAAGGAAAATTCAAGTGCATATTGAGCATGCAATGCGGCCGTATTGAACAGTGGCAAGTCGGTATCTTCTTGACGAACCAGCAGTGGAATTTCGGTACAACCAAGAATAACTCCCTGAGCACCCTGCTCACGCAATTTATTTATGATGGCCAGATAGTTTTTGCGTGATTCAGCAGTAAATTTCCCCAAGCAAAGTTCATCAAAAATAACCTGATGGATATAGTCACGATCTTTCGCTTCAGGAATGACAACATCAAGGTCAAATTTGTCCAAGAGGCGCTGTCGATAAAAATCTTCTTCCATCGTATAGCGAGTTCCAAGCAGACCAATCTTCTTCTGTCCCTGAGCTTTGATCGCGCTGCCGGCAGCATCGGCAATATGGAGTAGCGGGACATTGAGTTGTGACTCGATAATGGGCGCAACTTTATGCATCAAGTTGGTACAGAGAAGAATTATCTCCGCCCCTGCCAGCTCTAACCCTAACGCAGCATTTGCCAGTTGATCACCAGCCTTGGTCCATTGATCGTTGACTTGAAACTGCTCAATTTCAGCAAAATCGACGCTGTGCAGCAAAATCTTTGCTGAATGCAAGCCGCCGAGGCGCTCTCGCACCCCCTCATTGAGCAATTGATAATAAAGAACCGTCGATTCCCAGCTCATTCCACCCAGCAATCCTATAGTTTTCATCTTGAACTCCCGTAAAAAAGCACTCCACCAACAAAATAACATTAGAACAATTGACCAATACTAACGCTAAAGCTTAGTATTTTTTATTTCTACCATTTACTAGGAGTTATGCAAAATGATTATGACAAACGTGAATACCGTTCCCGGCAAAAAGATTATCGAGCACTTTGGCATTGTTCAGGGAAACACAGTTCGAGCAAAGCATTTCGGACGGGATTTTATGGCTGGATTGAAAAACCTGGTCGGCGGGGAACTAAAAGGTTATACCGAGTTACTGCAGGACTCTCGTGAAGAGGCAATGAAACGGATGGAGGAGCAGGCTCGCCAAATGGGTGCCAATGCCGTTGTCAATATTCGCTTTGCCACTTCATCGGTCGCCCAGGGAGCTGCTGAACTGTTTGCCTATGGCACAGCCGTCCGAGTTGAGTAGGAGTTTATTATGGAGATTCTGCTACAAAACTTTGATCTGGTTATTTTTCTCGTCCTGGCAATTTTCGGCTACACGGCAGGAAGTTTGGCAGAGAAACGTCACTATCGATCAATCATAAAACGTGAAAAAGAGCTACTGAAGATGGCCGTCGTGACTGCCGAAGGGAGCTTTCCTCCAGAGCGTATTCAGGAAGTGGCCCTGGTGATGGGAAGTGTCGTTATTTCCATCGACTATTTCAAACGTATACTCGCCATTTTGCGTAATATTTTCGGTGGTCGGGTCAAGTCCTATGAGTCTCTGGTCGACCGTGCCCGCAGGGAAGCGATTCTGCGCATGAAAGAAAGTGCAAAGGAACAGGGCGCAAAGATGATTATCAATATGCGCCTGGAAACCGCAACAATCGGTCGAAGTGCCAATAAAAAGAAGAGTGTCGGCAGCGTTGAAGCCATTGCCTATGGCACGGCAATCGTCATGAATTGATGGCGTCGTGAAAAATCCAATCTCCTGTGTTACGTTAGCTTTTCAGGATCTCGACATACATATAGTATGCCTTCACCCCTGAAAAACCACCGCGCCTTGTAGATTAAATTTCTTACTTAGCCATCGTTTTTTGAAACTATAGAGTCATGCAATTCACCCCGAAACAGTTGAACGACAATGTTAATGTCTCAAAAACCCACCCCCTGATTGAGCTGTTCTGGCTGATCGGCGGATTGATTGTTCTGGTCGGCCTTGTATTCCTCATCCTTGGAGTTACGACAGATTGGGCTGTATCAAAAACCCCAATCAAAATCGAAAACTGGATTGGTCATCTGGCTCTTGCTGAGTTCCCCGCCGATGAAAATAAGGCACTGGAGCAACGATTACAATCATTACTCGATAGCCTGCCGGAAGATTCCCCCTTACACCAGTACAATTTCCATGTCTTTTTAGACGAATCCGATATTGTCAATGCAATCGCTCTTCCTGGTGGAAATATTGTCGTCTATGCAGGATTACTAAACGAGGTCAAATCGGAAAACGAACTGGCGATGGTTCTTGCTCATGAACTGGGTCATTTTGCACACCGGGATCATCTGCGTGGCCTGGGCCGCGGGCTGGGAGTTGCCGTTGCGGCCACCCTGTTGTTTGGAGAGGAAAGTGCAGCCAGCAGTCTGGTATCAAAAACACTTCTGACGTTTCAAGCAAGATATTCTCAGGATCAGGAATCGGCTGCAGACCAGTTTGGTCTCGATCTTCTTACCCGCCGCTACGGCCACGCAGGAGGTGCAACCGATTTCTTTTCCCGACTTACGGAAGATGCCGGTAGCAAGCTTCCTTACCTGCTGGCCTCTCATCCCCATCCGAAAGTGAGAATTGATGCGTTGAATAAGCTGATTAAGGGGCGGCACTACTCAATCGCGAAGACCCAACCTTTGGCACCCGACCTTTTGCCATAGCACTAAATTTCAAGCGGTTAAACCGCCATTAGCACAAATATCCTGACCGGAAATCCAGCCCGCGTCAGCGCTGGCCAGCAGCGCCACAGCGCCGGCAATATCTTCCGGGGTGCCGATCCGGTTGAAAGCGGCCATCGCCCCCATCTGCCGGATCTGTTCTTCGGTCTTGCCTTCGCGGAACAGTTCAGTATCGGTCGGGCCGGGGGAAATGGCATTGACGGTAATACCGCGTGGGCCGAGTTCCTTGGCCAGCACCTTGGTCAACTGTTCGACCGCGCCCTTACTGGCGGCATAAAGGCCGTAATTCGGCAGCATCATCTTGGTCACCGACGTTGAGATATTGACGATCCGGCCGCCGTCAGCCAGTTTCCTGGCGGCCTGCTGACAGGAAAACAGCAACCCCTTGACGTTGAGCGAAAACTGCTGCTCGTAATCGTCCTCACTAACCTCGGCAATCGCCTTGTAGATCGCCACACCAGCGTTATTGATGAGGATATCCAGTTGCCCGAACTCGCCAATCGCCTGATCGAACAGCTTCTCGATCGCGGCCGGATCGGCCATGTCCGCCTGGATCGCCAGAGCCTTTCCACCATCGGCGACAATCTGCTCGACAACCTCTTCTGCCGCAGCGGAGCTGTTCATATAATTGACCACGACGGCAGCACCCATCTGTCCCAGCTTCAGAGCAATCGCCCGACCGATACCACGTGAGGCGCCGGTCACCAGAACCGTTTTTCCTGTTAAACATTTCTCCATGATCGTCTCTCCTTCTTCTATGTGGGATGTCAAATGAACCTTTTCATCAGCTCATCAATCCGGGTATCAACATTCTCCAGGGTGATTCCGTACTGGTGGCAGGCCATAACAGCACGCTGCCTCATCTCGGGGATATCCAGATCGATGACGCGGGAAAACATTCCCAGCCGACGCCCGACCTGGTAGAGCATCTGTTCTGCAGCAGGCAGCTGCAGAAAATCATCAATCACGGCCATCATCTTCAATTTGTCATGCGGCAGTTGCCCCTCGATTTCCTGAAACAGGTTGAG
>JAQIBX010000006.1 GCA_027858895.1 Desulfuromusa sp. | reverse complement strand
AGTGAATTTGTCGAAATGGTTTTACATAATGAGGGTGAAAAATTAAAGCAACAGGCCTATTATTATTCTCGTGGGATTGATTTCTCCCAGTTGTCCGCTTCTCTTGCTGAATACTTTGCCGTAGATGCGGCGGAATGCCTGTCTGCCAGTAAAAAACCTGCAATTGTAAAGGTCCGGAGTTTACTCTGCTTCTTGGCTGTGCGAAAACTAGGGATGACTGCTACAGCTGTCGCAGTCATTGTGAATATGACCCAACCGGCCGTGAGTCGGTCAGTTGAGCGAGGTCGGGAAATTGCTGAAAACATGGGCCTTAAACTTCAAGAAATAATAAAAGTATAATTGTATGGGCGTCCCCCAGTCTGTGTTCTGTTATGCATATTGTTCAATCAATAATTGATTTGCCTGCAATTTTTAGCTCAAGTGCTGTCACCCTTGGCAATTTTGATGGTGTCCATTTGGGTCATCGTGAACTTTTCCGTTCCCTTGTCAGGGTCGCTCGTGATCTGAATTGCCCTTCCGTTGTTTACACCTTTCAACCTCATCCACTGAAAATTATTGCGCCGGATCGGGCTCCGTTGTTGTTAAATACCCTTGAAGAAAAGCGTCGCCTGATTGCTTCTTCACACATTGATTACCTGATTGAAGCCCCTTTTACAGCTGATTTTGCAAAGATTCGGCCGCAAAAATTTGTGACCGATATTTTGCTTGAAAAATTGAAAATCAAGGCTCTTGTAGTGGGATACGACTATGCGTTTGGTAATGGGCGCGAAGGGAATGCCGATTTTTTAAAGGCTTGTGGTGATCAATATGGTTTTAATGTTGACGTTCTGCAACCCGTTGGAGATGATGGCTTGCCTTACAGTTCCACCCGTATTCGTGCGATGGTTGCAGCGGGGGGTGTCGCTGATTTGGTCCGACTGCTTGGTCGTCAATACAACCTTGAAGGGGTTGTTGTTTTGGGTGATCAGCGTGGCCGTGAACTAGGGTTTCCGACGGCAAATCTTGATACCGATAAAGAACAACTTCCCGCAACCGGTGTTTATGCTGTTAAGGTTCGGTGTGGGCTGCAGGAATACAGTGGTGTTGTTAATATCGGAAATCGCCCGACGTTTGATGGTTTAAATTCGACGATTGAAGTTTATCTTCTCGATTTTAGCGGGCAGTTGTACGGTGAAAAATTACGAATTTATTTTGTTGAACGGTTGCGTGGTGAGCAGAAATTTGCAAATGTTGATGAGCTTGTCAGTGCTATTGAAAACGACATTGTCCGCGCACGACTGATTCTTCAATCGGCACACATCATTCAGTATCGGGAATATTTATCTTTGAAATCATAACGTCTGGTTGATTGTAAGATAGATCTGATCGCTTTTTTGCCACAGACACACACGGACAACTTCGGACAAGGCAAACCATTTTTTTCGCACGAAGACACGAAGCCACAAAGAAAGGCAAAATCAGTTTTTAAGGTTTAAGACCAGGAATGAATGGTTTTCTTCGTGTCTTAGTGGCTTGAGTGAGAGTATCGAACGGGTGTGAGATAGATTATGGTTTATTTCTTTCAGTTTTTCTCCTGTTTCTGTCTGTGTGAGTCAGTGGCCAATATTTAATACATTCGTAGCGGATTAAATCATGTCTCTCTCAGGTAAAAGCCAGATATATGGTCTTTTGGGCGATCCTGTTGCTCACTCTCTTTCCCCGTTGATGCAGAACCACGCCTTTCAGACCCATCATATTGATGCCGTTTATGTTCCTTTTCATGTGCTGTCGAATCATTTGCAAGCTGCGGTCAGTGGCCTTCGTGCCCTGCATGTTGCGGGAGTTAACGTCACAATTCCACATAAAGAAGCAATCCTCCCTCTCCTTGATCAAATCGATTCCGCAGCCCAGTTAATCGGTGCTGTGAATACTGTCGTTAATCAAGCTGGTGCCCTGATTGGTTATAATACCGACGCCAGTGGCTTTATGCGCGCAGTTCGGCAAGAGTTGGATTTTAAGCCAGAAGGACGTGATGTTTTATTGTTGGGAGCCGGGGGTGCGTGCCGAGCTGCAGCGGTGACATTGGCAGCTGCTGGTGTGAAATCAATTGTTATTGCAAATCGTCACTCCAGCAGGGCAGAAAAACTTATTTCTGAGCTCATACCACATTTTATTTCTGTCCAGTTCGCAGCTGTTGACTATAATCATAACGACTATTTAGAGGTTTTATCTGCAGCAGATTTGATTGTGAATACAACCTCTGTTGGCTTGCATGGAGAAGAAATAAATTTTTTACCATTGGAACACATTAAGGGTAGCGCATTAATATATGATATGATATATTCCCTTTCTGAAACTCCGCTTATTAAAAGTGCACGTGCAATGAGACTGCTCTGTACTCATGGGTTGGGGATGTTGGCTGCTCAAGGAGAAGATGCTTTTTTTCTCTGGACCGGAGTCAGGCTTCCGACTGGTTTTATGCGACAGTTTCTTTTGCAAGCTAAATGTAAATAATCATGGAAGGGGTTATGGTTAGATGAGTGTCAGTCGTCTTGGAGAATTGCTGGTTCGAAATCAACTGATTTCTGATAACCAGTTGGCCAATGCAATCTCTGAACAAAAGAAGGATGGAATTCGTCTGGGTGCTGCCTTGGTCAAGCTGGGCTACGTTCAGGAGCATGACCTCGCCTCTTTCTTGTCTAAACATTATGGAGTTCCATCTATTGATCTGACTCAATTTGATGTTGATCCGGCCGTGGTCGCTTTAGTCCCTGCTGAAGTTGCCCAGAAATACCAGTTAGTCCCTATCAATCGTGCCGGGGCAACGTTGATAGTTGCCATGGCTGATCCCTCGAATATCTTTGCGATTGACGATATCAAATTCATGACCGGCTTCAATGTTGAAGTTGTTGTTGCAGCTGAAGCCGCTATTAAAGATGCAATTGACAAGTTTTACGATCAAAGCGCTACCATGGCCGATGCTTTGGATGGTCTGGAAGACTTTGACGATCTGGAATTGGTTGATGGTAATGCATTTGATGAGGTTGGTGATCTTGAACGTGCCAGTGAAGATGCTCCGGTAGTCAAGCTGGTCAATCTGATTTTAACTGACGCGATCAAGAAGAAAGCTTCAGATATCCATATCGAACCTTATGAACACGTCTTTCGCGTACGCTACCGGATTGACGGGGTGTTGTATGAGGTGATGAAACCGCCACGTAAACTTAAAAATGCGATTACCTCGCGGCTGAAGATTATGGCCACCATGGATATCGCCGAAAGACGCCTCCCTCAAGATGGTCGGATTAAAATCAAGATGGGGCGTGGACAAGAAATGGACTATCGGGTCAATTGTCTACCGACCCTATTTGGTGAGAAGGTCGTTCTACGGCTGCTTGATAAAAGTAATCTGCAGTTGGATATGACCATGCTGGGCTATGAAGAGAGGGCGCTGAAATGGTTTAAAGATGAGATTCACAAACCTTTCGGGATGGTTTTGGTCACGGGCCCGACGGGAAGTGGCAAGACAGTTTCTCTTTATTCGGCTCTGTCCGAATTGAACAAGACGACGGAGAATATCTCGACGGCTGAAGATCCCGTTGAGTTCAACTTTGCCGGGATTAATCAGGTCCAGATGCATGAGGAGATTGGCCTTAATTTTGCGGCTGCATTGCGAGCATTTTTACGCCAGGATCCTGACATCATCATGATTGGCGAGATCCGTGATTTTGAGACCGCAGAGATTGGTGTTAAAGCAGCTTTAACCGGGCATATGGTGCTTTCAACCTTGCATACAAATGATGCTCCCAGTACCGTTAACCGGCTTTTGAATATGGGGATTGAACCCTTCCTGGTGGCCTCAGCAGTCAATTTGATTTCAGCGCAACGGCTTGGTCGAAGAGTTTGTTCAGAGTGTAAAGAACCGGAAAAACAACCGAAGGATGCTCTGATTACGGCGGGTATTGCCGAAGATCAAATTGGCAAGTTTACAACTTATAAAGGCCGCGGTTGTACTGTTTGTAATGATACTGGCTACAAGGGACGAATCGGTGTCTATCAGGTTATGCCGATGTTTGAAGATATCAAAGAAATGATTCTATCTGGTGCCAATACCGCTGAAATTAAACAGGAATCGATGCGCCTTGGGGTTAAGACCATGCGACAATCGGCTCTCAGTAAAATGATGGAAGGTGTAACGACCTTGGAAGAGGTTCTGCGTACGACGGTTGCTGATGATTAATACCGGCTGAAGGTTGTTGGGCTGATGAAGGTTGTTAGGCTGAAGGCTGTAGGCTTTGTCGCTACCTAACTTCTGTTACCCCTGTGTTTACCTGAGAGGATTAACATTATATGGCTAATATGCATCAATTGCTCAAATCGATGATCGAGCAGGGTGCTTCCGATCTGCATCTATCGACCGGAGCTACTCCACAGATCAGAATCGATGGACAAATGACCTCCACCCCTGGGGAGAATTTATCTTCAGCTGAAACGAAACAGCTTTGCTACAGTGTTTTGACCGATGCGCAAAAGCGTAAATTTGAGGAAGAAAACGAACTTGACCTTTCTTTTGGCGTCAAGGGGTTGTCACGGTTTCGGGGCAATATTTTTGTTCAACGGGGGGCTGTCTCGGGCGCTTTTCGGGCGATACCTTTTGATATAAAGAGTTTTGACGATCTAAATCTGCCGCCAGTTGTTAGGGCTTTGTCAAAAAAACCACGTGGATTAGTGCTGGTGACTGGACCGACTGGAAGTGGCAAGACGACGACCCTTGCGGCGATTATTGATGCCATTAACAGCGAACGCAGTGAACATATTATTACCATTGAAGATCCGATTGAATATCTGCATCCGCACAAAAAATGTTTAGTTAATCAGCGGGAGGTTGGAGCAGACACCCAATCATTCAAGAAAGCTTTGAAATATATTTTGCGTCAAGATCCGGATGTGGTTCTGTTAGGCGAATTAAGAGATATCGAAACGATTGAAGCAGCCTTGACGATTGCAGAAACAGGTCATCTTTGTTTTGCGACTTTACATACCAATTCATGTGTGCAGACCATGAACCGGATTATTGATGTTTTTCCCGATACGCAACAGTCGCAAGTGAGAACCCAGCTTTCATTTGTCCTGGAAGGGGTCCTGTCTCAGACTCTACTGTCGAAGGCAGACGGGAAGGGTCGCTGTATGGCCTTAGAGGTGATGGTGCCAAATCCGGCGATCCGAAATTTGATTCGGGAAGATAAAATTCATCAAATTTATTCGCAGATGCAGATTGGTCAGGATAAATTTGCCATGCAGACATTAAATCAATCGTTGTTTCTGTTGGCTCATTCCCGACAAATTACCCAAGAGGATGCCATGGTGCGTTCTCATGATCTGGATGAACTGAAGCAGATGTTTGCAAATCCCGGTGCAATTTTAGGCCGAAGAAAAACAATGAACACAGAGCGTGGAAGATAGTTAGAACATTTAACGATCAATGTAAATGGAAAGGGGTAGGCCATGCCAACATTCGCTTGGACAGGTCGGGCACGAGACGGAAAAAGTACAAAAGGGACGATGGAAGCTGCCAGCGAAGCTGCTGTTATGGCTAATTTGCGTCGCCAGGGGGTGCAGGCGAATAAAATAAAAGCCGCTGGAAAAGGGCTCAATGCAG
This sequence comes from Desulfuromusa sp., assembly GCA_027858895.1. GTDB lineage: Bacteria > Desulfobacterota > Desulfuromonadia > Desulfuromonadales > Geopsychrobacteraceae > Desulfuromusa. The sequence continues at coordinate 4,003 of JAQIBX010000006.1, read as the reverse complement.
AGCTGAATATCGGCTTTCTTAAACCCAAAATCACGACGAAAGATATTGTGGTGTTTACCCGCCAGTTTGCCACCATGATCGATGCTGGTTTGCCGCTGGTTCAGTGTTTAGATATCCTTTCCTCTCAACAGGAAAACAAAACCTTTAAAGTGATTCTCCTTAAGGTGAAAGAGGATGTAGAGTCAGGGTCAACGTTCGCCGATGCCTTGAAAAAGCACCCTAAAGCGTTTAATGAGCTCTATGTCAATCTGGTCGCTGCAGGCGAGGTTGGTGGTATTCTTGATACCATTCTGAACCGGTTGGCTGTTTATATTGAAAAAGCGTTAAAGCTGAAAAAGCAGGTCAAAAGTGCTATGACCTATCCAGTAACAATCATCGGCATTGCTCTGGTTGTCATTGCCGTCATCCTTATCTTTGTTATCCCGGCTTTTGAAAAAATGTTTGCCGATTTTGGCGGTGCATTGCCTCTTCCGACCCAAATAGTCATCAATATAAGTAATTTTATCCAGGATTACATTCTCGTTATTATCGGGGCTATTTTCTTTACAATTTTTGCCGCAAAGAAAATTTATGCAACCAATAAAGGGCGGGATAAAATAGATAACTGGGCTTTGAAATTACCAGTTTTTGGAGTTTTAATTCGTAAAGTTGCTGTGGCTAAATTTGCCCGGACAATGTCAACCATGATTTCCAGCGGTGTGCCTATTCTTGATGGCCTGGATATTGTCAGAAAAACAGCAGGCAACCGGACGGTAGAAAAAGCGATTGCCCATGTCAGATCCAGCATCAGTGAAGGGAAAACTATTGCTGAGCCGCTGAAGGCCTCGGGGGTTTTCCCGCCGATGGTTTGTCAGATGATCGAGGTGGGCGAGCAAGCGGGGGCCCTGGATACCATGCTGAGCAAGATTGCCGATTTTTACGATGATGAGGTTGATGATGCGGTTGGGAATTTAACGGCAATGATGGAGCCTTTACTCATGTTGTTTTTGGGAACAACCGTGGGTGGTTTGGTTATCGCCATGTATCTGCCGATCTTTAAGCTGGCCGGAACAGTTGGCGGTTAATGGTTACAACGAAGACTTTAAAAAATCAAACGGAGAACACCGATAACCGCAGTTTGACCTGGTACCTGATCTGTCGAACTGCGGTTATTACGTTGCTACTGGGCGGCGCTTCAATATTTTATCTTAAAGGGAGTGTCAGTCGTACTCTCATCCCGCCCTTATTTTTGCTCATTGGCATATCTTACGCGGAAGCATTGCTTTCGGCATTACTTCTTAAAAAAATATCAAATACGAACTTTTTTTCCCAATTGCAGATTGTTTGGGATTTACTGTTCGTTTCAATCTTGATTCTACTGACTGGCGGGGTCGAAAGTGTTTTTTCTTTTGCTTACCTGTTAGTGATTATTTCTGCCAGTTTTTTATTGTCACGCCGCCTGACCGTTCTTGCGGCAGCTTGTGCGGTTATTTTGTTTGGTGGAATCCTCGACCTGCAATTTTTCAACTACCTGCATTTCTTTAATCTATTTCGTTCTGTTGCCGATGGTACTTTCTTCTCAGCAATTTTTGTTCATTCGGTGGCTTTTTTTCTTACTGCCATCCTCAGCGGGACTCTTGCAGAGCGCTGGCGCCGCAGTGAAGCACAGTTACAGCGCAAAACGATTGATTATGCCGAGTTGGAAAAGATGAATCGGACGATTCTGTCCCACATCAGTAGCGGGCTTATGTTGATCAATCCACAAGGGAAAATTCGATCATTTAACCGAGCTGCTACGGATATCACTGGGTTATCCTTGCAGGATGCCTATGATCAGAACGCTGCTGAAATGTTTCCAGGTTTATTGCTTGGAGCAACGGCGACGAACAGTCCACTGAACAGGTCAGAGGGCTATTTTGCCAGGAAAACCGGTGAAAAGCTGATTCTTGGCTATGCGACAACCCCAGCTAGAGGTAGCCAGGGGGAAGAACTTGGCATTTTAGTCACCTTTCAGGATTTAACCCAGTTGAAGAAAATTGAAGAAGATTTGAAGCAGACTGACCGGCTTGCTGCTGTCGGTCGTTTGGCCGCAGGGATGGCACATGAAATTCGAAATCCCCTCGCGTCTATCAGTGGTTCAGTTCAGTTGTTGATGGAGGCTGCAAATGCCCAGTCTGAGGATCTTCGTTTGATGGGGATTGTGGTGAAAGAAGCAGATCGGCTCAACGAGTTATTAACCGATTTTCTTGGCTTTGCACGGCCAAAGCAGCCCCAGAAAGAACCTGTCAATGTCGCTTCAATTTTTGATCAACTGGTTGATATGCTTGCAACTGATCCTCGCTTCAAAGGGGTCGATATCGTTCAGGATTATCCGGAAGAATTTACGCTTGTTTTGGATCGTGGGCTGATATTACAGGCTTTGTGGGATTTGGCAGTCAATGCTGTTGAGGCGATGCAAGGGAAGGGGACGTTGACGTTCAGAACAGAGGAGCAGGGTCTTCCTCGGATTGTTGTTGAGGATAGTGGCCCAGGAATTTCTGATGAAATAAAAGGGCGCATTTTTGAGCCTTTCTTTTCAACCAAAGAGAGGGGGACGGGGCTTGGTCTGGCATCAGTCTACTCGGTTGTTGAGTCACATGGAGGAATAGTAACAGTTGATAAGGGGGCGACCGGGGGGGGGCGGTTTTCTCTACGGTTCGCTGTGGGAGAAGAGCAGAGATGTCAACACTAAATACAAGGTATAAAATTCTCGTTGTTGATGATGAAAATAGTATACGTGAAATGTTGTCTATTTTACTCCAGCGTGAAGGTTATCAAGTTGAACAGGCCGCAGATGGAGTCACGGCCTTTGCTATGGCACAGGAAAATAGTTACGACTTGATAATTTCCGATATCCAGATGCCTCAGATGGGCGGAATCGAGCTGCTGCGCCAACTTCGAGATCAGGATAATGATGTTACGGTGATGATGATCACGGCTTTCTCTTCCACAGAACAAGCCGTTGAAGCCATGAAGCTGGGTGCTTATGATTATATTACCAAGCCATTTAAAAACGATGAAATTCGTCTGGTTATCAAGAATGCCCTGGAACGGAAACAGCTCCGGCAGGAAAATCGTCAGCTGAAGCAACAACTCGGCCAACGGTTTTCATTTCAGAGTTTGATTGGTAAAAGTCCGGCCATGTCCAAGTTGATCGCACTGCTGGAGCGGGTTGCCCCCAGTCAGGTGAATGTTTTGGTTACCGGTGAAAGTGGTACCGGAAAGGAACTGGTTGCCCAGGCGTTACACCTGAACAGTGATCGGAAAAAACACCCCTTTGTGCCGATCAACTGTGGCGCTATCCCGGAAAATCTACTGGAAAGTGAATTGTTCGGGCATGAAAAAGGGGCTTTTACTGGAGCCGACAAGCGTAAAGAAGGTCTTTTTGAATCTGCCGATAATGGCACCCTATTCTTGGATGAAATTGGCGAGCTTCCCATGGGGATGCAGGTTAAGTTGTTGCGGGTTCTTCAAGAACGAGAATTTCGTCGGGTTGGTGGAACCAACAATATTTCACTCAATATCCGGCTGGTTGCTGCAACCAATCAAAACTTGTCTGAAAAAATTCAGGAAGGGACCTTTCGCGAGGATCTGTTCTATCGCTTAAATGTTGTTTCGATTGAACTTCCTCCATTACGAACCAGAAATGGGGATATTCAACCTTTGATCAATAGTTTTTACAAACGGTTGACCGGTAAAGATGAATACTCCGTTGGAAAAAAGGCTTTAGAGCTATTGCTCAATTATGATTGGCCGGGAAATGTTCGTGAACTGGAAAACCTGGTTGAGCGTTGCGTGGTGCTTGGCGAAAATGATGAACTAACGCTTGAATGTTTGCCTGATCAGATTAAGAACAGAAGTCATCGTCATTGTGGTGGGATAGGCGATCTTCCTGACGCTGGGTTTGATCTGGAAAAATGGTTGGAAGATCTGGAACGAACGGTTCTGCTTCAAGCGCTGGAAAAATCGGGCGGCGTGCGAAAAA
>JAQIBX010000162.1 GCA_027858895.1 Desulfuromusa sp. | reverse complement strand
TCACTACTGTCCGGTTAAATCTTGGCGACATAAAGCAAGGCACTGATTTGAATATGGTTTTCAACCATTAGTAGTTTTTCGATTTGAATTCAATTTTGCTTATAACAAAAACTGGCATCAGTAATTTCAGAAACTTACGAGTCAGAAAATGCCGAAAAGTCCACTTTAGCAGATTAACCGGACAGCAGTGGGAAGACATAGAAAATCTAAATACTTTAACGGAAAGTCGCAGAGCGGGAGAATTCGCAGAGACAATTGATTTATTCTTTGCTTTTAGTATCAGACTCATTCTCTCCACCTCAGCGGCTCTCCGTTAAAACAAAGAGAAAGTAAAGCATGAAAACTCTCTACCTCGACACCTTCTCCGGGCTTTCCGGGGACATGTTTCTCGGTCTTTTACTCGATCTTGGCGTCCAGCACCAGCAGCTGGAGCAGGAACTAGCCAAACTACCGATTTCCGGTTACAAACTTGAAATCGGACGAGAACAACGCCACGGCATCGAAGGCTGCCGGGTGCAAGTCCATTGCGAAGAGACACACCACCACCGCGGTTGGAGCAGTATCGACAAAATGCTCGCTGACAGTCGGCTGCAAGGACCGGTAAAACAAATGGCACGCAGTTTTTTCCGTCGTCTGGGAGACGCCGAAGCCAAGGTTCATGGAATTGATATCGACCGGCTTCATTTCCACGAAGTGGGCGCTATTGATGCGATTGTCGATCTGGTTGGTGCCGCAATTGGTCTCAATCTGCTGGGAGTCGAACAAGTCCTCTGTTCGCCCCTACCATTATCTCGCGGCATGGGCAAATGTGCCCACGGAGCTCTCCCCCTTCCGGCTCCGGCAACCCTTGAAATTCTTCAGGGCAAACCGGTCTACGACAGTCACTGCGACAAAGAACTGGTCACTCCCACCGGGGCAACTATTGCCGCAGAACTGGCGGAGTTCAGTTCTTTTCCGGCACAACCGCTGGGAAAAACCGGTTATGGAGTCGGGGGGTGGGAGCTGGAAGATCGCCCCAATCTTCTGCGCGGTATCCTTTACGAAAAGAGCACATCAATCAATTGCGACAATCAAGTCCAATTGCTGGAAACCAATATTGACGACAGCACCCCGGAGCAACTCGGCAACCTGCTGGAACTGTTGCTCGCTGCCGGAGCTCTGGACGCAGGTTATATCCCTCTGCAGATGAAAAAAAACCGCCCGGGGAACCTATTAACAGTGGTCTGTCGTCCCGAGCAAGCGGAAAAACTGGCAACATTGGTTATGCGTGAAAGCAGCGCTATCGGCGTGCGCAGCAGTCGCTGTGATCGCTATCGACTCAATCGCCGCAGTGCCAGCGTCAAAACTGACATCGGTTCAGCCAAGGTCAAGTTAATATTCGACGGTCAGGAGTTTTTACGTTTGACCCCTGAATATGACGATTGCCGGGAACTGGCGCGTAAAACCGGACAGCCCCTGCAACAGATTTATCGACAAGTGGAAACAACAGCCTACGAACAGCTGGATTTAACCTTCAGCGATATCAAGGAGAGTATTGATGACTGAGAAAGGTTCAATAGAACAATGGGGTTATCGCAAACTGGTTCTGTTTCTGTCGAGTAATGCCGGACTTGGCTACGCCCCCGTTGCACCAGGGACCTTCGGCACACTAGCGGGAATCCCAGTCTTTTACTATCTATCCCGTTTTTCCTGGTCACTGCAATTGATCACCCTGATTGCCATTTTGTGTTTAAGTTTCTGGGTCTGTGACATTGCCGGGAAATACTATGCTGAAGCAGATGATGGCAGAATTGTTATCGATGAGCTGATTGGTTACCTGATCACCACCGCCTTTCTCCCCTTTTCCTGGCCCGTCGCAATTCTGGGATTTTTCTGGTTCCGGGTTTTTGACATCCTCAAACCGCCGCCCGCCAACTGGTTCGACCGCGAGATGAAAAACGGTCTTGGAGTGACCTTAGATGATGTTATCGCCGGTATTTACGCCGCCATTCTGCTGCGTATTTGTCTAGCACTATTCAGCTAATCTGGAGCCCACATGCCCCCCTACGACATTGCCATTCTCACCACGGGAGATGAGCTCCTGAGTGGAGAAATTACCGACAGCAATACCAGTACGATCGGCGGAATCCTCTCTACTTACGGTTATCGGCTGCGCTGTTCGCTATCGGTTCCCGATCAGGAAAAAGAGATTGTCGCCGCATTGCAATACTTGATTGGACACGTGCAATTTATCATTGTTACTGGGGGGTTAGGCTCAACTGGTGATGATCGAACTGCACGAGCGGCATCTCGGGCCCTCGGACAACCACTGGTGATCAATGAAGATGCATTGGATATGGTGCATGAGTGGTTTATCCGACATAACCGCCAAATGGAACCGAGTAATGAAAGGCAAGCGCTGCTGCCGCAATGGGCGCAGCCACTCCCGAATCAACGTGGCACTGCACCTGGATTTCGCTTACAGCACAAAGCTTGTGAACTGTTCTTTTTGCCGGGAGTACCAACAGAAATGCGGGCGATGTTTAAGCAATCGGTCCTACCGGTTTTGCAACAAAAAATTCCAGAAGCAAATCCACGCCAACAACGAACGTTTAAAATATTCGGCTTATCGGAACCTAAAGTTGAACGAATGATTCCTTACCAACAACTGCCAGAGGGAGTTGAGATTGCCTTTGCCCTCGACTTTCCATTGGTTCTGGTCAAACTAAAAGCAGCCGGTAAAGATGCGGAGTTCTGCCTCGATCAAGCTGAGGCGCTGCTGCTTAGAGAACTGGGCGATTATCTGATGGCGAGAGAAGGGGAAACTCCGGAAGGAAACGTTGGAAAATTACTAGCCAGTGCCGGCTTAACGCTCTCTCTGGCCGAATCTTGCACTGGCGGGCTGCTAACCACCATGCTCACCAGTCAACCCGGAGCATCAGAATTTCTGGAACGCGCCGCGGTCACCTATGCTGATTCGGCTAAACGGGACTGGTTAAAGGTTCCATCACTCTTATTACAGCAACACGGAGCAGTCAGTGAAAACTGTGCTCGCGCCATGGCGAGCGGCCTTCGACAGACCACAGGAACCGACTTGTCCCTGGCAATCACCGGGATTGCCGGCCCAGATGGCGGTACGGAAGATAAACCCGTTGGCACCGTATATCTTTCGCTGGCAAGTGCCAGCGGGATTCATGTTAAAAGATACTTTTTCTCCGGAAATCGGAATCAAATTCAGCGCATGAGTGCAACCATGGCATTGGAATGGTTGCGCCGTTTTGCCCTGCAGCAAATAGAAAAATAGATCCGGCTGCAAGAATATTGACTCGACAACAGCAAAAAAAAGTTTTAATGTTACTCTGCCCGAGGGGGAGTAAAAATATCAGACTATAAAAAGCCTCCTGCCATTGCCTGAATCGACGTGTGTGACTTTTTCTGACACACACGTATGCGATGCTTCGGGAGACACAATAATCACGACATCCAAATATAAATGAACTTATCAGCTGGAGGAAAATATGTCCGATGACAACCGCAACCGTGCTCTAGATCTGGCAATGGGACAGATCGAAAAACAATTTGGCAAGGGGAGCATTATGCGCCTTGGTTCTGATTTTAAGATCCCTGCCATTGCCACAATCCCAACCGGGGCTCTGAGTCTGGATCTTGCTCTCGGAGTGGGAGGCATTCCCAAAGGCCGCATCATTGAAATCTTCGGCCCGGAATCTTCCGGCAAAACCACCCTCGCCCTGCACATCCTGGCCCAGGCACAAAAACAGGGTGGGGTTGCCGCATTTATCGATGCCGAACATGCTCTTGATATTCAGTATGCCCAGCACCTTGGGGTGAAAGTAGATGATCTATTAGTTAGTCAGCCCGATACCGGCGAGCAAGCTCTCGAAATTACCGAGATGTTAGTGCGTAGCGGGGCCATTGACCTGCTGGTTATCGATTCGGTAGCCGCTTTGACACCACGGGCAGAAATTGAAGGTGATATGGGTGATTCCCATATGGGACTGCAGGCACGTTTAATGTCCCAGGCGCTACGAAAATTGACCGGCATCGTCAGCAAATCAAATTGCAGCATTATTTTCATCAATCAGATTCGGATGAAAATCGGGGTCATGTTTGGCAACCCGGAAACAACCACCGGTGGTAATGCCCTGAAATTCTATGCTTCGGTACGACTCGATATCCGCCGCATTGCTTCTCTGAAGCAGGGACAGGATGTTATCGGCGGAAGAACCCGGGTTAAAGTTGTAAAAAACAAGGTTGCCCCGCCGTTCAAGCAAGCAGAATTTGATATTATGTATGGCAACGGCATCTCCCGCGAAGGAGATCTTCTTGATCTAGGGGTTGATAACGAGATTATCGAAAAAAGTGGTTCCTGGTTCTCATATAAAGGAGAACGAGTTGGTCAGGGGAGAGAAAATGCAAAACAATACTTTAAGGAACGCCCTGAGATGACCGATGAAATCGAAGCAACCTTACGTGAACTTTACGGTATTGGAGCAGGAAAATCGACCCCCAATATGGATGAGGAATAACCTCAACCTGGCATTAATGATGATCTGAAACCTTCTGGATGTTTACTGGGCGTTCCCAGACAGAAACTAAATTGAAAAGTCAGACAGGATGAAACCATGAATTTAAATGACATTCTCAGCATGGCACTTAAATCCAACACCTCGGATATCCATCTCAAAGCCGGCTTACCACCGGTCTTTCGGATCGACGGCAACCTTCGCCCGCTGCCAAAAGCACCCAGGCTTACTACTGAATCGGTACGCAGCATGTGCGAAGAGATTATGAACGATCGCCAGCGGATAAAATTTGAGGAAGCAAATGAAATTGATCTGGCCTATGGTGTTCCCGGTCTGGGGCGTTTCAGAGTCAATGTTTTTATGCAGCGCAATTCGGTTTCCGCAGTTTTTCGTGCCATTCCTTTCAAGATTGCAAGCCTGGATGACCTTCTGATGCCGCAGATCCTGAAAAAGATTGCCGACGAACCCCGCGGGTTGGTTCTTGTGACAGGAGCAACCGGGTCAGGGAAATCAACCACCTTGGCCGCAATGATCGACTACATCAACAGCAACCGGACGGCTCACGTTGTAACGGTTGAAGATCCTATCGAATACTTGCACCGGGATCGAAAGTGTATTATCAACCAGCGCGAAGTCGGTTTCGATACTACCGGATTCGCAACAGCGTTAAAAAGTTCACTGCGCCAGGATCCCGATGTTATTCTGGTTGGCGAAATGCGTGATCTGGAAACCGCCGAAACCGCCCTTGCTGCTGCTGAAACCGGGCACTTGGTGCTTTCGACACTGCATACCATTGATGCACCAGAAACTATCTCGCGGATTATCTCCATGTTTCCTCCACACCAGCAACGCCACGTTCGCTTACAGCTGTCCAATGTTTTGAAAGGGGTTATCTCGCAGCGTCTGATTCCACGAATTGAGGGAACCGGTCGGGTTGCTGCTGTTGAGGTCATGATATCCACAGGGCGGGTTCGCGAATTGATTGATGATCAGGAAAAAACGGTTCTGCTCAGAGATACCATCGCTAAAGGTTATACCACCTACGGCATGCAGACCTTTGATCAGGCATTGATGGATCTGGTGAAAAGAAAAGTGATCAGCTACGATGAAGCACTCCGGCAAAGCTCCAATCCTGATGATTTTAAACTCAAGTTTTCCGGGATTGATTCCACCTCTGACGGTTCATGGGGCGACTTTGAACGCGGGAAGGATCAGGAAGAACAGGCCGACAACAAAGAAGGGCTTGATAACGATGGACAAGTCGAAGTCGAACGCTTCTAAATCTTTTGCGGCTGCCCTGCGGCTACTCACCCGACGTGATCGAAGCGAAACCGAACTGCGACAGAAACTTGGTCAGTTCGATTTTTCTCTATCTGCAATAGAATCTGCCGTAGAAAAATGTCGGGAATATAATTATCTGGATGACAATCGTTATGCCACAGAACGGGCTCGTACTCTGATGCGCACCGGACGGGGGGTCGGCTCAAGAATCATGCTTGATCTGCGCCAGCGAGGTATTGATGAAACAATTGCCCGACAAGCACTGGAGATAGTAAACTGCGAATTTGACACCTCCCAATTATTGCGTGATCAACTGCAAAAACGCTTTCCCGATTTTGACTATCAGCACGCCGAAAAAAAACAATGCCGCCGGTTGATCAGCTATTTTCAGCGTCGTGGTTACACCCTTGGCGAAATTTTTCAGACCATTCAGCAAAAGTAGAGGGTACGGTTTCCGGTTGTATTTAGAAACAGAGGCAGAAAACTCACTGGTCACACCGGAAAAACTTGGAAATTCAGAAGATCAAGCAGGTCTTTTCGATCAAGACGTTTCACCAGCTTTTCATCGTCAGCCTGCACCAACTTGCCAGCCAAAACACGTCGACGACTGATCAACTTGTCAATTTTTTCTTCAAGGGTGCCGGTTGTAATGAGCTTAAAAACTTCCACCACCCGGGTCTGGCCTATCCGGTGAACCCGTGAAGTGGCTTGGTCTTCCCGGGCGGCATTCCACCAGCGGTCATAATGAATCACACACTGGGCAGCGGTGAGATCAATTCCGGTACCTCCAGCAAGCAAGCTGGCACAAAAAATCTGACAGTCGTCCTCATTCTGAAAACGATCAATCGCCTCCTTTCTCTTTTTCAGATTCATCCCGCCCCGCAGACAGGCGATCCCAATACCAAGATCGCGCAAGTAGTTCTCTATCAGATCGAGCATAGATGTATACTGACTGAAAACCACCACTTTGTAGCCACTGTCCAGGCACTCCCTGAGCAGTTCTTTAAAAAGCTCCCATTTTCCGGAGCCGTGCTCTTCCGGGTCACTTCCCCCGGAAATCAGGCAAGGGTGGTCACAGATCTGTTTAAGATAAGAGATCAATGCCAAGACTTCCATATAAGGAATTGCACTGCTTTCGTCGCTTAACTGCTCAACCAGTTTTTGCCCTTTTCCCGAAAGAAACTCGCGGTAGAGATAGATCTGGTCATCGTGGAGTTCACAGTGACGGCTGCCTTCAATTATTTCCGGCAGTTCGGCCACCACCTGTGATCTCAGCCGCCGTAGAAAAAAGGGGGATATCCGATCAGCCAGCTCCCGGCTGCGCTCCTCCGACTGTTCTTCGACAATCGGGGTCGTGAAACGGCGCTGGAAATTCCGCTCCGACCCCAGAGTTCCAGGGAGGCAGATATCAAGCAATGCCTTGAGATCGTTGGGCGAATTTTCCATGGGAGTGCCAGTCAGGCCCAGCTTAATACCTGCCTTGAGCCTGGCTGCCGCTCCATGAACCTGGGTCTTTTTGTTTTTGAGATACTGAATTTCGTCAAAGACAATCACTTCAAAAAAGCATCCACCCAGTTCAGAACCGTCACGATTGACAATACCGTAAGTGGTGAGGACAATCTTTTTCCCCAAACATTCCTCAAGGCTCCGGTCATTACCGTGATAAAGGCACCAACTGAGGCCGGGATAAAAGCGTTCGATTTTGTCGACCCAGTGATAAATCACCGAGGCCGGTGCCACCACCAGAAAAGAGGCCGCAGGGTCAGCCCCTGAAACCATATCCAGAAGAGCCAAGGCTTGATGAGTTTTACCCAGTCCCATTTCATCGGCCAGAATTCCTCCAATACCGCTTCCCAGTAGTTGAACAAGCCAGGCCAGACCTGTTTTCTGGTATTCCCTGAGGTGATTAGAAGCGGCTGTATCCTGTAAATTCTGCCACTTATCAAAGACCGGCAGACCGAGGAGCCCCTGCTCCTGCCGCTCACTGCCGCTCATAGTCCATTCAAGCTGGGAGGCAAGAGTCATGATCTCCCAACGCTTCAGTTTCAGACCCGGCCTACCTGTATCATCATGATAAAGGCGATCAGCTCCAACATTATGCAACCAGGAAAGAGGGGTGTCTTGCAATTTAAGCCACTCTCTGCCGGGTAGATACTCCCAGCCCTTCTGACGAGCTTTCAGAACTTCTGTCAGATCAATATTCCGGTTGCCCAGACCGTAATAGGCTGATAGATAGCACCAGTCATCATCACTTTCCAACAGTTCAAGATGGATTCGATCCGGTTTTTCTACCGGGATGAAATGCAGCAGATTCTGGTCAGTCTCATTATCACTGTGGTTCAAAGCATCCCTGTTTTCTTCAATAAAGGTCGCAAAGTCAGATCCGCTGATATCGAAACCACACTGCTGTGTCTTGCGGTCATTGGCAGTACTGAACAGGGAAGGCTGGATCGGGGTTCCGGGAGGACACAGATCCGCATCGGGATGGACAGGGATTAGCGGTAGAAACCCACGCTTCAAAAGGTGGTAGCAGGAACCCCACTGCCGGGGAGCAAGATCCTCCCGGCTGAAGACCTCGCCGGTTTTCAGGCTCAGCATGGCTCGGCAGCAAATAGCCGTGGAGTCCTCATTGAACGAAGTACGCCAGAAACTCCGCGCCGGGGGCAAAAAAGGTTCGCCACCACCCTGTTTTTTGTTGAATGTCTCAAAAAGCCAACAACTCTGTCTACGACCGGGCTTAAGGGTAAAAAAACTACACTGGTCTTTGCCGGTACTGATGGAGAAAGATGAACCCAGTTCATCATCGGCCTGCATAACAAAAGAGTCCTGCCCAGTTTGAAGATAAAGCAGCCGTGCCAACCAGAACCAGGGGGAATCATCCCGGCTCAGACCATGGGTTTTGTGCCCCCGGGAAAACAACTCCCTCTCCCCTGTTCCCAAAGAGAGATTGACCAGATCGTCACCAAGTTGCTTGAGCCCTTCCGGGAGCGGAGCAGACACTGTTTCCTGTGTGTCAACCTGCTGGCGGGAGAAAAACCTGTCCCGCAGAAAACCTGCCGTCATTGGGTCCGCTGACGCCTCCAGCAGAATATCATTGCCTGCGGCGGTTATTTTCCCCTGATCAGGATCTATTTTAAGTGACAAAACGCTTTTACCAGCGGAGGAATCATGCTCATCGTACAGATAAGTAGCAATATCAGGCCAGAGAGAGAGTTCAAAGGAGAACATCAGGGGCTGCAGTTTGCCCGCTTGATCCTCTTCCGTCAACAAGGAGATCGCAACTGCGGCCAGATGACAACAGAAATTTCCTTTGGTCTGCTTCCGGGAACAGCAGGTACAGTACGGTTGATCTAACTCAAAACTCCTCACTATCCGGGAGACTTTGGTGAAACCGATTATGGCTCTGCCTTGGGAGGTGTTACCGTTAAACAAACCACCACCTAAATTCCGAAAAAAGAACGTTGCCGACAATTCCGTTGATAAAAATTCCCAGCCGTTTTCCAGGTCTTCCTCTTTAAACCAGGGTCTAAGGGTATTTTTATAAGAAAAAGGGAGCCACTTCATATATCTATTATCCTGGCAGAAGAGGGATAAAAAAGGAGAACATTGTTGAGTACCTTAACGATAAGAGCCAGTCAGATCAACTCTCACCTGCCTGAAACAACCAGTTCTCCTTCTTGCGGCGCTTAACGGATGAACGAGATTGATCCAGAAATGCGTTACAACGGTTATCCCCAGATGAAAAAATGAAGCATGTTACAGAATCCAAAATATCATAGCTATAGCACTAAAAGTAGCAACTTCCCCCTCCGTCACACTGAAAATCTCGTCCACTCTTCCGATTGTTTAAAATCCTTTTCAAATCCAGCGTCTTCGACTAATATCCCACATTCATATTTTATTGAAGGTCATCGCGCGCTCAATGCCTTTGCCCCTAAAAAAACTGAAAGGTCATCTAAAATGATTTCTGGAAATGAAATTCGCACCCGCTTTCTCAAATATTTCGCAGATCGGGGACACACGATTGTCTCTTCATCCTCCCTGGTTCCTCACAATGATCCAACCCTGCTGTTCACCAATGCCGGGATGAATCAGTTTAAGGATTGCTTTCTGGGTGATGAAAAACGCTCTTATGCGCGTGCGGTGACCTCACAAAAATGTGTCCGGGCAGGCGGTAAGCATAATGATCTGGAGAATGTCGGGCGCACTGCGCGGCACCATACTTTTTTTGAGATGCTCGGGAACTTTTCGTTCGGTGAATATTTCAAAAAAGAAGCGATCGCTTACGCCTGGGAATTTTTGACCGTAGAAATGGGGCTGGACAAAGACCGCCTCTACGTTTCGGTATATACCGACGACGACGAAGCTGCTGCTATCTGGCACAGTCAAGAAGGGATCCCCATCGAGCGGATCTTCCGCTTTGAAGAAGACAACTTCTGGTCAATGGGTGACACTGGTCCCTGCGGCCCTTGCTCAGAGATCTTTTACGATAACGGTCCCGAAATCGGTTGCGATTCACCAACCTGTACCGTTGGCTGCGACTGTGACCGTTACATGGAAATCTGGAATAATGTTTTCATGCAGTTTGATCGCCAACCGGATGGGACGCTGGTGCCATTACCGAATCCGGCGGTAGACACCGGCATGGGATTAGAACGACTCGCCACAGTGATGCAGGGCACTCAATCAAACTACGACACCGACCTGATCCGTAACATTATTGTCTACATCGAAAAGTTATCGGCTAAAACTTACGGAGACAACGAAGAGAATGATGTGTCGATGCGGGTCATGGCAGATCACAGTCGTGCCACTGCTTACCTGATTGCCGATGGCGTATTGCCCTCCAATGAAGGGCGTGGCTATGTGCTACGGCGAATTATGCGCCGTGCCATGCGCCATGCCAAAATGCTCGATTTTGAAGATCCAATTCTATTCAAAACTGCTGTTTTTGTACTTGAATCGATGGCTGAAGCCTACCCGGAGGAAGCCAAACGGAAAGATTTCGTTGCCAAGGTCGTCCAGAACGAAGAAGAACGTTTCATGCAGACACTCGACAATGGCCTCCGGATATTGCAGGAAGAAATTGCCCATTTATCTGCAGCCAAGCAACATATTATTCCCGGTGAAACAGTCTTTAAACTCTACGATACCTATGGATTTCCGGTTGATCTGACTGCTGATATTGTTGAAAAAGATGGCTACAGTCTTGATGAAGCAGGGTTTGAAACCTGTATGGAGGCGCAACGGGCTAAAGCTCGGAAGCACTGGAAGGGTTCAGGTGAGGAAGCCGTTTCAGCGATCTACAAACAGTTGGTGGAGAAAGGGATTCGCACAGAATTTTCTGGCTATTTAAAATTGGAAGATCAAGGTGAAGTACTCGCTCTGATCCGCCAGGGAGAACTGGTTGAAGAGGCAATCTGCGGTGAAACGGTCGAAGTTATCAACGCAACCACTCCTTGTTACGGCGAATCGGGGGGACAGGTCGGCGATACGGGTGAGATCATCACAGATGAGGCAACCCTGCGGATTATCGAAACCAAAAAACCGCTCCCGGAACTTTATGTCCATGTTTGTGACGTTGTCACTGGGGCCATAAAAAAAGGGGCCAAAGCAACGATTAAAGTCGATGCAGAACTGCGCCAACGCATTGTTCTCAATCATACAGCAACCCATCTGCTGCAGGCTGCCCTGCAGAAACTGCTCGGGCAGCATGTCAAGCAGGCGGGATCGTTGGTGACCGCGGACCGACTCCGTTTTGACTTTACCCATTTCTCGCCGGTCTCGACAGAAGAGCTTAACAAAATTGAGGAAGAGGTCAATCAACAGATCCGTGTCAACGCCCAGGTAGAGAACCGCGAAATGAGTGCTGTGGCCGCCCAGGAAGCTGGCGCCATGGCTCTGTTCGGGGAAAAATATGGCGATATCGTTCGCGTGATTACTATTGGTGACTACAGCATGGAGCTCTGCGGAGGAACTCACGCCAGCGCAGCTGGAGATATTGGTTTGTTCAGAATTTTAAGTGAAGGAGGTATCGCGGCTGGTGTCCGCCGGATTGAAGCGGTGACTGGAGCGACCGCTCTGACTCAAGTCCAGCAACAACAACAGGCTCTGCAACGTTTGGCTGATCTGGTCAAAAGCGACCCGCAGAAAGTTGAACAACGGCTGCACAAACTTCTAGAACAGCAAAAAGAGATGGAAAAACAGCTCGAAAAGTTACAGGCAAAAACCAACGCTGACCGTAGTGGTGAACTGATTGATAAAGTACAGCTGGTTGAGAATGTCAAACTGCTCGCGGTGAAAATTTCTGGGGCTGAAGGAAAAGGCTTACGCGAATTTTCGGATCAACTGCGTGACAAACTTGGTTCCGGTGTATTGGTTCTGGTCTCCGATGCCGGTGGTAAAGTGGCGCTGCTGGTTTCCGTCAGCAAAGATCTCACCGATCGAGTCAAAGCTGGCAATCTGATTAAACCCCTCGCTGAAATTATTGGCGGGCGCGGGGGTGGTCGTCCCGAACTGGCTCAGGCCGGTGGGCCAGATACAGATAAAATTGAGATGCTATTGCAAGCGGCACCGGAACAGCTCAAGAAAATTTTGACCTGAGCTTAGATATTGTGGTGGGTTATTTCACCTATAAACATCCAGAGACTGGACATCGCAAACTGCTTCGCTATATTTGAAC
>JAQIBX010000038.1 GCA_027858895.1 Desulfuromusa sp. | reverse complement strand
GACGAAGCTCAAGCGATGGATGTTATCGCAGAATTAATCGAGGCTGGTTTTGGGGAAGATTAAAGTCGCTGAAGACACTTATCTCGTTGGTATCGGGGTTTCACCGGGGATTGGCATCGGGGAGGTCAGCCTGTTTGATCAGCGACCCCTGGTTAATCAAGCCTTAATCGAGACCAAAGAGGTTGATGCCGAGTTGCTGCGTTTTCAACAGGCCGTTGAACGTGCTCGAGATCAACTGAAAAAGATCAAGCTGGCGGTTTCCAGGCAGCAGCATCTTCGTGAACATCTGTATATTCTTGATACCCATCTCCTCATTCTTGAAGATGAAATGTTGGTGGGTGGCACCGAAAAAGCAATTCGTGCACAGATGAATGCTGAGGGAGCCTTGACGCAGGTTCTTGAACAACTCCGAGCACTGTTTGATGATATCGAGGATGAATACCTGCGGGAGAGACGTTCTGATGTCGATGCCGTTGGCGAGCGTCTGCTGCGCATATTAAGTGGTGTCAGCGAGCGCTCTATCAAAAATATCGGTCGTAATTCGTTGGTGGTTGCACATAACCTGTCTCCGACTGAAACGATGCAAATGGACAGGTCTCATATCCTTGGTTTTATCACTGACAAGGGGGGGCGTACATCCCACACAGCGATTCTGGCCCGTTCATTGAATATTCCGGCCGTTGTCGGTCTAGAATCAGTGACATCGATGGTCTTTGACCGCGTTCCGGTTATTATTGATGGGTCCAGCGGGGTGGTTATTCTCAACCCCTCTGAAAAGACCTTTGAAGAGTATCGTGAGCGTCAACAATCCTACGAATATCTGGAGCGAGAGCTTGATGATTACCTGGATCTTTCAGCGGTCACCACGGATCAGGTTCATATCGCTCTGCGCGCTAATTTGGAGATTGCTAGTGATGTAGAGCAGGCTAAAAAGCATGCTGCTGAAGGGATTGGGCTTTACCGAACCGAATTTCTTTATCTTGGCCGCAGTGAACCGCCCGATGAAGAGGAACAATACCAATCCTATTGTGAAATCCTCCGACAGGCGGAAGGTGAGCCAGTTACGATCAGAACACTGGATATTGGTGGTGATAAGTTTGTCCCCGAACTGAATCTGGAGGACGAATCTAATCCAGCCATGGGATTGCGGGCGATCCGGTTTTCTCTCTACGAGGGGCGTCTTTTCAAAATTCAGCTGCGGGCAATATTGCGCGCTTCCAGTTGTGGCCAAGTCCGGATTATGTTCCCGATGATCAGTGGGGTGGCCGAAATCCGTGCTTGTAAAAAAATTCTTTGCGAAATTCAAGCCCAGCTAGATCGGGCAGGGATCGGCTATGATCCTGATCTTGCGATTGGAGTCATGATTGAAACTCCGTCTGCAGTTATGATTGCACCTTTACTGGCACTCGAGGTTGATTTTTTCTCTGTCGGCACCAATGATCTGATTCAATATTTTCTTGCTGTTGATCGGGGGAATGAACATGTCGCTTATCTTTATGACCCGCTGCATCCAGCCATTTTACGGGCGCTGAAGGCAACTTGTGATGCTGCCAAAGATGCTGGTATCGGGGTTTGCATCTGTGGTGAAATGGCAGGTGAATCTCTTTATACTTTGGTGCTGGTTGGTCTTGGATTCCATGAACTATCTATGAATCCTGGTTGTATCCCAAGGGTTAAACGGGTATTGCGGCAGATTTCAAAGCAGGATGGGGAATCTCTGGTCGATAATCTTTTGCTGATGTCGACCAGTAAGGAAGTTTCAGCTGCAATTGAGAAAGAAATGCGTACCCGGTTGCCTGATATCTTTGCGCAGCCACCTATATAACGACAAAATTATCGACAGATGAAAGGATAGATACCAATGGCGATGACCGATTTTTTATTTACTTCTGAATCAGTAGGGGAAGGACATCCCGATAAAGTTGCTGATCAGATTTCTGATGCTGTTCTGGATGCCATACTTGAGCAGGATCCCAAAGCCCGCGTGGCCTGTGAAACCTTAGTCACGACCGGCATGGCAATCATTGCCGGTGAAATTACCACAACCGCCTATGCTGATCTGCCTGCGATCGTCCGACAAACCATTAAAGAAATTGGCTATAATGATTCGGCTATCGGGTTTGATTATAAAACTTGTGCGGTGTTAACTTCGATCGGTCAACAATCTCCCGATATCTCCCAGGGGGTGAGTGAAGGAGAGGGCCTGTTTAAGGATCAAGGTGCAGGGGATCAGGGTTTGATGTTTGGTTTTGCCTGTGATGAGACCCCTGAACTCATGCCAATGCCGATTACTTTTGCCCATAAACTGACCAAGAAACTAGCCGATGTGCGCAAGAGTGGTCTGCTTAATTTTCTGCGTCCGGATAGTAAGTCACAAGTGTCAATTCAGTATATTGATGACCAGCCAGCCCGGATAGATACTGTGGTCATCTCAACCCAGCACAATCCAGATGTGCTCTATGATGACCTTAAAGAAGCCATTATTGAGGAAGTTATCAAGCCGGTCCTTCCGCTTGATCTGCTCGATAATAAAACCCGCTATCTGATCAATCCAACCGGACGCTTTGTTGTTGGTGGCCCTATGGGAGATTGTGGTTTGACCGGGCGGAAAATTATTGTCGATACCTATGGTGGCCAGGGATCCCACGGAGGTGGAGCGTTTAGTGGCAAGGACCCATCAAAGGTGGACCGTAGTGCCTCTTATATGGCGCGTTATGTTGCAAAAAACATTGTTGCCGCCGGATTGGCAAGTAAATGTGAAGTTCAACTAGCCTATGCGATTGGCGTTGCTGAACCTGTTTCGGTCATGATCAATAGTTTTGGTACTGGGAAGATACCATCAAACAAGATTGCTGAGATTGTTCGAGATGAATTTGATATGCGTCCTGCCGCAATTATCCAACAGCTTGATTTGCTTCGCCCTATTTATCGCCAGACCGCTGCCTACGGTCATTTTGGGAGAGAATTGCCCGGGTTTACCTGGGAATTGACCGATCGCGTTAATTCGCTTCGGTCTCGTGCCGGGCTTTAAACAATATTATTTACAACGAAGATAAAAAGGGCGAGCCCACAGGACTCGCCCTTTTTACTTTGATTGAGATCGACGTTGATTCCTATTTGATGTCCACATGCAAATGATGCGGTGGCATCAATCGGTGTTGGTTGACTCTTCAATGGACATACTTTCAATAACGATAGCTTCTTTCGGAACATCCTGGTGATGACCGCTGTTTCCTGTCTTGACTTTGGCAATTTTATCCACCACCTCCATCCCTTCGGTCACTTTGCCGAAAACAGCATAGCCATAGCCGTTTGGAGTTTTTCCCTGATGGTTTAAAAAGTCGTTATCAGCTAAATTGATAAAGAATTGACTGCTGGCGCTGTCAACCACCTGGGTGCGAGCCATAGCAAGTGTTCCCCGCAGATTTTTCAGTCCATTGTCCGCTTCGTTTTTGATTTCTTGCTGAGTTTTTTTCTGTGCCATTTCCGGAGTAAATCCACCACACTGAATCATGAAATTCGGGATGACCCGGTGAAAAATTGTCTGATCATAAAAGCTATCTCGAACATAATTGAGAAAATTTTCAGTGCTGATGGGAGCTTTTTCTGCTTCCAGTTCAATGATGATTTGCCCTTTGTTGGTTTCCATTTTTACAATCGGTAGAGCGCTCATAACGTGTTCCTTTCGGTCATTATTTACTGCTAGGATCTCATTCACTTCTAACTTCCAAGTGATTTATGAGTGTAGTTGATAGCATATATTGAAGTGAAATGGATAAGAAATTAAGGAGATTTTTAGCAGAAATCTAGCGATAAATGCTATCTAATGATTAACTGAAGGTTGTTTTAGCTTGCAGAAGTTCAACGAATTGCTTATTAGGTACCGGTTTGCTGAAAAGGTAGCCTTGATAGAGTCGGCAACCTTTTTCTTCCAGGAAGTCTAGTTCGAACCTGGTTTCCACCCCTTCGGCAATAACTTTAAGATCCAAGTGGTCTGCCATGGCGATGATTGTCTCGACAATTGCAGCATCATTCACGTCGGTTTCAATGTCTTGGACAAAAGATTGGTCGATTTTCAAGATGTCGAGCGGCATTTTTTTCAAATAAGCCAGAGATGAGTAACCGGTACCAAAATCGTCAATAGATAATTCAATCCCGAGTTTTTTAAGTGCTTCCATTTTTTCGATCGTATCCAGGATATTGTCAATCACCATGCCTTCGGTTAATTCAAGTCCCAGAAGAGTTGGATCAGCACCGGTCTGGTCGAGAATATTTTGCACCTGACTGACAAAGTTTGGTTGTCGGAACTGGCGAGGACTGACATTGACAGCAAGGTGATGCACCGCCAATCCACTGTCGCTCCAGGCCTTTAAGTGTTCGCAAGCGGTCCGTAAAACCCATTCTCCAATCGGCAAGATGAGACCGGTTGCTTCGGCAATCGGGATGAAGGTCGCTGGTGAAACAAAGCCTTTCACTGGATGCTGCCAGCGAGCAAGAGTCTCTGCGCCAAAAATTTTACCTTTGCTGTCCACTTGTGGTTGAAAATACAGTGTAAGCTCACCCCGCTCCAGCGCGTACCGTAATTCTTTTTCTGTCGCCAGCCTTGTGTCTGCCGCAGCTTGCATACTTGGCAAGAAAAATCTTATCGTGTCGCGCCCATCATCCTTGGCTCGATACATGGCTGTATCTGCGAAGCGGAGGATGTCATCTCCAGTCTCTTGACCATTTTTTCCAGAAGGGAACATGGCAACACCGATACTTGGGGTGATGTGGAGTTCATGCCCATCAATGATATGTTTTTCCGTCAGTTGGAACTTGATGCTCTCAGCTTTCTGTTGTGCTATTGCTGCTGCATTGGTTGAATCATTTCCTAGATCGGAGAGGAGCATAACAAATTCGTCTCCACCGAGTCGTGAAACTGTATCTTCGGCACGCAGGTCGTGGAGTAATCGTTTGGCAACTTCTTGTAGCAGGGCATCACCAATCGGATGCCCTAAAGAATCATTGATGTTTTTGAACCGATCCAGATC
>JAQIBX010000011.1 GCA_027858895.1 Desulfuromusa sp. | reverse complement strand
AGCTGTCAAGCCAAAGAACAGGGCTCAGCCCCGCCGTGTCTCGGGATTAAGGAGCCTACGGACAACCTCTATGAGACGGGCGGTCTGTAAAGGTTTGGTGATATATTCATTTGCCCCGGAAGAAATTGCCCGTTCCCGGGTCACTTCTGAGCCCTCAGTTGAAATGACAATGATTGGAAGTCTTGCATACATAGCATCGTTACGAATCAGGCCAACCAGTTTCAAGCCATCCATCATCGGCATATTGATATCGGTCAAAAGCAGATCATATTTCTCGGAAGATAATTGCTTTAGGGCTGCAACACCATCGCCAGCTTCATCAATTTGCAAGCCGGGAAGCCGTTGCAGAGCAAAAGCAATAAACTGCCTCATAGTTGGCGAGTCATCAACAACCAGAACCTTAGCAGCATACATTCTTCACAAGCTCCATAAATAAGGATATAAACGATCACATTGCCGTTGCTTATTGACCTACTGTCCTTCACTTACGGTTCAATAGCTGCTCGATTGCTTCCATAACCAGCGCTGACTTAAAAGGCTTGGTTATGTATTGATCAGCACCAACCTCTTCACCGCGGGCTATATCTTCGGGAGCCTTCTTCGCCGTCAACAGGATGATCGGGATGTGTCGAGTATCAGGATTCTTCTTAATCCGATCACAAACCTCAAAACCATCTAATCCTGGTAGCATGATATCCAGTAAGATCAAATCTGGAGCCTCAGCAGCGACAGCCTCTAGAGCTGCCAAGCCAGTTGTTGCTCCCTGTACCAGACAACCTTTGGTCGTCAGAAGAATGCTTTCCAACTTCAGCAAACTCTCCTCATCTTCAACTATGAGAATTTTTTTTTGCATAAGCCTAACCTCCCCATGACAGCATATCTCAATTGATTATAACAAAAGACAACCAAAGATGGCGCTTAAAGTTCAATCTACTCCGCATAAAGCCTGTTCCATAGCCAGTCCTGCCTGAGAAAGAAAAACTTCAAAAGCATTTGCAGCACAAATTGGCTGACTGGAAGGGAAATTATCACCATACAGAAGGGCAACCACCTTTCCATCACTCACCAAAGGTCCCAGAAAAACCTCCTCAGCCACACCACCTAAAAACTCTTTCAGACGGCCTTCTGCCGCCGAGTTTTTCAGCGCAGAGCGCACAGCAACCTGACCTTTTAAAACTTGAGCGAACAACGATTCAGAATCAACATGTAAGCGCATCTTCCGCACGATGGTGTCAGCAGCACCGCTAAGATCAGCCAAACCAAACTGCCCCAACCCAACCAGCTGATTCCCTCTGACGTCAAAAACAATCGCCCGATTCATGATCTCACTGGCATAGCGGAGGATTAAAAGTATAATACCACCGCCAAGTTCTGGATGTTCTAATTCCGCCAGCATCCCTCTCAGCAAAGTTAACCCGTGTTGACTCTGTTGATTTTCCAGCTCAACCAGCTCGCGTTCAATTAACTCATCATCAATTTTATCCTCACGACCCAGTTCAGCAATTTTATTCCCCTTAACAACCAGACGTTGCGAACTGAGGCCTTTCTCAAGCATAAAATCAAGGGGGTTCAAGAGGGCACTGCCAAACGACTCCATCTCTTCGAGTCGAAAAGAAAAGTAACCTTCAGTCCAAGAGAAAAAACTAAAAATAATTTTTTCAATCTGCGCCGCAACGACCTGTTCAATCTCTATGGAAGCAATCCGAAATTTAGCAGCCAAAATCTGACCCAGAGGTTGATGGAAGCTAAGTTTTTTCTGACACCTTAATGCTTCAACCACCTGATGTTCAGTCACAATTTTGTTTAGGCGTAAGAGTTGCCCGAGGGTTTCCGGAAAAAAACTGGAAGAGGCGCGAACAACCTGGCCATCCATAAAACAAACCAATCCTTCTCCCTGTTGCCCTTTGAGAGTTAGTGTTCCCGACTTCTTACTAAGGCTGAGTATCTGCAGGATATCTCGAATCCCTAAATCTTCCAAATAACCTTCAAGTGCCATAACTGAAATATTCCCGAGTAAAGCTACGCCTATTTTTCAGTGATACGACAAGACTGCTGTCATAACTTCTTTGCCCCGCGTCCTTTAAATTCGATCCGGACAGGGACTTGATCAAAATTGAATTTTTCTCTAAAACAATTCACCAGATAACGCTGATAAGAAAAATGGATTTTATCTGGCCGGTTGGTAAATAGGACAAAAGATGGGGGCCTCACCGCAGCTTGAGCTGCGTAATAAAACTTGATCCGTTGATCACCAGCCATCGCTGGGGGGTGTTTGCTGACAAATTCTTCCAGACCCTGATTTAATTTGGCCGTTGGAATTCGCCGATTAAACTCGATCGCGACCTCCTCCACCTTGGACATAATTTTACTGACCCGCTGGCCGGTCAATGCAGAAACAAACATAAGTGGAGCAAAAGGTAAAAACTTGAAACGCCGCTGAACCTCGGCAATAAATTTCCCCATCGTCTGATCATCTTTTTCTGGCAAATCCCACTTATTGACTACCAACAGCAGTGCACGCCCTTTTTCATAGGCATATCCGGCAACAGCTAGATCTTGATCCGTCACACCATCTTCAGCATCAATGACCATCAAGACAACGTGAGATCGATCCATCGCTTTAAGGGCCGCAACTGCACTATATTTCTCCAGCGTCTGGCTGATTCTCCCTTTGCGCCGAATCCCGGCAGTATCAATCAGCACATAACGCTTTTGATTATAAATAAAAGAGGTATCGATACTATCCCTGGTCGTCCCGGCGATCGGATTGGCAACAACTCGTTCGTAACCAAGCAATCGGTTGACCAGGGATGATTTGCCAACATTTGGACGCCCGACGATTGACATTCGAACTTCACCTTCTGGATCAGAATCTTCAGCAGCAGGTGGTAGCAGTTTTTCCAAATCATCGATAAGCTCATTAATGCCAAGACCATGTTCAGCAGAAAGTGTATAAAACTTATCGATCCCCAAAGCATAAAATTCAACCGTATCGGCCTCCTGCTTTTCACCATCAACTTTATTGACCAAATAAAAAATCGGCTTATCGACCTGACGCAACATGTTGGCAATTTCTATATCCGATGGAGTCAAACCATCTTTGACGTCCATCAGATAAAAAATAATATCAGCTTCTTCAACAGCTAATAGCGATTGCTCACGCATCTGAATCAATAATCTATCTTCACTGACCGGCTCAAAACCACCGGTGTCAATCAACAGAAAAGGTCGTAAAAAACGGGTCACTTCAGCGTAGTGACGATCACGTGTGACACCCGGAAAATCTTCAACAATCGCTTTACGTTTTCTCAGTAACCGATTGAATAATGTAGACTTTCCGACGTTAGGTCTGCCAACAATGGCAACGGTCTTTAGCATTTATTAAGATCTTTCTTTTCTTGCATGCTTTCACAAACAGTCATGAAATTATTTATTACTATAGCCAAGCTCACGCAACATACGCTCATTCTGGCTCCAGTCTTTATCAACTCGAACAAAGAGTTCCAAAAAAACCCGCGTGCCAAGTAATCGCTCAATATCTTTTCGCGCTTCCTGACCAACGGTTCTAATCATCAGACCACCCTTACCAACAATAATTTTTTTGTGGCTGTCCCGTTCAACATGAATCGTTGCGTGAATAACAACTAAATTTTTCTCGGTCTTTTCCTCAAAAGATTCAACCTTGACACCAACGCCATAAGGGATCTCTTCACTGGTGCGGCGCATAATTTTCTCACGCACCAATTCGGCAACAATAAAACGCTCCGGTTGATCGGTCAGCATATCACCCGGATAATATTGTGGCCCTTCAGCGAGAAAGGGTCTTATTGCCTGTATCATCTGCGGGACGCCATCTCCCCCTTTAGCCGAAATGGGAACCACCTCAGCAAATTTAAACCGTTCAGAATACTGTTGAATCAAGTGAAGCAAACGGGGAGGCTTAACCAGATCAATTTTATTGATAATCAAAAATACTGGTACAGACGACTTATCAAGCAACTTAAGGATATATTCATCGCCGCCACCGCCGGGAGAATCATCCGCCTCAACCAGAAACAAAATTAAATCAACATCAGAGCAGGCACCTATCGCCTGATCGACCATAAACCGGTTCAACTTCCCTTTTGCTTTGTGAATCCCTGGAGTATCAACAAACAGGACCTGACCGCCTGGGAAATTATGAATACCAAGGATCCGATTGCGAGTTGTCTGCGGCTTGTTGGAGGTTATAGCAATTTTCTGCCCGAGAATACGATTGAGCAGGGTCGATTTACCAACATTTGGTCGACCAATAATCGCGACGAAACCAGATAAAAATTTCTCTTCTGTCATAGATTTGTTCATATCTCTCTTAATAGCGGGTGATCCAGTGCCACCGCCGCTGCTTTCTGTTCAGCATTTTTTTTACTGCTGCCACTGCCCTTGCCAAGTAACTTCCCGGAGGAATAAACTTCTATAGAAAAAATTCGCTCATGGTCGGGGCCGGAGACCTGTACCAATAGATATTCAGGGAGATTACCATACTGAGCCTGCAAACGTTCCTGTAAACAAGTTTTATAATCACTACCATAGCGTAACAGTGCTGATTTTTTGATCACAGCACTAAAAGCCTTTTCAATCACCTGACTAACGGCAGTAAGACCTCCATCCCGATAAATAGCTCCAAGCAACGCTTCAAGAGCATCAGCAAGTAAACTCGGTTTATCGCAGCCACCACTTCTTTGTTCACCTTTTCCCAAACGCAGGACAGCGCCAATTTGTAACTGCCGAGCGATCTCGGCCAGTCCCCTTTCGCTGACAACTTCAGCACGAATGCGGGTTAACCCACCTTCCGGGAGATCGGGATAGTGACAGAATACCCAATCGCTGATAACCAGCTCCAGGACCGCATCACCAAGAAATTCCAAACGCTCATTATGGGGAACGTATTCTGTCTGTTCATTACTGAAAGATTTATGCGTTAACGCCTGGAGCAGCAATTGTCGGTCTGCAAACGCATAAACGATAGTTTTCTCCAATTCCTCCAAATACTTTTGCACACGTCCTCCACACAGAGCTATCATTGTGCGCGGAGTATAACCAAATCGTGGAAGCAGTTCAATGACTTGCGCTGGATCATGCATCGATTTTGGTTTAACCTTGATTCATTTCTTTCCGCGTCCCTATAATGATAGTCAGAATCTATACTAAATGCATAAATTTAAGCAGCAAATCACATCGGCAGGTTTACAAAATAAATAACACTCAATTAATACACAGCAGACAACATGATATTTGACACGATCACTGGACACAATCAGCAAAAAAACAATTTACTCCGTGCCCTGAGCAACCAGCACATTGCTCATGCCTATCTTTTTGAGGGCCCGGACGGCATTGGCAAAAGGCTCATGGCGCTTGCATTTGCACGCGCGCTGCTATGTGAAGATAGCACCAGTTGCGGTAAATGTTCTGCCTGCCTCAAGGTTGACCATAATAATCACCCCGATATTCACCAGTTGGATGCTGATGGCGCCGCGCTGAAAATTGGTCAAATCCGCTCATTGCAGCAAGACCTTTCCCTGCACCCACTTGAGGGGAGCTATAAGGTTTGTTTGATTGACGGTGCCGAACACTTCACTAACGGTGCAGCGAATGCACTGCTGAAAACCCTGGAAGAGCCACAGCCAGGCACATTGATTATCCTACTGACAAGCCAACCAGAAAAACTGCTGCCAACAATTCGTTCACGCTGCCAACGACTCCCGTTCTCACGCCTGCCAAAGCAACAATTGGCTTCTATTCTGGCGCAAAAATTGGACTTAAACGCGACGGAAGCGACAATCCTGGCAGCTCTTTCGGAAGGCAGTTTTAAAAAAGCACTGGGACCAAACCGAGAGCTTTTTCTGGAAAAGCGATCTAAACTGATTCAATCCTTGTCAGCATTGCCTTCAGGCAGTACTATTCCGATTTTCTCTTTTGCCGATGAACTTGAAATGGAAAAAGAAACACTGCCTGATATTTTAGATATTTTTCAAGCTTTTTATCGGGATCTACTCTTACTCAAATATGATCGGCCAGAAGAAGAGTTGGTCAATCAGGACCTGCTTCATATTTTGCATCGTCAGAACAGATCAACAACAACAGCTAGCCTGTTACTAAAACTAAAAGCGCTGGCATCTGCCCGCTTTCATTTGCAACGGAACGTCAACCGTCGTCTAGCATTGGAAGTCATGTTGATGCGAATAACTGCCGCCTGAATTTAAAAGGATAAGTATTTTCATGGAACGACTTAAAATAGTCAGCATCTCCTTTCACACAGCGGGAAAGATCTTTGATTTTGATTCTCAAGACTTTGAACTGATCCCTGGAGACAAAGTCATTGTAGAAACTGAGCGCGGTCGTGCCCTTGGAACTGTCATCAGAAAACCACGCGAAATCAACCCGGATCAAGCCCCACCAAAGCTGAAAACAATTCTGCGCATAGCTGCAGAAACTGACTTGCAAATGGCCCAGAGTAATGCACTCCGTGAACAGGAAGCGCTTCAGTTTTGCAAGCAACGGGTTAAGCAGCGGAAGATGGAAATGAAGCTGGTACGAGCAGAATACCTGTTCGACGGATCAAAAATCATTTTCTATTTTACCGCTGATGGCCGGATCGATTTTCGTGAGCTGGTTCGTGATCTGGCACAACACTTCCGTACCCGCATAGAGATGCGTCAGATTGGGGTCAGGGATGAAGCTAAGCAGGTTGGTGGACTGGGAATCTGCGGCAGAGAACTCTGTTGTAGCAGTCACTTGCGTGAATTTATCCCAGTTTCTGTCAAAATGGCTAAAGCCCAAGGTCTGGCATTAAATCCAACAAAAATTTCTGGCCAGTGTGGGCGCCTGTTATGCTGCCTGGCCTATGAATATGACACCTACAATGAAATGAAAAAAACTTTACCGAAGTGTGGAAAAATGTTGCAAATAAAGGCGGGGACAGCTGAAGTTATTTCGCGAGATATTCTGGCGCAAAAAGTGACCTTGTCCAGAAACGGTGAACGCTGTCAGATGCATATCAGCGATCTACAAAAAGAAATCGATAGTGCAGAAAATGCAACAGAAGAAGCTGTCGTAAAGCAGCAAGAACAGGTTAAAAGACAACCATCAAAACGGCCGGAAAAGACTGCGCACAGCCCGGCAAAATCAAATCAGCGTTCAAATAATCAAAAGAGCAACGATAAAGTACCACCTGAACAAGGACAGCCGGTGAGCAAAGACGACTCCGGTCAAGAGGCAAACAAGCGCAGGCGTAAACGGCCCAGACGGCGCTCAAACCGGCGGACAACACCAGCAGAGAATAAAACCTGAAATAACAACTGATGCAATCCGTTTATGGAGCTTAACATGCGCAAAACCTTCTATGTCACGACGCCTATTTACTATGTCAACGATGTCCCTCACATCGGTCATGCTTACACCACTCTGGCCTGCGATGTCATTGCGCGCTACAAACGTGCTCGTGGCTATAATGTTGCTTTTTTGACCGGGACTGATGAGCATGGACAAAAGGTCGAAACCGCCGCTAAAGCTAACGGGGAAACCCCTCTAGAACTAGCCGATCGTGTCGTTAAACGCTTCCAGGCGCTCTGGACGAAACTGAATATTTCCCATACCGATTTTATTCGCACGACCCAAGAGCGGCACAAACATACGGTTCAAGAACAGTTTAAAGCAATAGAAGCCAAGGGAGATATTTATCTTGGTGAGTATGAAGACTGGTATTGCACCCCCTGTGAGACCTTTTGGACGGAGACTCAGTTGCTAGACGGTAACTGCCCCGATTGTGGCCGTCAGACCACAAAATTAAAAGAAGAGTCTTACTTCTTCCGCATGAGCAAATATCAGGATCAACTCCTCAAACATATTGAGGACAACCCTGACTTCATTCAACCGAAGTCCCGGCGTAATGAAATCCTCAGCTTTATCCGCGAAGGATTGCGTGATCTGTCCATTTCACGGACATCATTTTCCTGGGGCATTCCGGCTCCCGGAAATGAAAAACATGTTATTTATGTCTGGTTTGATGCCCTGACCAACTATATTTCTGCGCTTGGTTATCCGGAAGATAAAGATGGCAACTTTGCCACCTACTGGCCAGCAGTTCACGTGATCGGTAAAGATATTTTGCGTTTTCATGCGGTCTACTGGCCAACATTTCTGATGGCTGCTGGCCTGCCTTTACCAGAAAAAGTTTTTGCTCATGGTTGGTGGACAGTAGAAGGGCAGAAAATGAGCAAGAGCCTGCGCAATGTCGTCGAACCGAATATGCTGATCGATAAATACAGCGTCGATGCAATTCGCTATTTTTTGCTGCGTGAAGTTCCCTTTGGGCTGGATGGTGATTTCTCTCACAATGCCCTGATCCATCGCATCAATTCTGACCTGGCCAACGACCTTGGCAACCTGGTCAGCCGTTCTACCGCCATGCTCAGTAAATATTTCGATGGCGAACTTCCCGCACCCGCTGCTGCAAATGACACAGATCAAGTCCTCATCGATCTGTTTGATATCACCATCAAAACAGTCGATACCCATCTCAACAATATGGCCTTTAATAAAGCTCTGATGGCAATCTGGGAACTGATTTCAGCTGGTAATAAGTACATAGATGAAACAGCCCCCTGGTCATTAGCAAAGGATTCAGAGCAGCGTGAACGGTTGGCAACAGTTATGTATAACCTGCTAGAATCTATCCGCATTGTTGCCCTGCTGATCGCTCCTTTCATGCCAACTACGGGCGAAAAAATTCTCCAGATTCTTGGGCAAGACAGCAGTAATCTTTCCCTTGATGGTCAGGATCAATGGGGTGGGCTGAAGCCTGGAACCCATATAGAGAAAGCGGTACCACTTTTCCCCCGGATAGATAACTAATAATAAACCAACAGATGATGCTATCAGGGCGCACTATGCGCCCTGATTTTTTGGGAGCTACTAAATTGCTAAACAATCAACTCCATTTGCTGGTTGACAGCCACGCTCACCTTGATGGTAAGCAATTTGCTCATGACCTTGATGAAACCATTGAACGTGCAACGGCTAACGGTATCAGCCACATACTCACCATCGGCTGCGATCTGGAAAGCTCTGCGAAAAGCATTGCTATGGCAGAAAAATATGAAAACATCTTTGCTGCTGTCGGTGTTCATCCGCACGATGCAACTGAAATAAATGATTCAGCTCTGGCAAAACTGCGCTCAATGCTTAGACACCCAAAAGTTGTCGCTCTGGGTGAACTTGGTCTTGACTACTATCGTGACCGATCACCACGAGAGATCCAACGTAGTGCCTTCAGAGAACAGATTCGCCTGGCGAAAGAAATTGGCAAACCGATCATTGTTCACGACCGTGATGCCCATGAAGAAGTTGTGCAAATTCTTAAGGAGGAGAACGCTTCTGCGGTTGGTGGGGTTCTTCACTGTTTCAGCGGCGATCTAAACATGGCGCAACAATGCCTTGACCTCGGCTTTTATCTCTCATTTACCGGCACGATTACCTATCCGAAAAATGACGCCGTCAGAGAGATCATTAAAGAGATCCCAATCGATCGGATGCTTGTTGAAACCGACTGCCCTTACCTGTCACCACAAAAATTTCGTGGTAAACGAAATGAACCCGCCTATGTCCGCTACACAGCCGAAAAAATGGCAGAGATTAAAGGGCTCACAATTGATGATGTCGCCAGAGTCACAAATCGCAACTGTCATAACTTGTTTGGCTTCGGCTCAGTTGACCAAAGCAGCAAAATCGCCTATCAGATTCGTGATTCACTCTATTTAAACATTACCAATCGCTGCACCAATAGCTGTATTTTCTGTGCAAAATTCAGCAACTTTGTCGTCAAAGGGCATGAACTGCACCTCGATCATGAACCTTCTGTGGCAGAGATCAAGCAGGTGATTGGTGATCCAACCCGTTATGCGGAAATTGTTTTCTGTGGATATGGCGAACCACTACTACGCCTTGATATCGTTAAGGAAATATCCCGATGGCTGAAAAATCAGGGGGTAACAGTCAGAATCAACAGTGATGGCCAAGCCAATCTGGTACATGGCCACAACATCCTTCCGGAACTAGCCGGACTAATCGATGCAATCTCGATCTCGTTAAACGCTCCCAATTCTGAGAATTACCACCACCTCTGTCGATCAACTTTTGGCGCTCAGAAGAGCTATCAAGCGGTAAAAGAATTTCTACAGCAGGCTGGACAATATATTCCCGACGTAACCGCCACCGCAGTTTCATATCCGGGGATTGATATTGCTGCCTGTGAACAGGTTGCAAGGGAACTTGGGGTAAAATTCAGAGCTCGTGAATACAACGAGTTGGGCTAAAACTGCCGCTCACACCTCAAAATTTTTCTGGACATATGCTAACGCATTTTGGCAAGACATTTGACACAGGGGGTCACAGACAAGGTATTCAGGAAATCGTACTCCATCCCAGTACAACATGCAAAACGGCCAAACCTTTTTGAGTCAGGTTGGCCGTTTTAGTCTTTGTGATAGCGTGTTTGTTTTAACCTCAGTGATATATGCGTTGTCTCCAGCCAAAATGGTCAACAGGGTGCCACTTAATTAAAAATCTGCCCTGCTGGTCGATGAGCCCCTAAGTGACATCAATCAGGGATTTTTCTAGAAGGTTCAACCCCTCTTCAAGCTGTCCCTCGGGAATCGTCAAGGGTGCCAGCAAACGAATGGTGTTTCCATAAATTCCGCAAGACAATAAAATCAAACCATGTTCAAGGGCTTTTGCGGTGAGTGCTTCGGTTCGCTCGGGATCAGGGGTGTTGCCACTGCGCTCTTTAACCAGCTCAAAGGCCACCATGGCTCCAAGTCCGCGAACATCGCCCATCGCTGGGGTGTCGCTGCGCTCTTTCATTTGCTGAATACGTTCAATCATACGTGCCCCTATCTGGGTGCTGCGAGCACAGAGATGTTCTTCTTTTATCACATCAAGGACTGCGTGAGCTGCAGCACAGCCAATGGGGCTGCCACCATAGGTACCGCCCAAGCCTCCGGGTTCGGGAGAGTCCATGATTTCGGCCTTGCCGATCACCCCGGAAAGGGGGAAGCCACCAGCAAGTGACTTGGCAATTGTCATCAGATCTGGTTCGATCCCCGCGTACTCGCAAGCAAAATGTTTTCCGGTACGGGCGAATCCGGATTGGACTTCGTCACAGATAAGTAGAATGCCATGTTGGTCACAGAGTGCACGCAATGCATGCAGAAACTCTTTCGAGGCGATGTAAAACCCCCCTTCGCCCTGCACCGGCTCAATAATGATTGCCGCCACCTGCTCAGGCTCGACATCGGCCTTAAACAGCTTTTCTAGTGCCGCAAGACTGTCGCCCTCGCTGACTCCATGGTGTTCGATGGGAAATGGCACATGATAAATTTCCGCCGGAAAGGGTCCGAACCCGGCCTTGTAGGGTGCCACTTTGCCTGTCAGTCCCATCGTCAATAATGAGCGGCCATGAAATGCACCGACGAAAGAGATCACTGCCGAGCGCTTAGTATAATGGCGGGCAATCTTCACCGCATTTTCGACGGCTTCAGCGCCAGTGGTCATAAGAATAGTTTTGGCGTTGGTAATAGGAGCGAGTTTGTTCAGCCGCTCAGCCAGCGAGATATAACTCTCATAGGGCACGACCTGAAAGGCTGTGTGGACAAAGGCCTCATTCTGCTTAGCCACAGCGGCCATAATCTTCGGATGTCGATGGCCGGTGTTACAAACGGCTATTCCGGCGGCAAAATCAATATAACGCCGCCCTTCAACATCCCATATTTCAGCATTCTCTGCTCTCTCAACAAATATCGACGTCGCTGATGCGACTCCGCGGGGAACAGCTAAATGTCGACGACGTAAAAGTTCGGTATTAGTCATAACTGGTTATGCACTACGCTCCAGTAACCCTTTGCCGCTTTTAGTAGGATGCGGTGAGGGCACCGAACCGCATCGTCCTTTGCAACACATGCATGCTCCACCTGATGCGGTTCACTCCGTTTACCGCATCCTACATTTCTAAATATTGTCACCCTTCTTGGCACCCCGAGGAACAAAACTAAAAAAGGGTTACAGACTATAATCTGTAACCCTTTAATTTTATTGGCGCGCCGCGGAAGATTCGAACTCCCGGCCTTCTGATCCGTAGTCACTGAATATACTATTTTCATACCTCTTCAAGGCATTCCATTTTATTTTATTCATGTCGGTTAAAGTCATTGATTTAGGACTTTCTTACTGATAGTATTAGCCATATCAGTTCATATTAACCCACACAAGACCACTAAAAACTATTAGCCAAAACATTAGCCATTCCGTTTTGGCTAATAAAATAGCTAATAAATGGAGGCGATTATGGTTAAACAGGGTAAACTTTTTACTGATCGCCGCATACAACTATTAAAGCCCCGAGACAAACCCTTCCTTGAATCAGAGCCAGGCGGTCTTTATATCAGAGTTCGCCCTAGTGGGCGTAAAGTTTTTATGGCGGTCTATACCTGGGAAGGCAAACAGCGCTGGCTAACTATTGGTCGCTTCCCTGAAATAACAATCAAACAGGCTCGCGAAAAGGTCAGGGAAATTCAATCACTAGTAGAAAACAATACTGACCCTACCCTTGCCAAGCGTGAACACACCACAGAGAGAATTACAGCGCCAACCATTTCAGAATTTGCTGATATCTATATTGAAAAATGGGCAAAGCCCAAAAAGAAGTCAACCAAGGAAGACAGACGCATCCTTGATGTGTATGTTTTGCCAGCAATTGGACAACGAAAAGTAAAAGACCTCACAAGAGCCGAAATCATTCATCTTCTGGATGATGTTGCCGATCGTGGCCCTATCATGGCGAACCGTACCCTTGCCGTTATTCGTAAAATGCTCAACTTTGCATTAGACCGCGCTGTTATCGAGCTATCACCTTGTCAAAACATCACTCCTCCCGGGAAAGAAGTCAAAAAAGAACGCTTCCTAACAGCGGATGAGATAAAAGTCCTTTGGCCAAAAATGACAGAGGAACTCACCGACCAGACCAATCGAGCTATTAAAATGATTCTTGCCACAGCCCAAAGACCAAACGAAGTAGCAACAATGCAATGGAATGAAATTGACGGGGAATGGTGGACAATTCCAGCGAAGAAGACCAAAAACGGGAAGGAACATCGAGTTTTTCTGAATAAGATTTCTCTTGAGTTAATGGGGGAGACAAGAAAGAAAGACTTTGTTTTTCCTTCCCTCAGAAAAGAAAATCAACCTATTCACCCAAACGCTTTTGGCAAAGCACTTAGAGCGAAAATGGAGAAGTTTGAAGGAGTAGAGTATTTCTCGGCGCACGACCTGAGAAGAACAGCAGCAACCCATATTGCAGAACTTGGATACGGTGTTTATGTTGGTAAGGTCTTGAATCATACCGACCAGTCAATAACTGCCATTTATGATCGTTATGCATACGACAAGGAAAAAAGAGCCGCTCTGAATGCCTGGGGCAGAAAGTTAGAAGAATTAATTAGACTCAAAGTTAAGGGCAGTAAGGTTATCAATCTAAGATAGCCAACCATCTCAAGACCAATTTTTATGCGTCTAGGGTAGCCCCCGGAAAGCTGGCATCTTGCCAGCCTGGCACGTTTTTTCAAAAGGCCATCTAAAGGAGATGGACATGGGCAATAATAAGTTCCCGTACAAAATGAAAGACGATTTTATTTCCCTACTCCTACATCTGAAATGTGGCAGCCCTCTAAGTGATGAAAAAAAAATAAGACTCATAGACTTTATTCAAAAGCATATGCCTGAACACAAGAAAAATCCTATCTGTATCGCATGGGAAGACTATGAATTTGCATGTATGGCAATGGAAGAAGGTTATAAAACTAAAGCAAACAGAAAAAATGAAAGCGCTTTTTTCATTGCCGCCGAACGAAGTCAAAGAGACGTTAAGGAAAAAACTGTAGAAAAGAACTACTATAAGATTAAAAAACATTGTTCAAAATTTTCAGAAATTGATGTCACTACTCATGACGCTACTATGCAAAAAATTGTGGTTCCAGAGGATTATGAAGGCATGAGAATATATGTTGACGGCCATAACATGGCAATAACATCAGAGGGAGTCTATGGCTATGACAAGGAAAATGAAGTAACAATAAAAATCAGAGAGGCCAACAAGACCGACCAACATTTATTATCTTGCTTCGCTAAGCGTTTAGAAGAAGACAACGATGACTAAATGCTTTCAAAGAATCAAACCTCCTAAAAAAATCCTCCCATTTAGTTAGGACTCTTTTAGTTGCATTCATGTGTAATTTCCATTGAAAGCCAATGATGGCCATGACTATGGAGGTTACACATGAACAAATCACCCACCCAGACACACGTAAAGCCACTTTTTATTCGACGAAATCAGCTTCGAGAAATCGCAGGTATATCTTCCAGTACTGCGTGGAGGCTAGAGCAAGATGGTAATTTTCCAAAAAGACGGAGAATAGCCGGAAGCTCTAACTGTGTCGGTTGGCTGTATTCCGAAATTGAGGAATGGCTGAATAACTGCGAACAAATTGTGTGAAAGGGCCGCCATTATGACTTGGAATAACTTGCAGTCCGTAAAATCTTGGCCCAAGAAATCTGGCAAAGCAGATTATCTGAAGTTTCTGAGCGGTGAAAACCTGACTAGAGCAGGAGCGATTAGAGCTAAATGCTATGAGTGCGTCGTAGGCGAGGATACCCAGCCTTGCATTGTTGAGACATGCCCTCTTAGCAGCTTTTGTCAGTGGAATAATCAGCAGGACAGCCTGAACCATTCAGAACAGGTTAAAATTCCTCTGATAGCCCATACAGAGCATTGCAGCGCACTACTGAACGAAAACGGAGCAGAGGACAAGTGAAGGGAGCGAAGGGAGAATGCTTATGAGTCAAAAAAACAAACGCTCGGAGGGAAGCCGAGCGCAAACAAAAATAAATCACAGAATAAAGTTAGTCCCTAGAATAGACAGAAGCCTTCCTCAACGCAAGAACTCAAATCACTGAGGAGGAGCTATGGCATCACCAATATTCGTCATGGAACATGAGATGCGGAAATCAAAAGCCTTCAGGGAGTTGCCTGGTACAGCTATCGTGATTTTGTTGGATTTCTTAGCAAGACGAAAAATGAAGAAAGGCCATATTCTCAACAATGGTGAGATTGTTTATACATTTGCTGAAGCCAAAAAAAATGGAATCCCTCCAAAAACTTTCAACCGCAATCGCGACTTATTGGTTGAAAGAGGATTTATTGATGTGACCCATGCTGGCAGTGGAGGACGGAAGGGCGATATGACTCTTTATGCCATCAGTGACCGGTGGAAAAAGTGGGGGACTGATAAGTTTGTTCATAAAGAACGCCCGAAAGATTTACGTAAGGGAATCGGCTTTCAGAAATACTGGGATAAAAAACCTTCGGTATCCAAAACGCTACATGAAGCAGTATCCCTAATGACAGTTGAAACTTGATTCATGTAGCACTAGAGATAGTTGATAAAAAGGCAGAAACAACGAAAACACTATTAAATCAAGTAGTTACAGAAAACAGCCAAAACGGGTTTCATGTAGCACTAAGGATACAGTTCTATAGATTACCAAAGGAGGTACTGGAAAACAGATGCCCTCTAAGGAGTGATGACGATGGCGATATGTAAATGTGGAAGCAAGTTGCAGAACCTCAATACCGAGAAAGGACGTATTCAACAATGTACAGGATGCCAGAGACAATGGCCTTGCGTGCGCTCTGATGACATTGCAAAAAGCAATGAAAAACAACAGAAACAAAAACAGACTTAACCAATTGTTATCAAAAAGATATTCAGGATAATAACGAAAGCAAAGGTGAAATCTGCAACGCTAAGACCAGGACCGTAACCTCATGCAAGAGAAAATACTTATATCGCAGTGGGCGTTGTAGGGACTAAGTATCGGCCCGACAACACCTCTCCGGGCTGTAAAGAAAGATCCAATTGTGGGTGATTTTATGACAATAGAAAACTGCAATACAGCCTGTAAAAATGGCAGGTTATCGATTGACACTCCTAGGGCGCTGACTCGCCTTGAACATGTTCGTGCCGAGCTTGCAAAAGTTTATCGCTTAGCTCGAACGGGGCAGATGGAAACGCAGGACGCAACGCGCCTTTGCTACATCCTCACGAGCTTGGCAAAAGTCATTTCGGATAGTAACTTGGAAGCACGGGTCAAGGCTCTTGAAACAGCTAAGAGGGCCAATGATGGCAACAAATAATTTGATAAAGCGTGTTGAAAAGCTGGAAGAATCTCACATGAGGGCAGAGCTTAATTACATTAAATCTTTCGCAGAGTTTCACAAATTGTTGATGTCAGATGGCGTACTATTTCCCTGTGTTTTAAACGGATTTACCTACCACACTTCAAAAGATTTTGCAGATCATGTCTCAAAACGCAATAAAGGGCTTGTGGTTAAGGAGTGAACAGCGATGGCAAATCAATTAATGAAGCGGGTTGTTGCCCTTGAAAACATCGTTAAGCAGAAGGACCTTGGCGCTATGGTCGTTTTTACTGAACCAGATGAGTCAGCAGCTTCGATTCGATCAAGGGTCGATGCAATGCTTAATACCGGGAAGGATGTCTTAGTTGTACCGAAAAAAAGAATCCTCAAGGGTTATATGTAGTAGCTCAAACTTCATCTAGCAGCCATTGCCTGATTTGGTCATGCCTTCCAATAGCTTACGCCACCCATTCATAAGTCCATGGACATTTGCGAACCCATTTTGACCTGATATTTGATATCGAAGGGAAAACGTTTGCTGGCTGAGGCTTCTCCACGCCACAATTGCTGCCCTTGAGAACAAACGCTGGGACCATCAATAGTAGGCTTGATTCATATCTGATTTCTTAGTAAACTCACTTCACAAAAAAGCTTTGATGAAGAAAACGGTCAAGTAGACGTAAACTCCATGCATTTGAAAATGCTGCCAAATTTTGAATTTGCGATTATTTGTTTCAGCAAAGTACAAAACAAAGATTTCAAACTTGATAAATCAGGGGAAGGATGGAGGAATGTAAAAAAATTCCTTAAAATCGACTACTCGGCCGCAAGCGAACCGAGCTTACGCCGATTTGATTGGCCTTTGGCCAACCGGAATTTTCTAGGTACAGTGATGACTCGGGGGCAAGCCC
>JAQIBX010000181.1 GCA_027858895.1 Desulfuromusa sp. | reverse complement strand
ATGGGTCTTTCCCTACAAGAACAGTTGCTTCAGGCTGGGTTAGTTGATAAAAAGCAGGTCAAAAAAGCTGACCACGAAATAAGAATGAAAAATAAAAAGCAACGCAAGGGCGGTGGTTTTGCCGAAGATAGGGAAAAGCAAAGGTTCAAACAACAACAAGACGAACGGGCAAAACAAGATCGTCAGTTAAATGCAGAACGGGACCAACAGGCACAACGAAAAGCCGATTTAGCTGCCGCGCAGCAACTGATTGAAACCAATCGGTTACCAGTGAAAGAGGGTGATGTTGTTTATCACTATGTTGCTGGTGGACGGATAAAGCGAATTTCAATCCAGCAGGATATTGCGGATAATCTCGCCGAAGGGCGGCTCGGCCTGGCCATGCATCATGGTGATCTGGTGCTGATCCCTGCTGAAACCGTAGCAAAAATTGTGCAGCGTGATATGGGTTCAATCCTCTCTTACAATGATCCAGCAGAAATTGAAGATGAATATCCGACCGATTGGTAGTTGTTGTCAAATTGCCGCTGGTAATCGTTTTTCTCTCTGAGAGAATCTACCCGATAAACAACCGCCCAACTCAATTGAAAGCCGTTTTAAATGGGTTCTTTATTTTTACTATCTATGCTATTATCTACCCATTAAGTAGATTTGGATTGCGTAGATATGGAAAAATCCGAGCAGCAAGACACCAGGCTCCGCAGCCATCTGGCTGCAGGTGCATTAACCAGCAAAAATCTACAAGAACGTTTGGCGTTAAGCCAGACCGCCCTCTCTCGCGCTATTCAGCGCAACAGGAAAGACCTTCTGGTTTTAGGCGCAGCTCGCTCAACGCAATATGCATTACGTGAAAATCTGGCTGGGCTGGGCTCTGAGATTCCAGTTTATGAAATTGATAGAAAGGGAGATGTACGTCTCTGTGCCATTCTCCATCCTCTTGCTGCGAACCAGTACGGTTGGCAGTTGGTGGAGGAAAAGCCTCTGTTATTCGATCACCTTCCCTATATGATTCAGAATGCCCGACCTGAGGGGTTTATGGGGCGAGCTTACGCGTATAACCTTGCAAGCGAACTCGGCTTGCCGCCAAAAATAGATAACTGGTCAGACCGCCAGATTGTGTCTGCTTTGGCACAAAGGGGAGAGGATTTTGTCGGCAACCTGATCGTAGGGAAGGAGTCGGTTCACCGCTATTTGACGCAGGCACGCTCTGGGAATTTAAATGGAATTCCTCAGGATCAGCGCCAGACTGTTTTTGAAGATCTGGCTGAGAAAGCCATCTCCGGCGACCGCCCTGGCTCATCGGCGGGAGGAGAACAGCCAAAGTTTACGGCTCTGTTGGACATTCCAGGCGGTCACCAGCGAACTATCGTCAAGTTTGCCAATCGGAGAACTGACGAAGGGCGCCGCTGGAGCGATCTACTGGTTTGCGAACATCTGGCCGATGAAGTTCTGTTGCAGGCAGGTTTTAGGGCCGCACAAACGGAGATCATCCAAACAGACAATTGGACCTTCCTGCAGTCAAATCGATTCGACCGGGAAGGACTTTGGGGGCGATTGTCTCTCTACTCACTGTTGACGGTCACCGCTGAATTTGTCGGATATGGTGAGGACTGGGTAGACGCTGCAGAACAGTTGTATGCCGAACAACTCATCAGCCAGGAGGATGTCAAAACACTGCGCTGGCTGAGCGGATTTGGAAATCTGATTGGTAATACCGATATGCACCTTGGAAATATATCTCTGTTTCCCACTTCCACCGGATTTGGGCTTGCCCCGGTCTATGATATGACCCCCATGCATTATCGTCCAAAGCCCGGTGGGTTTTTACCTCACAAGCCACTTAAGGCCGGATTCCTGTCCATAAAGGTTAGCAACGCAGAAATTCCCCCGATCGCGCTACAGTTTTGGTCTGTCGCTCAGAATGACGCACGCATAACAGATAACTTCAGATTGATCTGTCAGCAAAATATTGACGTCCTGAAGTCTCTCGATGACGGGCCGACAATGTGCCTCTAACAAAAACTGGCTATTTTAGAATCATCCGCAATATTCATTGCAAACAGCAGAAAACCGATCTTTTGCTGAGCGAAAGAGGCACTCGCAGAATAAACTAGGGACGCTCCCCATATTTCATTTAGTACTGAAAATAAACGGGCACATCTATTCACCTCATAAATTGCCATAACCAACGCCGCCCACCCTTTTTCCTTTGACTCTTTTTTCCCTTCAGTCCAAATTAAATGCCCATCACCACGCAACATCCAGCAATCTCAAGAAGGACAACCGAGCCGTGATCAAAAAACAAGATGCCATTTATGCCAAACTTTTAAATGAAATTATCGATTTTCATTTTGATGAACGGGTCGCCGAGGTCTTTCCGGACATGATTCAACGCTCGGTCCCCGGGTATGGAATGATGATTTCAACCATCGGGATTTTGAGTAACTTAAAGCTAGCGGCCTGATGGTGCTCTTTTGTAACAACCTCAAAAAAACTCTAACAGGATCAACAGGATAAAATCTGTTAAATCTTAACCCTAAAAAACCGTTTTTCCGACCTTTGATTTTCATCAGACTTTATCAGCTCTTTATCCTGTCAAAAAAGTCTTTGATCTTCTTATGTATCAAACAAAAGTTACTCTACGAAAATTCGCCCAATGGGCGTGGGTCGCTAATCTGAAAAAAACGGTATCGATGTATGGTGGTCGGGTCTGTCCAACCACAGGATAAGGTCGCGGCTCGTTCCTCGCACTATCTATTCTT
The DNA here is from genome assembly GCA_027858895.1 of Desulfuromusa sp. Taxonomy (GTDB): domain Bacteria; phylum Desulfobacterota; class Desulfuromonadia; order Desulfuromonadales; family Geopsychrobacteraceae; genus Desulfuromusa. Next base: position 5,736 of record JAQIBX010000181.1, on the reverse strand, counting down.
ATTCGTTATGCGCTGAGAGATACGAGTGGTTGGACATGCTGTTTCGGTTTGTGAAGCGACAAATCGTGAGTTGCTTGCAAATTAAGCCAGAATTCAGGCGATGTATTAAATGCCTTAGAAAACAACCACGCCGTATCTGGTGATACACCTCTTTTCCCTCTAACGATTTCATTTACTCGTTGTACAGGTATGCCAATATGAGTAGCCAGAGCCTTTTGTGATAAACCTAACGGTTCAATGAATTCTTTGAGTAAGATAATCCCAGGATGTGTTGCTATTCGATTTGATGGAATCATTTTGTCACCTCCAAATTTGTTAATGGTAATCAATGATTTGAACATCGTGCGCACCTGATACTTGCCATCTGAAAACAATGCGCCACTGATTATTGATACGAATACTATGGAAACCAATAAAATCCCCTTTCAATAGCTCTAGCCGATTGCCTGGCGTGGATTTCAAGTCTTCTAACGATTGAGCCGCATTGAGCACGTCCAGTTTGTACAGTGCGGGCTCTTTGATTTGGGTTGGTAGTCTCCTCGCACGACTACTGGATATCCCATGAAATAAATCTGAAGTTGCTCTGTTTCCGAACGAAAGTATCATGCCGTAAGATTATCGTATTCACGGATTCCGTGCAATTGTGAATCGATTTTATATGCATAACAATTATTTGATCAGATTAGCACCAATCGTTCGCAAGACCAGGTTTCCCCTTTAATAAAGGGTGATTCAGGGGGATTTGTCTTTAATTGTCGCCTGCAAAATCCCCCCTCGCCCCCTTTGCAAGGGGGGGATCTACTGAATAAACTAGGTCTAAACTAGACAGGCTCCCCATATTTCATTTGCTACTGAGAGTAAACGGGCGCACCTATTCACCTCATAAATTGCCCTAACCAATGCCGCCGCACCCTTTTTTCTTTGACTCTTTTTTCCCTTCAGTCCAAATTAAGTGCCCATCACCACGCAACATCCAGCAATCTCAAGAAGGACAACCAAGTTGTGAAAAAACAAGATGCCATTTATGCTGCGCCCTTAAATGAAATTATAGATTTCCATTTTGATGAACGGGTCGCTGATGTCTTTCCGGACATGATTCAACGCTCGGTCCCCGGGTATGGAATGATGATTTCAAATATCGGGATTCTGGCCGCCAGATATGCCCAGGCAAACAGTCATTGTTATGATCTGGGTTGCTCGTTAGGGGCGGCCAGCCTGGCCATGCGGCAATCTATTTGCCAGCCTGATTGTGACATTATTGCTGTCGATAATTCGCAGGCGATGATTGAGCGTGGCCGAGAACTTTTGGATCGCGATACTGCGTCAACCATTCCAGTGAAGATGATCTGTGCCGATCTGCAGGATGTCAGTATTGAAAATGCTTCAGTCGTGGTGCTGAACTTTACCTTACAATTCATCCCCCTGACCGAGCGGTTGACGTTGATAAAGCGGATCTATTTGGGCTTAAAGCCGGGCGGTATCCTGATCTTATCGGAGAAAATGGCCTTTGCAGAACCTCTCAACCAGCAGTTTCATGTGGAAATACATCATGACTTCAAACGCGCCAATGGCTACAGCGATCTGGAAGTCAGTCAGAAACGCACGGCACTGGAAAATGTGATGATTCCGGAGACTCTGGCGTGTCATCAACAACGCTCGCAAGAAGCTGGTTTTGATTTTACTGAGCTCTGGTTCCAATGCTTTAACTTTGCTTCACTGGTCGCAATTAAGTGAATTTTTATCAATCCCTCTTTCCGCACCTTGAAGTGCTGGGCCTGCACCAATGGGCGCAACAGTTGCACCAGACCCTACCGGCAAAATTCGACGCGACCAGCCACGGGGAGATGGTTGGATGGCTGAACGCATTGCCGGACTTACGGCCATCTCAAATTGAGCTGGAAGATAAGGTTGAAATTGGCCGGGCTGAAGATCTTGGCCATGTCAGCCGGGCAGAATTAACGGCTCAACTCAAAGCCTTTCACCCCTGGCGCAAAGGGCCCTACAACCTGTTCGGCGTTGATATTGATACCGAATGGCGTTCCGACTGGAAATGGGAGCGCGTCTTGCCGCACATTCAATCGTTAGCGGGGCGAAAAGTGCTCGATATCGGTTGCGGAAACGGCTATCACGGTTGGCGGATGCGCGGTGCTGGGGCAGATTTCGTCCTTGGCATTGATCCGTTCATGGTTTTTGTGCTGCAATTTCTCGTCATGCAGCACTATCTGGGGGATGACTATCATCATGTCCTGCCGTTGGGGCTGGAAGATATACCGGCCAATCTGGAGTGCTTTGACAGTGTATTTTCGATGGGCGTGCTCTATCATCGCCGTTCACCGATCGACCATCTGCTTGAGCTGAAAGGTTGTTTGCGCTCCGGCGGAGAATTGATTTTGGAAACACTGATTGTCGAAGGGGATCAAGCGACCGTCTTTATGCCGGAAGGACGTTATGCAAAAATGCGCAATGTCTGGTTCCTCCCTTCGATTGCCGCCATAACGCTTTGGTTGCAGCGCTGCGGATTCAAAGATATTGTCTGCGTCGATACCAGCCAAACCAGCACCAAAGAGCAACGCCGGACAGAATGGATGACCTTTGAGTCGCTGTCAGACTACCTCGATCCGCACGACCAGCAGAAAACGATTGAAGGGCACCCGGCTCCACTTCGAGCGATTTTTGTGGCCACCAAACCATAACAGGAGATTTTTATGCGCCGCAGCGACAAAGCAGTTACAGAACAATCAGCAATTGAGAAAATTTTACGGGCCGGAAAAATTTGCCAACTGGCTTTTGCCGCAGAACCGGTGCCCTATCTTGTGACTCTGAATTACGGTTATGATGATGACACCCTCTATTTTCATTCCGCTCAGGAAGGGCGTAAAATCGACCTGATCAGGGAAAATCGTCAGGTGGCTTTTACTGTCGCCCTTGATCTGGGATTGATCAAAGGTGACAAAGCCTGCGATTGGAGTGTCCGATTTCAGTCAGTGGTTGGCCATGGACAAATATCGCTGATTGAAGGTCCGGAAGAAAAGCAGCGAGGACTGGATCTGTTTATGGCGCACTACAGCGACGAAACATTCAGTTATCCGGACAAAATGATTCAAGCAACGGCGGTTTTTAAACTGGTGATCAGTGAAATGACAGTGAAGCAATCCAGGGTTGAGGAATGACCGAAAAACCTTCCAGCAGTTATTTCAATCGATTTAAAAAAACCATCATTGAGCTCTTTCTCGATGCCTTGCGCACCAGTGGAGAGTTGTTCAAGATTATTATTCCGATCAGTATTGCAACCCGTTTTCTGCAGCAGTGGGGGGTGGTTGATCAGATCGGTGTGTTGCTTGGGCCGGTGATGGAACTGGTGGGACTACCGGGGCAACTTGGATTGGTCTGGGCAACGGCAATGGTGACCAGTATCTATGGTGGTATGGTGGTGTTTGCTTCTGTGGCGCCCGGTTTGGATCTGACCGTCGCACAAGTGACGGTGCTTGGTACGATGATTCTGGTAGCGCATGGACTACCGGTTGAATTACGGATTGCCCAAAAAGCCGGGACTCGATTCAGAGCGATGGCTGTTATCAGGATTGGCGGCGCGCTGTTACTTGGCTGGATTCTGCATCTCGGTTACCAGTTCAGTGGCACGTTGCAGCAGGCAAATCATGCCCTCTGGAGCCCCGACGCAGTGGAACCAACCTGGAGCGCCTGGGTTACCGCAGAAGTGCGAACTATGTTGATGATTTTTTTGATTATCCTGGGGTTGATGACTTTCCTGCGGGTCCTGAAAAAACTAGGCATCAGTGATCTGATGACCCGCCTGCTTGAGCCGGTCCTGGCACTGCTCGGGATGGGGCGCGAAGCAGCACCCATCACCATCATCGGGATGACCCTCGGCTTAAGTTATGGTGGTGGACTGATCATCCGGGAAGCGCAATCGGGGCGGTTGAGCAAGCAGGATATCTTTTCTTCGGTTGCCCTGATGGGGCTTTGTCACAGTATTTTTGAAGATACCTTGTTGTTGATGGTTCTCGGTGCCCATGTTTCTGGAATCTTCTGGGGACGATTACTGTTTTCGTTGCTGGTGGTATTTTTGCTGGCCCGTTTGATCAAGGCGCTGCCCCAATCAGTTTTTGATCGCTACCTGGTGCGCCGCCTGAAAATCGATTCTCCTGCAACTGAGGTGCGCTGTTGTTAATCTCCATCATTGTTGCCATGGCAAAAAACCGGGTGATTGGTAAAAACGGTCAGCTCCCCTGGCATCTGCCAAGTGATCTGCAACGCTTCAAACAATTAACCATGGGACAGACACTGCTGATGGGAAGGCTTACCTTTGAGTCGATTGGAAAACCATTAACGGGCCGGCGGACGATTGTTGTCAGTCGAGATCCAGAATATCAGGCAGCAGGCTGTGAGGTAACCAACACTATCGAAGCGGGAATTCAGCTTGCCAGCCCTGCAGAAGAACTGTTCATTTGTGGCGGAGCTGACATATACCAACAGACCCTGCCGCTGGCAGAGCGAATTTATCTAACCGAACTGGATACCAAAATGGAGGGGGATTGTTATTTTCCAGAACTCCTAGCAGGAGAATTTCAGACCATTTATACAGAACAATGTACAGAAGTAATGAACTACAGCTTCTCCATTTTGCAAAGGAATAATTGCAATTTGCCAGCTCCACTCATAAAGAATGAGGAGATCATGATCAGAATCGATAAAGTAAAAACGGCTAGTTTTGATGTCGATCCGCAGCGTGGGTTTACTCCCCTCTGTCCTGACGAGCTTCCAGTTATTGGCGGCGATCAGATTGCCGGTGAATTGAATGCCCAAGCTGGATTTGCCAAAGTTCGCCTGGTCAGCAAGGACTGCCACCCCGCTGAAGCGCCATGGGTGGCACACTCTGCTGCAGAGATCATGCAGCCGGTCTCAGGTGATTATCCGAATCTGGATATCAAATGGCCGCCACATTGTGTTGTTGGCACGGAAGGGAATCGATTGATTCCCGGCTTGCCGAATGAAGCAGATTACGATCTGGTGATTGAAAAGGGAAAAGATCCGCTGATGCACCCTTACGGAGCCTGCTATCAGGATCTAGCTGAGACAATCAGTACTGGAGCCATCGAATGGCTGAAAGAACAAAGGATCGATACAATATTATTAGGCGGATTGGCGACTGACTATTGTGTCAAGGCCACGGGCTTGCAATTATTGCGAGCTGGGTTTCGGATCATTGTCAATCTAGCTGGTTGCCGCGGAGTTGCGGAGGAAACCAGTCAGCAAGCGATTGAAGATATGCGCTCAGCCGGCGCTGAATTTATTAATTCCAGCGCAGATCTGGCTTAAAGATGAAATCACCCCCCATCGAGAAATGGTTAATTGACAGTCTTCTGGATACCGATCTGTACAAGATCACGATGCTGCAGGCTTTTTATCATGCCCCTGAATTTCGTACCGTCGATGTTGAATGGAAATTTGCCTGTCGTAACCGCAACGGTTACGATCTGGCGGCACTGATTCCCGAAATTCTGCGGCAGTTAGAACACGTCTGTACCTTGTCATTTGCCGATGACGAATTGGATTATTTAGCCAGTTTTCCCTTTATCAAAGCCAATTTCATTGAATTTTTACGCATCTTTCGTTTGGATATGCGCTTTGTTGAATTGCAACCGCAGGGGACAGATCTTGATCTGCGCTTTCGGGGCCCATTGATTCATGTCACCCTGCTGGAAATTTACTCTCTGG
>JAQIBX010000171.1 GCA_027858895.1 Desulfuromusa sp. | reverse complement strand
TGCTGCGCCAGTTCGGTTCGGCCCCTTACCAATGTACAGTGAAGAACACATCCGTCAAGAGTTTTACCCATTTATTAAATACCTGGAAAGCGTACTTCAGCGACCGGTTCAATTTGCCTTCCAAAGCAGTAACAAAAAGGTTGTAGACGCACTGGTTTTCGATGAGATCGATCTGGCGTTTCTCGGTCCGCTTCCCTTTGTTATGATTGCAAATCAAGATCCCAACGTCATCCCTCTTCTGCAATTCTTGAACTCCGATGGTAGCAGTGGATTTACCTGCTCTATGGGGGTATTCTCTGCCGATAATTTGCAAATGTTCGATCTCAAAAACAAACAATTCGCTTTAACCCAACCCTATTGTACCTGTGGTTTTATGATGACCGAACACCTGCTCAATCAGCGGGGTTTAAGCCTTGCCGATAATAAATTTGAATATATCGGAACCCACCCCAACTGTGCCTTAGCTGTCATCGCAGGTAAATTTTCCGCCTGTGGCATCAAAACATCCATCGGCAAACAGTTTCAGCCTCTCGGACTTAATCTGATCGCTGAAAGTGAATCTATCCCCAGCTTTGTCCTGGTCGCCAACCAGCGTACTCTTAGTAATGCCGAAATAGATAAGGTGAGAAAACATTTGCTAGCACTGGAACCATTGAAAAACCAAAAGGATGCCGAATTAACTAAAGACTGGGGGGCTCTGATTAAATATGGAGCAATCCCGGTCACAGTCGATGATTTCAGAATGATTACTGACTTGGCCAAGAAGGTGGATACCGATGGAGTCTTCAAATGAAGGTTTGGGGCAGACTCTTGCTGTTTTATGTCTTTGCCATGTTTGTGATCGGTTATGCCTTTCAAACAACCTACAAACATTTCAAAGTAGGCGCCCTTGATCAGCGCACAATAACCCAGCAGACGGCTTATTCCAGCGTATTGCAATCGAATCGAATTCTGGCCGATACATTTTTTAATGAGGTTTTGAAACAGGATAAGATTCTTTCTTTAGTCCAGAAGATCGTTCACAGTGAAGGGATAGAACAACGTACCCAACGAGGTCTGCTGTATAGATCTTTGTTTGAAACTTATCAGCGCAGCAAAAAAGACGTTGCCGAAATCCTCCATTTTCAGTTTCCAGATAATCGCTCCATGCTATGCTTTCGGATGCCACAAAAAGGCGATGATGACTTGACTGAGTCGCGTCCCTCGATTGTATTGGTTAATAAGTCTCTCCGTGCGGTCCATGGCTATGAACGTGGTATGGTTCTCGATGGTTATCGGCATGTCTACCCCCTTATATACCATGGTGAGCATGTTGGTTCGGTTGAAGTCAGTAACCCCTATCGTACAATTTACCGCAAGGTTCAACAGCTTGAAACCTCCAGCAAGACAGAGTTTGTTTTCTTTCAAAAGAAAGTGGACCTTTTTGATAAATTACTTAAAGAGCAGAAGAAATATTATATTACCAACGAAATCCACCAAGACTTTACTCGACGTAGACACATCCCAGAGCTTTCGTTAGACCAGGAACAAAACAAAGAAATAACGACAAAAATACAAAGTTTGCTCAAAGTTTTAAAAAGCAACGATCAGGTAAAAATCAAAATGTCACAGGGGGTGGCATTTTCCCAATTTATTAGCTGGAATAATGAATTATTCTCCGCTGTGTTTCATCCGGTTCTAAATACTGGAGGTGAAAACGGCGGTTATTTAGTTGGTACCACCCCGGAACCACAAATTCAAAAACTAGCTGATTACTTCTGGCTTTATTACCTGGTGACAGGGCTCATTCTGTTTGTAGTTGCTCTGTATCGCGGCTTTCTACAATCAGTGCTGGAGCAAAAAAGAAAAGAGCAGAAGCTCCTGAAAACGATTAGTTCATCTATGGGTGAAGGGGTTTACGCTATCGATATCAGGGGGGATATCACCTATATCAATCCGGCTATGGAAAAGATGCTCGGTTACCCTGCTGGAGAGCTATTACGCCAGAATGCCCATGATATTTTCCATATGAGCTTTCCTGGACAAAGATGCCCACTCCAACTTGACCCCATATCAAAGGTTAAGCGTTGTCCCCATATGGATTTCAAGCATCAACAGGGATTTCCCTTCTCGGTCAGTACCGTCAGTACCCCATTTTTAGAAAATGACCAAATACAAGGGAGCATCACGGTAGTCCATGACATCACCGAACAGATCAAACAACAAAAACTGATTGAAAAAGATCTCAAGCTGCGTACGGCAATCTCTGAGCTCTACCACCCTTTGCTTACGAAAGAGCAGACCTTAGCGGATATTGCCCAACAGGTTCTTCGCCAGGCTAAAATTCTCACCGGCAGTTCGCTGGGTTTTATCGGAGAGATTGATGCAAAAACCGGTGGCCTGATTGTCCATACAGACGAACATCCCCAACAGCAGGACACGATATCTACAACACTCGAACCCTTGATTTCCCTCAAAAATAGTGAAGTTATTTTTTCGGCATTACACCGGGAGGGTTCCGGAGAATTTAAAGGTAATACTTCCGACTCTCTGCCCGAGACAGAAGCAATACAAGGATTACTTTCTGGGCATATTCCCCTGCAACAGCCTATGACCGTTCCCGTTATGATCGATGACAAACGGTTCGGGCAAATTACCCTGGCCAATGCGGGACCTGAATACACAAAAGAGGATCAGGAAACAATCAAGCAACTGGCAGATTTTTTTGCTCTAACGATTAAACGTCATCATGTTGAAATGCTTTTGCGGCGTTATGAAAAGGTTATTACCACCAATACTGATCTGATCGCCTTTATCGATACTGATCGCACCTATCTGTCTGCAAATAACGTATATTTGACTTACTACGGCCTGGAAGAAAAAGATATCATTGGTAAGAATGTCGCTGATATCATTGACAAAGATCGTTATAAAAAAGTTGTAGAGAAGAAAATGAGTGACTGCCTTTCTGGAGTCCCTCTCAGTTACGAATGTTGGTTGGAATATCCGGGGGTTGGACTTCGGAACATGGACATTTCATTAACGCCCTACCTCGAGAACAATGGACGGATCAGTGGCGCAGTCATCAGAGCACGCGATATCACCAACCAAACAGAGCAGGAAAAAGAATTGATCCTGTCGGCCAAGGTTTTTGAAAGCACCACCGAAGGGATCATTATTACTGACAGAGAGGGAACTATCAAGGCCATCAATCCAGCTTTTTGTCGTATCACCGGATACCCTGACAATGAGATTCTAGGGGAAAATCCGAGAATTCTAAAGTCGGACCGTCATGATCAAGCGTATTATCAACAGATGTGGCAATCCTTGGAGAAATCTGGACAATGGCAGGGGGAAATTTGGAATAAGAGAAAAAACGGGGAAACTTATCCTGAGTGGTTGACGATCAGCTCAATCCGTGATGATAGGAATGAAATCACCCATTATGTCGGTGTATTTTCGGATATCTCAGCAATCAACGATGTGATCCAGAAACTCGATCATCAGGCTCACCACCACCCTTTGACAGAACTTCCCAACCGACAGCTGCTTCACGCACGTCTTAATCACTCTATCCAGCAAGCTATCAGGGGGAGGAATCAAGGTGCGGTCTTATTTATTGATTTAGATAACTTTAAACATGTCAACGATAGTCTGGGACATGCAGCGGGCGACGAAGTTCTTCGGGAAGTCGCCGAAAGGTTAAAAGAGCACAGTCGGAAAGTCGATACGGTGGCCCACATTGGTGGGGACGAATTTGTTGTAGTTATGGATCAAGTCCGTTCAATTCATGATGTGACCATTCGAGCAGAGCAATTGCTGAAGCGGTTGAAACAGCCTTTTAGCGTGGGTGATTACGAGTTTTATTTAAGTGGCAGTATTGGCATTACAGTTTTTCCTGATGATGGTGATTCTGTCGATCTTCTACTGAAGAATGCCGATACGGCAATGTACAAAGCCAAAGAGAACTGTAAGAATTGTTTTCAAATCTATTCTCCCAAATTAACCGAGGAGGCCTATGCACGAGTCATGTTGGAAAGCCAGCTACGCCGAGCTCTGGAAAGGAAGGAACTGATTCTCTATTACCAACCGCAAGTTACTTTCTCGGAAGAAAAAATCGTTTCCTGTGAAGCTCTGGTTCGCTGGCAACACCCAGAGGTGGGATTGATTTTACCAGATAACTTTATCCCTTTAAGCGAAGAAACCGGACTTATTATTCCAATGGGAGAGTGGATCTTACGAACCGCTTGTCAACAATTGGTGAGTTGGCGAGCACAGGGTTTCGAAATTCGTAGAATTGCGGTCAATTTGTCTGGTCGGCAAATTCAGCAAAAACAATTGCCGGAAATGGTACAAAAAATCTTATTGGAAACGGGTCTGCCTGGCGACTCTCTAGAACTGGAGATCACCGAGGGGTTCATCATGCAACATCCGGAGCAGGCCATTACTGTGCTACAGCAAATCCGTGACCTTGGCGTCGAACTATCGATTGATGATTTTGGAACTGGACATTCGTCATTGAATTACCTCAAACGCTTGCCAGTTAACCGCTTGAAAATTGATCGGTCCTTTATCAACGATATCCAGAAAAGTTCTGAGGATGAAGCAATTGTCAGGGCGATCATTGCCTTGGGACACAGTCTAAAGCTTCAGGTTACGGCTGAAGGAATAGAAACTACAGCCCAAAGGGATTTCCTGGCCAGCCTTGGCTGTGATGAGGCACAGGGATATTTATATAGCCGCCCTGTCCCTGCAGAGCAGATCAATTCACTGCTGCAAAGAGAAAAGGGCAAAAAAACGGAATGAAGGGAAAAATACTAAGTTTTGGATAATTGCCGCGGCGAATGAGTATGAATCTTTGTTACTCTCCCACAGCTATCAAGAAATTTCATCCAAAGCAGCACTGATCTCTTTCGGCAACTGCGGTCGTCCCTCAGCGTTGACCCCAGTTCCAACCACCCGCGCCCTTAAGACCAGTTTTTTCTCCGGCAGCAGATAGATATCCTGAACAAATCGATAGCGCAAAGGGGAAACCCGTTCCAGCATGACACCGACCATAAAACGTTCACCACTGCACAATGAATACTTGTAATCCACTTCTGCCCGGATGACCACCAGGCTGATTCCACGCCTGACCAGTTCAGAAAAATCAAGCCCAAGGGTCTTAATAAATTCATGACGACAATGTTCCAGATAATTCAGATAAACTGCATTGTTAACATGCCCTTGCATGTCACATTCATAGTCCCGCACTTGAAATTCTAGTTGGAATTGGTACTGCTTCATCGCACCCTCCCTGGACATTGAAACTCTCTGAAACGACCATATTACAGTTTCTCATGTAGCCATAGCAGAGGCAGAAAAGCAACCTTACCGACAAATCCGTACAGAGGATCTGTGTACGGCAGAATCCCCCATTAAAAAGCGTGCTTTATTCTTGACAATATTGGTTAAGATTCCTATATTGATCAGCATAACAACTTAAGGAGATAAACCTATGAAACTTTCTACCAAAAGCCGCTACGGCGTTCGGGCCATGTTTGATATGGCTTTTCATGCCGGAAATCTACCGGCACAGATTAAGGATATTTCCCGGCGGCAAAATATCTCACCGCGCTATCTTGAGCAAATCTTTCAGGATCTGAAAAAAGCTGGCTTGCTGAAAAGCCGCCGTGGGCCCCAAGGCGGATACAGCTTGATGAAACCTGCCGAAGAAATCACGGTTAAAGAAATTGTCCTGGCCGCTGAAGGGGAATTACTGCTGGTCAACTGTATCAAGGGACATCGTAAAGATGGTGAAGCAGCGCCTTCCTGTGATTTTGACAACCAATGCCCCACCAAGCATATCTGGGCCGAAGGGAGCCGTATCCTCGGGGAATATTTTGGTTCTATCAGCTTAAAAGATCTGTGTGAGCAGGGACAGGAGATGGGGCTGGAAAAAGAGCTGGATCATCGCTTCATGTATTTCATCTGATTCGTTATGAGCCTGGAGGAAAAGTATCAACACCTGCAAAATATCCTGTCTGGGTTTAGTTCTGTCGTTATTGCATTTTCAGGGGGGGTTGATTCAACCCTCCTGCTTAAAGTTGCCTGCGACAGCCTTGGAGCGGATAACGTTCTCGCCCTCACGGCAACATCCCCGATTTTTCCCAGCTATGAAATAGAACAGAGCACACTGCTCGCCAAGGAATTTGGCGTCCGGCAACAATTGATCAACAGCAACGAAATGGAGCTGGCTGATTTTGTCAAAAATGAGCTGCAACGCTGTTACCACTGCAAACACAACCTGTTCAGTCTATTTTTAAAAGAGGTGGCAAAGACCGATTGCAAAACATTGCTCGACGGCTCTAACCTTGATGATCAAGATGATTACCGGCCAGGTCAAAAAGCCGTCATTCAGCTAAAAATCCACTCACCACTTTTGGAGGCCAACCTCACAAAACAGGAAGTTAGAGCATTAAGTCGACAACTTGGTCTATCCACTTGGAACAAGCAACCCTTTGCCTGCCTTGCCACCCGCTTTCCCTACGGAAACCGGATTACCCTTGAGGGATTAAAACAGGTCGATCAATGTGAAACCTGGCTGCGCTTGCAAGGTTTTTCACATTACCGGGTTCGTTGTCATAATCAACTGGCTCGAATTGAAGTTGCTCCTGAAGAGATCGCCAGATTATTGGAGGGAACACTCCGCCTCGACTTGGTTGAAGCGTTTAAGTTAAATGGATTTGACTATGTGACCCTTGATCTGCAAGGATACCGCAGCGGTAGCATGAATGAGATCTTGCCTGAGACCTGAATCCGGTTAGATGGCAGCAAATCCGGGGCTGTCCCCGCACGGGGGCTGTCCCAGGTTTTTGCGGTGCGAACCACCACAGTTTCATGGCTCGTAACTCTTGGGACAGCCCCCGATGGTGCTGGGGACAGTCCCGAGATTACTACAAAGTTGCCTAAACTAGCACCATGCAGGACTCAATAGCCATCTTGTAATGCAATGTATGCAGGAGGAACCATGCCAAAAAGTAGCGCGTTATTTGCGGTCTGTTTTGTCGCTGGTCTGCTCGGAGCCCTAGCCTGTAGTCTGTTTCTTTGGGGATGTAATGAATGGGGCATCACAAATCTCATCGGGGTTAAAATGCCTCAAACCCTGGAGCTTTCAAAACTCTATCCACAGATGTTCATTGGTGGATTTTGGGGGTTGGGATTTTTTTTCACCGTTGGGATCCCCCGTCATCGCCGACACTGGGCTCGCAAAGGACTCTGGTTTTCACTCCTGCCGACATTGACCGCCATTTTCTATCTTTACCCATACGTCTACCATAAAGGGATGGCAGGGTTCGATCTAGGCATGCTGACACCGCTATTAATTGTTGTCTCCAATCTGGTCTGGGGAGGGGTTACAGGATTCTTTGCGCGGTTTTTCTGGGGTCGCTAAAACATGTGGCAAAGATTTTGTCTGGTATTAGCCCTCCTCTTTCTGCTGCTAGGATCAGCCCATGCGACAGAGCTCACTGGACAAGTTTTGTGGGTTTACGATGGCGACACACTGATGATCGAAAATATTGGCAAAGTGCGCTTGCTTGGCATCGACACCCCAGAGTACAAAGCATCAACAAGGGATCGTTTCTACACGGAAAAACTTCATATTGAGGCTAAAGCCCTACGCAAAATTTCCCGTCAGGCAAAAAATTATAATATTCGCAATATCAAAGGGACAAGGGTCAGGCTTGAATTTGACAAAATACAGGAAGATAAGTATGACCGACTGCTTGCCTATGTCTATTTGCCAAACGGAGACATGCTGAATCTGGCTCTATTGGAAAATGGTCTGGCAACAGTGTTTCGCCGCTATGATTTTAAATATAAAAAAGATTTTCTCAAAGCCGAAAAAAAAGCCCAGAAAAAAGGGCTCGGACTCTGGGAAAAATAACATCTAGTCGCAGGGTTCATTGTGACTCTGCTGCGGAGTTTATTGCAGGATGGAAAAATTCTCCTATTTTCAGCAACTGATCGATCAAACTGTCATTGGCATCAGTTTGAGCCGCCTTATCATTGCTTTTGCAGTTTTATTTGTCGCCCTCTTGCTTAAACGGGTTCTTGCCCACCTGTTTACCAAATCAATCTTTAAGGCGGCACAAAAAACATCCAGCCAGATGGATAACTTTCTGCTCAAAATTCTCAACAAGCCCGCTGAGCTTCTGATCGTTGTGATCGGTTGCTATCTCGGAGTCGAGATTTTACAGCTACCAACTCAGCCAACCAACCTTGACCGGATGGCTCGGCATGGGGTTCAAATACTGCTGACTTTCAACCTTGCCTGGCTCTGTTACAACCTGGTTGCCATTATTGAACAGTGGCTGGGCCATTGGGCCAAAGTTACTGAATCAACCCTTGACGATCATCTGGTTCCTTTCATTCGTAAAACCATACGGGTATTTATTGTTTTTTTAGCCGTTCTCATGCTGGTTCAGAACCTTGGTTATTCGATCTCCGGCTTACTCGCTTCTCTGGGGTTAGGCGGTTTGGCAATAGCTCTGGCCGCAAAAGACACTCTATCCAACATATTCGGCTCGATCATGATTCTCCTCGATCGACCTTTCACCATCGGTGACTGGGTCAAAGCGGGTGATATGGAGGGGACGGTAGAAGAAATTGGCTTCCGTTCAACCCGGATTCGAACTTTTTCCGAAACCCTGATCACCGTTCCCAACAGTGTTTTGATGAATATGTCGATCGACAACATCAGCCAGATGCCAAAACGCCGCATCAAATTAACCATTGGGGTCACCTACGCCACAACTCCGGCACTAATGCGCCAAGCCGTAGCCGGCATCAGACAACTGTTGCGGGAACACCCTGCCATTCAGCAGGATTTTTCCCTGGTTAACTTTACCGAATTCGGCGCCTCCTCCCTCGACATCATGGTCTACTGCTTCACCACCAGCACCATCTGGGGAGAATACCTTGACGCGCGCGAAGATCTTTGTCTGAAGATTATGGAGAGCTTGGAAAAGATCGGGCTCGAAATCGCCTTCCCGAGCCAAACCCTGTATATGCATAATATGGATCTGGCAAATCAGCAGCAGCCAGCTAATAGTCTGGTCTCATGATATATTCTGAGCAAATATGCCAAGCATTCATAAATCACCTGCCCTGATTACAGGACCGGTTGCAATCCTCGCAATACCCCTTGTGGCCTTTACCACCCATCATCCCGCCAAGTTTGTCAGCATCCTTCGGATGCTACGGGGGGGACCAATAAAAACTGTGCAAATGCGTAGTTAGAAAAAGAGACTTCCCCCCTCGTTTTCATTTAGAAAAGCTGGTATTGGTTGAGGAATAGTTTTTTTGTGGTGGTTTCTATTTTAAGGCACCTGTCATGCTGACACACACCCTACATGCAAAGTGGATCACCCGATTTTTTGTGTTGATCTATCTATTGCTTAGCTTCAGTACCGCAAATGCATCTTTTTGGTGCCAGAGGGTGGAAAGCCATTCCCACTTGGAGTTTAATCCTGTCGGTCAATGTTGGGCCGTTTGCCACACTATTGACGATGAACTACAGCAGAGCGAAAAAGTCGCTCAAACCGGTCTATTTTTGTCTGTAGTGGAGGAAGACTGTTTAGATTCTCCTGTGTATTCTTCGGTCATTACTCCCTCAAATCGGACCAGTCCGCTAAGTAAAATGACTGCAACTGATATTGATCAGACTCATCTCCCTTTCATTCCTGCCCAAAAGTCAGGGGTTGCGCGTTTTGCCAACCTGAGCCTTGCTTCCCAGTTGCCACCCCCTCAGGCCGTAATGGCCCTGCGGACAGTTATCCTTCTACAATAAACTCCTCTCGCTCTTTCCTGACAGCTAAGACATAGCTTGAGTCACTCGTAAAACCTGGCGAAATAGCCCCCCAAATTGAGGCGTTTAGCAAGCATCTATCGATTAGGCATGAAAAGACCACGATTTTTATACCGTGACTTTTTATGAAAAAAATACCGTTGCTGTGAAAAGAAGAAAGGTTCTATATGCGTCGACTGGCGTTAATTATTGTTTTACTCGTGTTGGTAGGCGGTGCTGGCTACATTTATACCAATATGCCTACAGTTGTATCAGTTGTTGCCGGCGATATTGCCCCTGACTTTCAGCTTGAAGATACAGAAGGCAACCCGGTCTCTCTTGCAAGTTTTCGCGGCAAGGTTGTCATGGTGAATTTCTGGGCTACCTGGTGTCCACCGTGCATTGAAGAGATGCCTTCGATGGAGCGACTTAATGAAGTCATGGCTGGTGACGATTTTGTCATACTGGCAATCAATACAGAGAAAAATGGCCGAACCATTGTGCCTGATTTTCTAAAAAAGAATCCCCACACTTTTCCCATTCTTTACGATGATAAAGCGGTCGTGCAGCAACTCTACGGGGTTTATAAGTTTCCCGAATCCTATATCATTCGCAAAGATGGGACGATTGCCCAAAAGGTCATCGGCCCCCTTGACTGGTCCAGTACGAAGGCGATTACCTATTTCAAGAGCTTAACCAAAGGATAAACATTGCTTCAGGAAACAGCTGACATAACCTACTGGATTGCGTTTACCGCCGGGATTTTATCCTTTGCCTCACCCTGCGTGTTACCGCTGATTCCATCGTACCTGACCTATATTACCGGCCTGTCTTTCAGTCAACTTGATGAAGCACAGCCCAGTGCCAAGGTCCGCATAACGGTTTTGCTCCATTCCCTTTGTTTTATCCTGGGGTTTTCCGTTATTTTTATTCTGCTCGGTGCGATTGCCGGCATCGCTTCTACGCAAATCCAAGCCTTTCTGCGTGAGGGACTTGAATGGGTTGAGAAAATCGGCGGGTTGATGATTCTCCTGTTTGGAGTTCATATAACCGGCCTGTTTCATTTTGGTGCCCTGCTTGGCGAAAAGCGGGTTCAACTGCATAAAAAACCGAGTGGCTTTATCGGCACATTCGTGGTCGGGATCGCCTTTGCAGCTGGCTGGACCCCTTGCATCGGTCCCATTCTTGCTTCAATTCTGATGGTGGCAGCTTCTTCCGGTCAAGTCGGTGAGGGAGTCGTTTTGCTCGCGTTTTATTCTCTGGGGCTGGGCATTCCATTCTTGGTCTCGGGCCTTCTCTTTCATCAGTTTCTAACGGCATTTAAGCGGATTAGGAAATACATCCGCCTGATTGAAATTGGCACCGGTGTGATGCTGATTGCTGTCGGCCTCATGCTCATGTTCAATCTGCTGGGACCAATCACCATGTTTTTCTACCAGTGGATTCCGGTACAAGGATAGTTTCTGGATGAAAAGCGGCATTCGCCCCGCGATTTTTGCATCAATCACCGCACTATTTTGGAGAATTTAAATATGTCTCAGCCCGACAAAGCAACTAATACAAACTGGACGCTGCTTTTTCTGTGTTGGCTTTTGGTCAGCGTGTCAACCACGATAAGTGTCTTTTTCAGCTATGTTTTGGAGTATGAGCCCTGTGTCCTCTGTTGGTATCAGAGAATCTGCTTGTTTCCTTTAATCTTTATTTTTGCAGTTGGCCTTTTCCCCACTTTTGATAAAAGCGTTATCAAGTATGCCCTGCCTCTTGCCATAGTGGGTGGTTTGACGGCCCTTTACCATACCTTGCTCTATGCCGGAATCATCCCGGAAAATATCCAGCCCTGCTCGAAGGGCGTTTCTTGTACAGAAAAATACATAGAATTGTTTGGATTTATATCAATCCCAATGCTTTCTTTTTTCGCATTTTCGACCCTCATAGCCCTTTTAATTATCCTGAAGAGGAGAACATCTAAATGAAGTACGCAATGTTCGGTTCCGCAATTCTGGTATTGGTCTTAGCTTTTGTGATCGGCAGCAACTACTATAAAGACCAACAGTCTGAAAAGTATGGTTTTATGGCGGAAGAAAACGCTGAACTTTTCATCAGAGACCATTCTCAGACGCTTGGCAGCGATGATGCGAAAGTTTATCTGGTTGAGTTTATGGACCCGGCCTGTGAAACCTGTGCCGCCTTTGCCCCCTTTATCAAACAGATCATGGCCGCCAATCCAGGCAAAATCAAACTGGTTCTTCGCTACGCCCCCTTCCATGACGGCGCAGATGATTTTGTCAAGATTCTTGAAGCCGCCAGAATGCAGGGGAAGTACTGGGAAACCCTGGATGTTATGTTTAAATCGCAAAATGTTTGGGCCAGCCACGGCAACTGGCAGCCGCAAAAGTTATGGGGATTTCTGCCCAAAGCAGGCGTGGATATCGAGCAAATCAAAAAAGATATGCATGACCCTGCTATTGCAAAAATTATTGAACAAGATATGGCCGACGTGAAAACACTGAATGTGCAAAAAACTCCTGGCTACTTTGTTAATGGAAAACCGCTCCAAACCTTTGGTTACAGACAATTACAGCAATTGATTCAGACTGAGCTTGATGCAAAGTACCCGAAGTAAATTTGTATCTATAGAGAGTGGATGTGAACAATTCCATTTCCCACTGCCTAACAGGCTGTTGAAAAACTATCGCCCAAAGTCCCTGATTTTACTAGAGACATGTGATAATTTGATATAATTCCGTACATAACAATTGATATTTAAGAAAAGAAGATTGCTGTAAATCAAATAGACAATTCAGGGAGGGGTCAGTATCGATAATGGGTGGTGACGGGTTTCATCAAAAATTGTGCGTTTATTGAGTAAAAATATGTGATTTTAAAATAGCGCTATTCTTGCTTCTGTCCTGCTGTCAGGTAGGCATAGATCAGATCATCAAGGCTGGGTTCGTGAGACACTTTTGGCTGACGGAATTTATCGACCAGTGGTTCTTCAATAATGGTCACCGGTTCGGGGGTGGGAACTGTGATCGATTTTTCTTCCGGTTGCACAGATTCAGCTGGCGATGATTCGGTTATGTTCAACGGTTGGGACGGCTGGCTTGCTGAAGCGCCCAGAGGTATGCCAAGTTCCACAATCCGCTCATCAAACTCACCTTTGGTCAAACGCCGTAACATTCCCTTATGCTGCTCTTTCGCCAGTTCCTCAACGACGTGGTCAAGTGCATCAACCTTGATAATATCAGCGTAGCTTGTTTTTTGTGACGCAATGATGGTTCCACCATGATAAAGCAGGGTCACTAACTGGGGTCTTTTCAGTCCACCATCCTCTGTCTGGACATGGAAATCGACACTCCGATAAGAAACATTGTGGTTAAACCCAACAATCATGGATATTCCTCTACTAATAGGATGTTAACCTATACCGCAACAGCCTGAATGACTCAACGATCTTCCCTGTTTTTTTCAGTTATTTCCAGAAGAATTGCTATCCTGGATAAGTTTCTCAATGCTTAGCCCCTGACCATCGGTATTGATTTCTCCCTGTTCAGGAAGTGAACCCGTCAATGGCGGTTCACTAAAACTGAAATCAGCATATATCGGTTGATCGATACGAGCATGCCCTTTTAAAGTCTGCCGCAGCTCGCCTTCTATCAGTATTTGCAATTGTCGAACATAGGGAAAGTTTTCATTCAGGCTGTTGGCCAAGCTGTAGATTGACAGTAACTCCGTCAAACTTCCTCCCGGGTGAAAATCAACCAGTTGCTTGGAAAAATTAACCCGAACCAGATCGTTCTCCACCTCTACAGCAAGAATTTTTGTTTCTTTCGGCAACACCGCAAGGTTCTTTTGCTGAGAACCTTTGATCAAGCCCTGCAACAGACTGTGAATGCAATCACGATCTTCATCACAAGCAGGAATTTCATAAGGTTCTGCTACCAGAAAAGAACCCAGCGGCGCGGTAAAGTAGAGTTGAACTTCACGAACCGGAACGTCCTTGGCGATAACAACCCGAACCTCTTCAGCAGTATTTTGTGCCTGCTGAAAAAACCAGCTGATTCCATAACCAACCAGAACTCCAACCAGCAATACCCCAAGCAGGCTTAACAACAATTTTTTCATCGTGCCCTCATCAACGCTATTACCCTATTTGTACCTGTTCAACCCGCCCCAAATGAGACCCTAAAAATGCCTGCCCGACACGTTCAAATCGGGTCGGAACATCGGTCACAAAAAAAGTGCGTTGACCTCCTGATTCAGGGTTCGCCAGCCCTTGTTGCTGGAAAAGCTGCTGCACCGATTTTGCTGTTTCTTCCGCTGAATCCACCAGAGCAACAGCTTCGCCAAGAACTTGCCGCAAAGTATTACGCAACAGTGGATAGTGGGTGCAACCAAGAACCAGAGTATCAATTTTAGCGGCCAACAAAGGCTGCAAGTATTCCGTCGCGGTCAATCTGGCGATTTCGTGTTCTGCCCAGCCTTCTTCGGCCAAGGGAACAAATAAAGGGCATGGTGCAGAAAATATCTGTGCATCGGGCAACAAGGCATGAATTGCCTCAGGATAACGATTGCTATTGATCGTCCCTTCGGTGCCGATAACCCCAATCCGGCGATTGCGGCTTTCTACGGCACGCCGGGCACCGGGCTCTATCACCCCAATCACCGGCAACTGAAAGCGTTCCCGCAAAAGGGGAAGAGCAACCGCTGAAGCAGTGTTGCATGCGACGACCAACAGTTTGACTCCTTGGCCGACCAAAAACTCGGCAGCTTCCAGAGCATAACGCCGAACCGTTTCGACACTTTTGGTTCCATAAGGAACCCGGGCGGTATCACCGAGATAGATCAAATTTTCTTCTGGCAGTAACCGGGCAATCTCTTTAAAAACCGTCAAGCCACCGACTCCAGAATCGAATATACCAATCGAACGATGTTGCACAGAAGCTCCATCATGACATTTTATAACAAAATAAGCATCAAGATCAGTCTAAAAACCAAGCATGTCATCCTAGTTAAGCCCCTTGATAAAGTCAAGATTTACGGGCTTTTACCACTTTCCCATCGATACACAATCTGCTACTATTCTATCCATCTGGAAACTACTGAAGCCCTTTGTTCAGCAGATCCGATGAGGAGAAGATATGAGTTGGACCGACATTAAGCAGTATCTGGATAATTTTCGTACTGATCAAGTCATGCAACAGTTGCAGGACTGGAACATTGGCGACCTGAGCACCAACCCCTGGTTTCTGGGGGGATTTGCAATCATCATACTCTTCACCTACTTTATGGGCTGGCGGACAATAGCGGGTTTTATCAGCGGGATCGGCGGTTTTGCTCTGGTCGTTTCCTTAGCGCTCAGCAAAGGAACCGGCGTAGAAGGAATTGCAAGTGGGGGTCTCTGGATTATTGTTGGCGGCGGCGCGGTGGTTGTTTTCCTGTTTATCTACCTCCTGTTTATCAAATCGGAATAATAATTAACCCTTCAACGTTGTTTCACACATTTAAACTCAATTTTTCTCGCAGGAGATATTCATGAAAAGGCGCGATATATTGCTTCTTTTGGGGGCTTTGGCCATTATTATATTTCTCTGGATGGCACCCGAAGAAACAACCAAACCGGTACCAAAAGATGAGATTCACCTAAAATTTTACGACATCGTTAAAACTGATGGGAAAAAAGCAGCTGAGAAATTTTGTGAAGATTGCCACAATGACAATGACGTTCCCTTTGCAGAAGACCATCCTTCAAAATTCCGCTGCTTGTTCTGTCACAAAATACAACTCTGAGAGGCTCAATCTATCTCTATTAAAAACCCCAGTCTGGAATACCAGGCTGGGGCTTTTAACTGTAATTCTGCTAATTATTTTGCCAAGAATAGATGCTCTGCTTCGTCACAATCATAGCTGGACAGACCTAACCTCCGGGCACGGGTTCGCCACCCCGAAATTATTCCAAGAACCTTCTCTGTGATTTCGCCAGCCTCACTCTCACTGAGGCGATAAAAAGGAGCCGTATTGATCACGGTCTGAATATCCGCATCATGTTGATCGGTATCGATTGACAGGACATGTTCCTCTTTCTTGAATGATGGGTTCATATCAAAAGCAGGAGAGAGTATCCACCCGGATGGCTTTCTAATAAAACCATGATTGCGTAAGTGATCATCTCGATTGGCAGTAGCAACATTGAATACCACTCGAGTAAAAAGCTCTTTCAGGTCAACTTTAATTGTGCCTGGGACGCCCATAGTGGAGATAAAGTTCGCAAGCTCAAGATAGTTGGCATCTTCGCTGTCGATATGGTTAAGCATAGTCATGGCTGATACATAGAAATAGCGATCGGTCCTGTTGCGATCAAATCGCTTCACCATGAATGTGTGGTAACCTGATCCGACTTGGAGAACCTGTGAATCGGGAACATTTATCCCGCAGTCATATGCCAGGTCGTGAAGAAGTTTTTCCCACAGGGCAACATCGTACTCATCATTCGCCGATGGAAATTTGGCTATCCAGAGATGGCCTGTCTCGTCCTCAATGTTTGCCTTGGGGCGTGCCCCACCAAGGGAGGCTCCCGGCGCTACGAGTACCTTCAACCATTCCTTGATTTTTTCCGGACTTGCTAGTTTTTTCTTGGTCAGCTCATATGCAATTTCTTGAAGTTCGGAAATTTTCGAAACAGGTGGAGCGGCAAGCTCTTCATCGGACAGATAATTTTCTTCATCAGGGCGGCTGTATCTCAGCGCCCCCATGCGGGTACAGTCCTGAATACCAAGAAGGAAGTCCCATGCATCCAACGTTCGCAGCACTCTCCCCGCCTCTTTTGCTACTATGGTTTCGCGGCGTTTCATCAAAACTTGCCCCCAGCGATCAGGACATGAATCCATAAAGACACCAAAGTTTGAGTTTCTTGGATAGAACTCCCCAGCGAACATATCCAGTTCTGGATCAAGTGGAAAGTTGTCTCGCCCTAGGAGCCAGTCGTCTTGATAAGCAAAACTGATGCTCCCCTTTACCCCCCTTGAGAGAATTCCGATATGTTGAAGCGGACCGAAATCGGGATCATCAAGCCACACCCAAATCTGGTCTCTTGGTTTAACCATCTTTCTTCACCTTTGAACGGGGTGCTCTCTTTCTCTGGGGCATCGACTCGTCCTGAAGTTTGCGGCCCAAAACATCTTCCTTTGCCAGGAAAGATAAATCGTCGAGGAGACCCAAAACTCTCAGCACTTGAACATAGTGTCCAAATGCCGACGATGAATCGCCGCCCTCAACCTTGTACAGAGTCGTGCGCGATATGCCGGCACGAGCGCACACAGTCTCCATTGAGAAGCGTCGGCGAAGCCTCGCGTCCTTGAGCCTTTGCCCTAAGCCTGCGAGCTGCTTAGCCTCACCCGGATACATGTAGATTTTCTTTTTAGCCATAATGTTCGTAATAATATACAAATATAGCAGTTATTGTCAATTTTTATAAACGTTAGAAATAGTAAGGCTGTTCTTGGTGTGGATGTTATCTACTCAAAAAAGGCGGTCTTCCAGATAGCTGAGGAGAATATCCAACCAAAAAATAAGCCCCCGAACTCACCGGAATTCAGGGGCTTTTAAGCTGAACCTTTCAGCCAATCATTTATTCGGGTTTTCTTCAGTGGGCAGTTTACCCCACAGAATTAAAGACTGCCGGTACCCCCTCCAACGTAGACATCTGATTCATCATTAGAGGCTGCCACCAGGGATGAGTTCGGGCGTCTTTCTTTGCTTCGTTTCTTTGGTCGCACAAAGAAATGAAGACGACGGGCGGGAGCGCAACCCCGCGACCTTGTGAGTTATTAACTGTATTCAGGGGACACGTAACAAGTACATGGCCCCTGAATACTACCAAAATATTTCAGATTCCCCGAACTTGAATCTGATCTACATATCCTTTGGCTCTCTCTGCCAAAGCATAAAGTTGTTCAGGCCTATAAACATCATATTGTTGCAACTCTTCAACCATGGCGTGTAACGGAACATATTGCTGAAAAACCCAGAGTGGGGCGCCATGCAGCAACTGCCCCATTCCATCAACTTCGGCTTCTGCTACCAGATGTGGAATGCAGGTGGTGCGAAACTCAACTTCAACGGGCGCTTTTTTTAGAATTTTCACCGTTTCACGCAAAGCTTCTGTCGCAACCGGTATCGTATGAAGTTCATTGTAGCGACTGAGGCTGGTTTTTATGTCGATAGCAAAGTAATCAACCAATTGCTGTTCCAGCAAATGAGCAATAACTTCCGGCGCCAGGCCGTTACTGTCGAGCTTAACTTGCAGGTTTCTCTCTTTTAGCAGCGATAAAAATGCCGGCAGACCAGCATCGATGGTCGGTTCTCCGCCCGATATTACAACCCCATCGATAAAACCCTCACGCTGTTTCAGGTCTGCCAGCAACTCATCAAGGGGATAGTCTGGATAGCTATCAGGATCCAGAACCAACCCGGCATTGTGACAAAAAGGACAAGTCAAATTACAACCGCCAGTAAAGACCAGCGAAGCAACCCGTCCGGGGAAATCGAGCAAACTGGTTCCCTGAAAACCTTTAATTCGAATCGTTTTCAGTGTTTTTGCTCCTTGGTCACAACAACATATTCAGAACGCTCTTTAAACTCTTCTTTTTTGCCACGATTCCATTGTTGAACCGGTCGAAAAAATCCACATACCCGTGAATATACTTCGGTTTTCCCGTCACACTTTGTTGCCATTACGACCTCCTCACTTCTCAGTTAGAGTGTTAGGGGACTGACCTTTGGTCTGTCCCCGGATAATCGGGAGACAGAATATGAATTCAGTCCCCTTTTCAGTTATGAGCTACGCCGCCTGACCCTCTTGGTGATGAGGACAAGAAAAATGTTCACCCGATATGTAGCCATGCACCGGGCAGATGGTAAACGTTGGACTCAGAGTAAAATAAGGCAAATGAAAGGTTTCAGAAATCCGCTTGACCAGGAGCCGTGCGCTGCGCCAATCTTCCAACCGCTCCCCCAAAAACCCGTGAAAAACTGTGCCACCCGTATAAAGGGTTTGCATCTTATCCTGATGGGTTAAAGCCTCATAAATGTCCTCAGTTATGCCGACCGGTAATTGGGTTGAATTGGTGTAATAGGGCTCTTCATCCCCGGCACAAATAATGTCTGGAAAACTTTTGCGGTCACGATTGGCAAGCCGGAAGCTGGTTCCCTCCGCTGGAGTGGCCTCCAAATTATAGAGATGGCCGGTCTCCTCCTGAAAAGCCTCAAGCTGCTTACGCATATACTCAAGCGTTGCCTGAGATAAAGCCTGCCCTGTTTCACTGTCTATGCCACTACCATACAAATTGAGACAGGCTTCATGCATACCAATCAGACCAATAGTTGAAAAATGGTTATCCCAGAAGTTACCACTGCGCTCACGGATGGCTGATAGATAAAACTTGCTATAAGGGTAAAGACCATCTGCAGTAAAGCGCTCCAGTTGCTTGCGCTTGATCTCCAGTGACTGAAATGCCAACTTCATCAGCTTGCTGATACGGGCAAAAAACTCGGCCTTATCATTGGCTAGATAGGCAGCTCGAGGCAGATTAATGGTGACCACGCCGATTGATCCAGTCATCGGATTGGAGCCAAACAAGCCACCACCCCGACGTCTCAATTCGCGATTATCAAGGCGCAGTCGACAACACATGGAACGAGCATCTTCGGGATCCATATCGGAATTAACGAAATTACTGAAATAGGGAATACCGTATTTCGCTGTCATCTCCCAGACCGGACGCAAGCGCTCGCTCTCCCAGTCCAGGTCTTTGGTAATGTTATAGGTTGGGATCGGAAAAGAAAAGATCCGGCCCGAAGAGTCACCCTGCATCATCACTTCACAGAAAGCCCGATTCAACAGATCCATTTCAGCCTGGAATTCGCCGTAACAACGATCCGTCAACTCGCCGCCAATGACGACCGCCTCCTGCGCCATATTCGACGGCACCATCATATCCAAGGTGATATTAGTAAATGGTGTCTGGAATCCGACCCGGGTCGGCACATTCATATTGAAAACAAATTCCTGCAGTGATTGTAAAATCTCGGCATAGCTTAATTGATCGTGGGCGATAAAGGGTGCCAGCAGAGTGTCAAAGTTGGCAAATGCCTGGGCGCCCGCTGCCTCCCCCTGCAGGGTATAGAAAAAATTGACCGCCTGCCCCAAAGCAGTGCGGAAATGTTTCGGCGGAGCACTCTGAACCTTACCGTAGGCTCCAGTAAAACCCTTCAGCAGAAGATCCTTCAAATCCCAGCCACAGCAATAAACAGATAGCATGCCGAGATCGTGGATGTGAAATTCTCCATCGCGGTGGGCATTGGCAATGTCATCAGGGTAAATTTTATTCAACCAGTAGTGACTGGTAATATTGGCAGCAATATGATTGTTGAGACCCTGCAGCGAATAACCCATATTGGCATTTTCGTTAACTCGCCAATCTTCACGCACCAGGTAGGAATCGATAGACTCAATCGATTCCTGCATGAATTCACGAGTTTTACGCAGGCTTTCATGTTGCTTACGATAGAGAATATAAGCTTTGGCCGTTTGCGCATGACCATTTTCAATTAAGATTTTCTCAACCAGATCCTGCACATTTTCAACGGTTGGAAACCGATCACCCTTGTAGAGAACCGAAAGTATCCCGCCGACCTGACGGGTGATATCAGAAACTCTCTCAAAATCACTCCCACCGACTGAACTGACCGCCTTGATAATAGCCTGGGAGATTTTATCTTCTAGATACGGAACCAGACGACCATCACGCTTACGAATAAATTCTACCATTGTGCCCCTCCCTGCCCATCTGAGCAGGAAAATAATGTCAACAAAAATGATCAAAATGTAACGTCGAAGACATTAGCATAAGTGTCTTAGCGACCCAAGACAAAATCACTACATCTAGTATCTTTTTTACTTCATAGACACAACATATTGCCAATCAGCTGTGAATATCTTGTGAAGAGAGAACGCTAAATTTCAGCAATTACACCAGCTTTTACAACGAATCTTAAAGTAATGATTTAATCAACCAACACGACAAACCATATTAAGTGCAGACAAAGGTTTGAGAATAGTTCCATGTATCTGTCAACCTGATTTCAGACCGCCACCTGTTTTTTTGCATATTTGCGAAAAAAACATGAAGTGCTTTTTAAAAGTGCAAAACCACGTTTTTTTGTACCAGATCGAAGATTTTTCTTTTCTAAAAAACGATAAAAATCAGGACTTAACAAGCATAACAACACTTCATTCCCACTGAGATTCTCCAGCCAACAGAATGAACTTCTTTTCGCAAATTTGCGAAACAGGCACTTCCAAGAAAAATCCATCCGTCGCCAACCTATCGTAATTATTCGATATTTTATTTTAAAAGTTGGCATGCGGGTTGCGATTGAACCACAGCTATAGAACACAGTTATTAAGGAGGAAACCATGCCGATATGTCCTTATTTTGACCACAATAAAAAGTTTTGCGATGTGGGCGAAGACTATATTTCTCCGTATGACGTTGTAGCAATGTCTCACTTCTGCTCCTCCCGTTACCTGGAATGCGACAAATTTGACGACCTGGCTACAAGTCACCCGGAAGTTCTTGAAAAGTTCGCAGGTCGAACTGGGTCGACCAAAAAATCTATTCCACTAACGTCACCTGCGCCTGAAATCAGACCTCACGTAAACCACACGCCTATCAAGATCAAATTCAGTAATAAATGGCCACTATCCCAACGCCTTAAAGACGTAACGTCTTCTTATCGATGCAATAAACTAAATTCCGATCTTGCCGAAGAATCCGATTCTTTGGTCGCGGAACTGCCAACAAGGGAGAGAACTATTATGCAACCACAAAAAATTAAACATCGCGGCCTGCAGGTTGTGCTAGCCGGTACTGGGATCAACCTGGCGCTGGGCATTCTGTATACTTGGAGTATTTTTAAAGGTGCTATAGCAGATTCAATCGCCGCTGGCGGAGAAGGCGCCTTTTCCTGGAATGCAGCAAGCATCAACGACCCTTATGCCGTTGCATGTCTGGCATTTGCAGCTGCAATGATTATTGCAGGGAAATTTCAGGATAAGTTTGGCCCTAAAGCCACCTGTGCAATCGGTGGGTTACTGGTTGGTGCCGGTTTTGTCTGGATTTCACAAACGACCAATTATTGGGCTTGGGTGGCTGGTTTCGGGATGTTGGCAGGAACCGGGATCGGCTTCGGCTATTCGGCGGCAACGCCACCGGCATTAAAGTGGTTTTCTCCGGCCAAAACCGGACTGATCGCTGGAATTGTCGTCTCCGGTTTTGGCTTGGCGTCAGTCTATATTGCCCCACTGGCTAAATATCTGTTAGCGACAGTTGGTCTACAGCAGTCGATGATGTATTTTGGTATTGCTTTTGCGATAGTGGTCAGCGGTCTGGGTATGCTGATCTCTAATCCACCAGAAGGCTATGTTGCTGATTCAGATGCCAAACAGATGGAAACCAAAACAGTTTCAACCGTTCCCGATCTGAAACCGTCACAGCTTTTTACTAACGCAAAATTCTACACCCTGTGGCTTTGTTTCTTTATTGGTTCAGGTGCTGGACTAATGGTTATCGGCAGTGCCAAAGGGCTGGCTAAAGCATCAATGGGTGAAATGGCCTTCCTGGTTGTGGTCATCATGTCGGTCGGTAATGCTGCCGGACGACTGATTGCAGGTGTAGTTTCAGACAAAATTGGTCGAGCAACAACGTTGTGTATCATGTTGGCTTTTCAGGCATGTCTGATGTTTGCTGCGATTCCTATTCTCGGTGGCAAGGGCAGCAGCCCGATTCTGGTGGCGCTGCTGGTAACGGTAATGGTTTTCAACTATGGAACCAACCTTTCCCTGTTCCCATCGTTTGCCAAGGATAGCTGGGGGATGAAACACTTCGGCATGAATTATGGCCTGCTGTTCTCCGCCTGGGGTATTGGCGCATTTGTTCTGGTACGGGTCTCTGAGATGCTGAAAGTTAAAACCGGCAGCATGGATTCATCCTTCATCGTTGCCGGCGTATTGCTTCTTGTCGGTGCAATGATGGCCATGACCCTGCGTACGCAGAAAGCAACAGCAACAGTAACCGAGACAGAAGAGGTTTTTATCGAAGAGGAAGACCTGATTCTGCAGCAGGTTCAGGATTAACTGCTTGACCATCTACCACCTATGGAGAGAGCTCTGTCTCGGGACAAGGCTCTCTCCAATAGCATGGGAGCGATCATGACCACGCAGCAAGACAGATTGCCAACGCTAGGATTGCTGGCGTTGGCTGTAACATTGGTAGCTTATATCTTCAGCCAGATCGAACCCTTTAATCCACCAATATACCTGACCGGAGCGATCCTTCTTGGTGGAGGCTGCACACAGCTTCTGCTCGGAATTCGTAGTCAACAACAGGGACATGCCTATGCTGCGGCGACATTATTGCCGCTGGGAATTTTCTGGTTATCGTTGTTCAGTTATGAAATTGCCCCACAACTTGGAGTGGGCCGCCACCCTGATCCAGTCACGATGTTCTCCTTTATGAGCCTCTGGGGTCTGTTTATTTCGATTATATTTCTCGCTAGCTTTCGCCAAAGTGTTGCGATTCAAGCCCTTTACGGAGCGATGATGTTCTTCTTTCTGGCTCTGGCAATGGATTATTTGCGCGCTGACCGGGTTTTTCTGTTTGTCGGTAGCGGTACCGGGATATTTGCCTCACTGGTCGCGGCGTATATGGTTATAGCGCAGACCTGTAATCAAGTGCGGGGTCGGGTGATATTGCCTTTGGGGGAATGGGCTGATATCGCTGTCGAAGCTAATGAATCCTGAACCAAAGTATTTTTACCTATTCAGCTTGGCTGCAAAGTGTCTTGATTAAACACGATTCAAGTTGAAAAAAAAACAGCTTGCGGGTATTTTCATCTATGGAAACACTATTTTCTACCAATCAAAAACAAGTGGCACAAAACGATGAATCTTGGTCAACAAATGACAATTCTAGGGTTGGTTGCCCTGGTTTATTATGCCATCATGCTGACAGCTGGGGTCCTCAGTACCGATGTTATGCCCCAGTTTCTTGTCTCGGGCCTCATCTTTCTCTCCTCCGGACGATTATTACGTAAAAATCCGCGTACTCGTTCACCAAAGCTGGATAAAGATGGTAATCCACGTAAAGAGCCAAACTGGACGCTACGAACCCAGATTCTCAATTGGACGATGGTTTTTCTGATTATCTGCGCCCTTGCACTGTGGGTCATGAAGCCGGTGGGAATGACCTTTATGGAGATGTTTCGTCTTGAAGTGGTTATTTTTTAGCTTAGTCACCTTAATTTGTCAGTGGCGCCAACCTGACTTCTAGCCGTCAGTTCAGCATATCCTCTTTGCGCAATCCATATTTTTTCAATTTCCGGTAGATTGTTGCCATATTCATGCTCGCTTTCTTTGCTGCTTCCTCAATATTCCCATCCACTGAAGTCAGAAGCTGGCGCAGATAATCGATCTCAAAATGTGCCAAAGCATGATTGTAATCTTCGCTGCTACCTACACTGGAATCAATCTCAATAAATTGAGCCACCGTTGCCAAACTGATTTCTTGTTCGGTTTCAATCGTCATGCACGCTTCAATAACATTTTTCAACTGGCGAATATTTCCAGGCCAGGCATAATCGATGGTGACCTGTTGAGCTTCAGCTGAAAAGCCCGCAACAGAAGTGTTAAACTTTTTATTTTGTTGCTCGATAAAATGGGCGGACAGAAGGGCAATGTCCGCTTTGCGCTGTCGCAGGGGTGGTAGATGCAGGTTAATAACATTCAGTCGATAAAAAAGATCTTCCCGGAAGGTTCCTTCTACAACCTCTTTTTCCAGATCGGAGTTGGTTGCAGAAATCAGCCTGACATCGACCTGAGTCGGAACGGTATCACCAACCCGGTGAAATTCCTGCTCTTGTAAAAAACGCAACAAAGTTTTCTGCACCGTTATGGGCAAATTACCTATTTCATCCAGAAACAGGGTTCCCCCGTCAGCAGCCTTAAACAACCCATCTTTATCTGAGTTAGCTCCGGTAAAAGCACCTTTTTTATGTCCAAACAGCTCACTTTCCAGCACCGAAGCGGGGATAGCGCCGCAGTTAATCGCAATGAAAGGCTTTTCCTTACGTGGAGAATTATAGTGAATGGCTTGAGCTATCAGTTCTTTACCGGTTCCAGATTCACCAGTAATCAGAGCAGAGGTGTCACGAGCAGCAACTTTTTCGACTTTATTGAGCAGTTGCTGCAATATCGTTGAAGCACCAATAATCTTGTCGAAGTTGTATTTTCCTGCCAGCTCTGCACGCAATTGCTGATTTTCCGTCATCAATTCTTTCTGATTCAATGCGTTGCGCACCCGGAATAGCAGTTCTTCTGGCTCAAATGGTTTTGTCAACATATCATAGGCGCCTTTACGCAACGCCTGAATGGACATCTCTACCGTAGCAAAGGCAGTAATCACAATGATTGGGATATGCGGTTCGCAGGCCTTGATTCTTTGCAGAACTTCCAGACCATTCATCCCTGGCATTTTAATATCGCTGATAACCAAATCCCAGGTGCCCGGTCGAAATAGCTCGACGGCCTCTCGTGGATCACTAAAGGTGCGAACAGCATGGCCATCATCCATCAAGACAATGGACATCATTCGGCAGAGACCTTCCTCATCATCGATAATCATAATTTTTTTGGCCATGATGTGATCCTAAGTTCTTGTCTATTTAGTTTTCACCCGGAAACGGCCCTTTTTTACAATCTCAGCGTCAATCTGCGGCCTTGCTTGTGCGGCGTACCGGTGTACGCCTCCGTGCAAGCCCTTGATTTCCTTGACCTTGCAATAAATTGCTCATTTCCCATATGAAAACTGCCTAGTGCCCATCCATCGTTTTGCGGATGAGCACTATTTAATATTCTTCCCGGACCAAGGGTAACCGAACGACAACCGTTGTTCCTCGCCCAATTGCTGAATCTATAAAAATTTCACCTTGGTGCATATCAATGATCTGTTTGGTAATAGCAAGACCTAAGCCGGTTCCTCGGGTTTTTGTGGTAAAAAAAGGTTCAAATATTTTCTCCTGATTTTCATCAGAGATCCCTTCACCCTCGTCGGAAAACTCGATACGAACATATTGATCTGCATCAAGGCGGGTTGAAACTCTAATCTCCCCTCCTTCAGTAGATGCGGATGCCGCATTGAGCAGCAGGTTGATAGAAACTTGGCGGAGTTGATCCATGTCGGTTGAAAATGTTGGGATATCGGCAGCAAAGCTCTCGACGATGTGAACATGGTAAAGATCAGAATGATTTCCGGCAAAATCAATAATTTGATGGAGCAAACGGTTGACATCGGTGGGTTCAAGAACCGGTCTGGGAGTCCGTGAATAGCTGAGCAAATTCTGGACAATCTTTTTACAACGCTTACTCTCCCGCTTTATCTCACTAATGAAAGTATAGTTGGGATCGTCTTTTTCTATCTTGCTTTCCAGGTGAGCAGCATAGCCCAGGATGACACCAAGAGGGTTATTAATTTCATGGGCAACTCCCGAGGAAAGCACTCCAAGTGAAGCCATTTTCCCCTGCTGGGCAAGGGTTGCTTCCAGCGCCTGGTTCTTTTTTATCATCTGGGTCATACGGTTGAAGGACATCGCCATTTCCCCAAGCTCGTCGTGATTTTTTACCGGCATCTTCTCATCCAATCGCCCTTGTTTGACTTTGCGGATGACCAAGATCATTTTATGAATCGGATCGGTCAGAATCTTAGAGGCCCAGAATAATAAAACGGTGGCGATTAATCCAACCACTAACGGCAATAGCAACACATATTTGGCAATTTGCCATTTAAGATTATTTGCTGCTTCGTAAAATTCATCTTCGTAACTGCCAACAGCAATAATCCAGTCCCAAGGTTCAAAATAACGGTAGCGAACAATCTTCATCCGAGCTTTTTTTTCTCCTGGATTACGCCACGGGTAGCGAATCCAGCCATTTTTTTTTGCAATCATCTCAGCTGTAAAAACCCGACTTTCATTATCATTGACAGATAGAAGGTTTTGTCCCTCGGCATCAGGATGAATGGTCAACACGCCATTACTGGACATAGCATAGATGTATCCGGTTTTTCCGACTCTTTTGTTTTTGATCTGCTGAGCAAGAGCTGTCAGAGCTTTTTTTTCAAATGCAGGATTGTCATAGGTTTCATCAAGGTATCCACCCGCAGCGACAATCCAGTCCCACTTACGGCAGTAGGAATAGGCAACTATTTTGTTTCGTGATCGTCTGTCTCCTAGTTCTTCATTCTGCCATGGGTAGATCGTATAGAGGATTTCTTCTGGGTTAGATGCCAGTGCCTTTTCGATAAGCTCACGGATAAAGAAGCGACCTTCCTCATCCTGCACCTCAATGATATTTTCCCCCTCACGACTAGGATGAACAGTTAAAACCCCCTTGGTGGTGAGAGCAAACAGATAGCCACTGCTACCAATACTTACTTTTTTAAAGCTATTGCGAATTATTTTCTGACCGGTTGCCAGATCAATAGTCCCTGATACAATCGGTTCTTGTTGCTCATTGATCTGATTGCGGGCAAATCTAACCAAAGTTTTCATTTCCTGCTGGACAATTCTTTTTTTATCCTTGCGAGACACTTCAAATTGACGATAATGCCCCTCCAACAGATCAAGGGTAAAACTAGCCATATGGTCAAGGTCAGCCTTACTGGTGCTCGCTAACCCTTTATAAGCCTGATTCGTGGCAATGTAACCGATGGTTCCACCGAGCAGAAAAATAGGAATGACCACCAACGGTAGAATAATAACCAACAGTTTCCAGCGAATTTTTAGATTGTTAAAAAAAACGAAAGGATGGCGAATCATGTGCCCCCACAGAGCTAGACCTGAATTTATCAAGTCCGAGTGGTTTCAGTCCCAAGAACAGTCCAAATAAAATATGTGGAAGTTTATAACATGAGCTGGTTGGTGGTGGAAGAGTTCATCTTTTAGACACAATAATCAGGCGACTGTTGATCTCGCGAATCACAGCAAAGAATTGACTGTCACGAAGCAGACTTAAGTCAATCAGCAACCCAAAAAAACTGCCGTCACTGCGCGTTGTCAACTACTCTCGATAGTTGACAACGCAGTACCGCTGAGTTGCTGTGCAGGTCAGTAGACGAAAGGCTCTAGACGCACTTTGGGCAACAAACTTTGGGAGCCAGTCAGGTACTCGTCGACGCAACGGGCGACTTCACGTCCCTCGCTGATCGCCCAAACAACCAGACTCTGCCCACGACGGCAATCACCGGCAGCAAAGACGCCATCGATCGAACTCATGCGCGTCTTGATGTCGGTCGTGATATTGGACCGTTGGTCCGTTGCGCAGCCAATTTGGCTGAGCAGTTCAGAACGCGGTCCAAGGAAGCCCATTGCCAGCAGGACGAAGTCACATTGCCAGATCTGTTCGCTTCCGGCGATCTTCTCCGGACGACCGTTGGCCCAGATGATTTTAACCGTTTCCAGGCCAGTGATGCGCCCTTTATCACCGAGAAAACGGGTGGTCATGATCTCGTAATAGACCTCGCCACCGGTGGTAGTCATCTCTTCGACCGAAGAACTGACGCGCATAATGCGTGACCATTGCGGCCAGGGATTGCTGGCGCTGCGCTCTTCGGGGGGTTGGTCGAGAAGTTCGAAGTTGACCACACTTGCCGCGCCTTGCCGCAGTGAAGTACCAATACAATCCGACCCGGTATCGCCGCCACCGATAACGATGACCTTCTTCCCTCTGGCATTGATCACTTGCTTATTGGGATGGAGTGCAGCGACATCCTCATCCCCCCAGTTAGCGCGATTCTGTTCGGGGAGGAACTCCATCGCAAAGTGGATACCGTCCAGTTCGCGTCCCTCAACAGGAAGGTCGCGCGGTTCTTCTGCCCCCGTGGCGATCACCTCCGCATCGAAGGAGGATTTAATATCGGCAAACGACCTATCTTTTCCGATATCACAGGAGTAGGCGAATTCAATCCCTTCAGCAGCAAGAAGATCTATACGGCGTTGCACCTTCTCCTTGCGCAGCTTGTAGTGAGGAATGCCGTACATCAACAAACCACCAGCGCGGTCGGCCTTCTCGAACACCGTGACCCTGTGACCAGCGCGGTTGAGTTGCTGGGCACAAGCCAGGCCAGCAGGGCCACTGCCGATCACGGCTACGGTCTTACCGCTGCGCAGTGCTGGTGGTTGCGGGAGAATCCAACCCTCTTCAAAGCCCTTGTCAACGATGGATACTTCTTGCAGCTTAATCGTCACCGCCGGTTCGTTAATGCCAAGCACGCAGGAGGTCTCGCAAGGTGCCGGGCAGACGCGACCGGTAAACTCCGGGAAGTTATTGGTTGCATGCAGGGCGCGCAGGGCTTGTTCCCACTGTCCGCGATAGACCAGATCATTCCATTCCGGGATCAAATTTCCCAGCGGGCATCCGGTCATACAGAAGGGGACACCACAATCCATACAACGCGAAGCCTGGGTCTTGACCTTCTCCTCGCGTGGATAGTCATAGTGCTCACTGTGATGTTGCAGACGTGCGTTGACCGCCTGCATGGTCTTGTCGCGACGGCCATGCTTCATAAATCCGCGTGGATCACCCATTGAAAGCCTCCTTCTGCTCGGCCTTGGCGGCCCGTTCTGACAACGCCCGGCGGTATTCGTTGGGAAAGACGCGGACAAAGCGCGTCAGATATTCGCTCCAGGATTTCAGAATCTTGGCTGCACGTGGCGAGCCGGTCAGTTCATGGTGTCTGGTGATAATCTGGTGCAACCACTTAGCATCATAGTCATCGACAGACATCTGCTCGAGGCCAACCATTGTCTGATTGCAGCGCCGGCGGAAGCGCCTGTCATCGTCAAAAACGTAGGCAAAACCGCCCGACATCCCGGCGGCGAAATTGCGGCCGGTGCGACCCAGACAGATCGTACGGCCACCGGTCATATATTCGCAGCCATGATCACCCATCCCTTCAACAACTGCAGTGACACCTGAATTGCGCACGCAAAAGCGTTCACCGGCCTTACCGGCAAAGTAAGCTTCGCCGCCGGTTGCACCGTAGAGCACGGTATTGCCGACAATCGAGTTCTCATGCCAGACGAACCTGGCCTCGGGGGCGGGGCGGACAACGAGACGCCCTCCGGCCATCCCCTTGCCGACATAATCATTGCCTTCGCCGATAAGACGCAGATCAATACCGGGGGCAAGAAATGCTCCAAAACTCTGACCAGCAACACCGGTCAGGGTGATACCGATGGTCCCCCCGGGCAAGCCCTCACGACCGTGCTGCATAGCAATCTGGCCCGAGAGCATGGTGCCAAAGGTCCGATTGGAGTTGCGGATCGGCATTTCGATATGCACCGACTCCTTACGTTCGAGGGCTGGCGCAGCAAGCTCGATCAACCGGTTGTCCAGTTGCTGTTCCAGACCGTGATCCTGTCCCCGGATGTGCCGGGTGGCGACCTCAGAATCGACCTGGGGCTTAGCCAGAATTCGCGAGAAGTCCAAACCCTGATTCTTCCAATGTTTGATCGCGCCATCCATCTCTAAATACTGCGTCTGTCCAACCAGTTCATCCAGACTCCGCACGCCTAAATCGGCCATCAATTCACGCACCTCTTCGGCGAGGAAGGTGAAGAAGTTGATCACGTGTTCGGCTTTGCCATTAAATTTGGCGCGCAGCGATTTGTCCTGGGTGGCAACGCCGACCGGGCAGGTATTGAGATGACACTTACGCATCATGACGCAGCCAATAGTGACCAGTGCCACGGTGGCAAAAGCATATTCTTCTGCCCCGAGGATGGCGGCTATAATGACATCACGTCCGGTACGCAGCTGGCCATCGGTCTGAACGATAATGCGGCCACGCAAGTCGTTGAGCACCAGCGTTTGTTGAGCTTCCGCAAGACCTATCTCCCAGGGAATCCCGGCGTGTTTGATCGACGATGTTGGAGAGGCGCCGGTGCCGCCGTCGTAGCCAGCGATGATGACGCGCTCGGCATGCCCTTTACTGACACCCGCAGCGACAGTGCCGACACCGACTTCACTCACCAATTTAACAGTGATCTCGGCCTTGGGATTGCAGTTCTTCAGGTCGAAAATCAGTTGGGCCAGATCTTCAATCGAATAGATATCATGATGTGGTGGCGGCGAGATCAATGTCACACCGGGGACGCTGTAACGCAGCGAACCGATGTATTCATTCACCTTGTGACCAGGCAGTTGGCCACCTTCGCCGGGTTTGGCCCCCTGCGAAATTTTGATTTGCAGCTCGTCGGCGTTGACCAGATAGTGTGGAGTGACGCCGAAACGCCCCGATGCGACCTGTTTGATGGCACTGCGGCGCAAATCGCCGTTTTCATCGGGAGTGAAACGGCGCGGATCCTCGCCACCTTCACCGGTATTCGACTTGCCACCGAGGCGGTTCATGGCGATAGCCAGAATTTCATGCGCCTCGGGAGAGATCGAGCCGAGGCTCATCGCGCCAGTACAGAAGCGCTTGACGATGGCAGAGACCGGTTCGACTTCATCCAGAGCAACGGGCTGATTCTGCGGCGTGAACTTGAACAGACCACGCAGAGTGTAGAGTCGCTCGCCCTGTTCGTTGACCTGGTTGGAGTATTGCTTGAAGATCTCACGACTACCAGAGCGCACGGCATTCTGCAGCAGAGCGATGACCTCCGGATTCATCAAATGGATCTCCCCTTCACGACGCCAGGAGTATTCAGCCCCGCGTTCCAGATCACGGTTGACGTCCAGTTGTTCAGCGTACGCAGACCGGTGACGCATCAAACTCTCGGTGGCAATCACATTCAGATCTGCGCCACCGATGCGACAGGCGGTGCCGGGAAAATACTTGTCTGTAAAATCCTGATCCAGGCCGACAATCTCAAAGATCTGGGCACTACAATAACTTTGCAGGGTGCTGATCCCCATCTTGGAAAAAACCTTAAGCAGGCCCTTGCCGATCGCCTTAATGTAATTTTTGCTGTACTGATCGACGATGCTGGTTTCATCTTCGCCACGCTCATTGCCGTCCAATCTTGGCAGCATCCCTTCGTGAACCATATTCTGCAAGGTCTGAAATGCAAGGTAGGGATTGATCGCCGTTGCACCGTAGCCAAGCAGCAGGGCAAAGTGATGCACTTCACGCGCTTCGCCAGTTTCAACGATGAGTGAGCACTGGCTACGTTTTCCAACCCGGATCAGATGGTGATTGATTCCCGAAAGCGCGAGCAAAGCTGGAATTGGAGCTTTTTGCGCACAGACCCCACGGTCAGAGAGAACCAGAAGAGTGCGGCCTGCATCGACAGCAGCCTCGGCCTCGGTATACAAGGCCTTCAGTCGTTTCTTCAGAGATTCGGGGCCTTGACCTGCATCAAAGAGGGTGCTCAGGGTGGTCCCTTGAAAGTTCTGCAGGTCGCTGTGACGTAATTGCTCGAGGACATCATTGGTAATGATCGGATGCTCAATTGCCAACATGCGGCAGTGTTCTGGTCCAGGCATCAAAATGTTGCGCGCCGGTCCCAGATACTGGGTCAAGCTCATGACCACCTCTTCGCGCAGGGGATCAATAGCCGGGTTGGTGACCTGAGCAAAGAGCTGCTTGAAATACCAATAGAGCAACTTACTTTGCTTCGATAACACTGCAATCGGTGTATCGGTCCCCATCGAACCGACTGGCTCCTGACCGTTGAGTGCCATTGGGGCCAAGACTACGCGCATTTCTTCGAGGGTATAGCCAAAGCTCCCCTGTTTGTCCCGCAGTTCGCCGCGACTGGGAACTCGCCCAGTGACCGGAGTCGGCAGATCATCGAGAGAGATCAGATACTCGCTCACCCAGGAAGCATAAGGCTCGGCCGCAGCAAGGTCACCCTTGATCTCGTGGTCTTCTTTAAACTTGCCGATTTCGACATCGACCAAGATCATTTTGCCGGGAGCCAGGCGCTCCTTACGCAAAATCTTCTCGGGAGGAATGTCGAGAACGCCAGCCTCGGAGGCATAGATAATCTCGTCGTCGTCGGTGATCCAGTAGCGTGCCGGGCGCAGGCCGTTACGATCAAGAATCGCGACGACCTGACGACCATCACAGGCCACGAGATTAGCCGGGCCATCCCAAGGTTCCATCATGGTGGCGTGGTATTCGAAGAAACCTTTGACATCGGGTCGCAGGTGAGCCTTGGAGGCCCAAGCTTCGGGAACCATCATCGCCAGCGAATGAGCCAGGCTCCGACCAGTAACCAGCAATAGTTCGAGAGCGTTATCAAAACAGGCAGTGTCAGAACTGCCTTCTACAATGACTGGGTCAAGATCCGGGACCCCATCAGCTAATTCGAGATGTGCAAACAGAGCGGTCCGTGCACGCATCCGGTTAATATTGCCACGCAGGGTATTGATCTCGCCATTGTGCGCAACATAGCGGAAAGGTTGGGCCAGATCCCAGGTCGGAAAAGTGTTGGTACTGTAGCGCTGGTGGACAAAAGCAATTGCGCTGACCAGTCGCTCATCATCCAGTTCGGGGTAAAAGGTATTCAGTTGCTCGGAGAGGAGCATCCCCTTGTAGAGAATGGTGCGACTGGAGAGCGAGCAGACATAGAACAGTTCCTCGCCGGCAAGCTTGCCGTTACAGATCTCATTCTCCGCCCGCTTGCGGGCCAGATAAAGCATCAGCTCAAGTTGGCTGGTCTCGACTTTGCCCCGACCGACAAAGATCTGCATGACCAACGGCTCTACGGAACGAGCATTGCGGCCAATGGTACTACCATCCGTCTGGATATCGCGCCAACCGAGGATGCTGCAACCGACGCGGGTGAGCTCACGTTCCAGCACCGAGATGCAGGCAGCGCGGCATGCACTGTCTTGCGGTAAAAACACCATGCCAGCGCCGAATTCGTCAATCATTGGCAGCTTGAAATCACAGACCTCGCGATAGAAAGCATCAGGCATCTGCAGCATCAGACCAGCGCCATCACCATCCAGCGGATCAGCACCCACAGCACCGCGATGGGTCAGGTTACAGAGAATCTCGATGCCCCGCTTGACGATACTATGACTTTTACGGCCCTTGATGTTAGCGATGAAACCAACACCACAGCTGTCGTGTTCGTTACTGGGGTCGTATAAACCCTGGGCAGGTGGCATGCCAAAATGGTTTGTCATGGTCATTCCTTGGTTGTAGGGGGGTGGAAACAGGTCACGCTAGGGACATCCGCTACAACGCGGATTTTCACCTAACTGATTAAGCGACCGCAATAAGGGCGGCCTACAGAGGAGCTGATGTAATCAACCTCTGAAGAAAACTAACAGGTTCATGTGGATTGACCGTCTGCACCGGCACTTCAAACTGCCCTGAGGATCACGCCTGTGGTGCTTTGAGCCACCTTTATTTGCCGGTGATTGTACATTGATCGGCTAGCTAAATTTAATATTCTTTTATAAACTCAGTAGCCCCCCCCTGTCAAACTCAAAACCCCGGCAACGAATCCAACAGTCCGCATCGAAATGGAGAATTTAAAATCAATCAGCAGAAAAAGTTACTTTCCAGCACCGCCGAAAAACGCGCGACAGTCGTTGCCCGCTTCAGCTTACCGATATCACGCTGCAAGCAATCATCAGGGATAAAGTTCAGGAGATCCTTCATCTTCATCAATGTCTGACGTTCGCCACAGAACTTCACCAGATAACGAGGCAGCAGGTCGGTCAGCAGCTCAAACAAATCCCGTCGCCGCTGCGCTTCGTCAACTTCATCCGGCAACTTACCGCGAATCCTCTGGAACAACCAGGGATCAGCCAAAGCGCCCCTGCCAAGCATCAATCCCGCAACGTTGGTTTCTTGCAAGAGTCTCCGCCCGGTTGCAGCATTGTTGATATCGCCGTTAGCAATAACCGGGAGGTTGGTTTGACGGGCAATTTGGGCAGTTAAATCATGATCGGCCCAGCCACTATATTCCTGAGCGACAGTCCGCGGGTGCAGAATCAGATAGTCGACACCACTCTCTTCGTAAATCGGTAATAATTCAAACACTTGCTGCAGGTCATTATAACCAGCTCGGCACTTGATCGAAAAACTACCCCGAATCGCCTGCCGGAGCGCAGTTAACAATTCAGCTAGCTTGCCTGGATCCTTGAGTAGCTCACCACCAGTCGCACCGGTTGTCATCCGGCCATATGGACAGCCAAGGTTCAGATTCAAATGGTGGCAACCAACATCCTGAACCTGTTTTGCCGCCTCTGCCAAAGCCAAGCCACTATTGCCGATTAACTGCACAACCAGGGGAACACTCAAACAGTAAGTCGCAATCTCTGCCAGCTCAGCTCGAGCGATCCGCTTTCTAGATTGCGTTTGCACTCGCACGAATTCGGTAAAAACGACATCAGGATGATAGCGTTCAATATAGCAGGCACGCAGAGCTTCATTGGTCAACCCCTGCATCGGAGCCAGCATCAGCGGGGTCGACCCCTCAGACCAGGGAAGATGTGTCATCGACTCTCTCGCGGGATCAGCGGACGCAACAGATCTTCAAGCCCATTGACCTTGATTTCGTAAATTTCCAGCAACTGCTGCCCCAGCAACCCGCTCGGAAGCTGATTGCCAACCAGCCAAACAACATAGGGTTCCGGCAGATCCACCAATAACCTCCCAGCGTGTTTGCCGTAAGGCATTCGCGTAGCAGCCAGTCTGCGTAATTGTTGTGG